>NZ_DATMTD010000046.1:0-21845 GCF_035565035.1 Oxalicibacterium sp. | reverse complement strand
CCTTTTATTTTGGATTAGCGACTGCGGCTAGGTTGTTGCACCGACCGTCCGGCGTCGGGTTACACCATCAGGCGTGGTTTGCATATTCGGTGCGGTGGAATCCGTGCTACTCCGTGACTTATCCTTTGAATGCTGGCGCATTTTTTTTATCCTGCCGATCCATGTGCTTTTCGCTACGAGATTTGGAAGGCGTTGGTGTGGAGGTGGCATCGGGTGTTGGCGTTACGCCATCAGGTGTTTTCTGCATGTTGGGACCTGGGTCGCTATGGGTGCTTTGCGCAAATGCCCCAACAGAAAACAGCAAGGCCGAGGAAAGGATGATTGCTCTGGATGGTTTCATATTCTGTCTCCTGGTAATTGTATGGTTACGCAGCATGCGTGTTTATTCGACATCGGCCAAGGCAAACGTTCTGTAAGAATGCAGCGCGATCTGCCGTAAGGAATTCCATCGAAGTTTGTATTTCCAGGACGCATCTAACTATGAGTTGCGCGGCGTCGTTATTAGCCGCATCACCTCACTAAAACAAATCAAGTTGGCCAGACGATTTTCGAATTGTCGGTGGGATATGCAAAGGCTTGCGAAAACGGGAAGCATCCAGCGATGCAAAGCGATGGACACGCTTGCCAATACCAAGACGATTAACCGCGACTTCGAAACGCTGTCGGATCAAATCGGCCCAAACCCCCTCGCCTGACATTCTCTTGCCGAACGTCGCGTCGTAATCCTTGCCGCCACGCATGTCGCGAATGCGGTTCATCACACGTTGTGCGCGATCGGGAAAATGTGTCTGCAACCATTGCTGGAATAACGGATTCACTTCCCAAGGAAGACGCAGCACGATGTAATTCGCGCTGATCACACCAGCGTCGGCAACGGCGGCAAGAATGTGTTCAAGGTCGGGCTCTGTGACGAAAGGAATAACCGGCGCAATGCTGACACCCACCGGAATGCCG
Organism: Oxalicibacterium sp.; assembly: GCF_035565035.1. Classification (GTDB taxonomy): domain Bacteria; phylum Pseudomonadota; class Gammaproteobacteria; order Burkholderiales; family Burkholderiaceae_D; genus Oxalicibacterium. Next base: position 20,891 of record NZ_DATMTD010000046.1, on the reverse strand, counting down.
GCGTCGGTCAGTGTGCGGATGACACGCAGACGGCGTGCCGGTGCTGCGGCACGCGGTTCCAGCGTGCGTGCGATCACAGGATCGAGCGTGGTGATGGTAATGGCGACAGTCGCCTGGCGTTTTGCAGCCATGTCCGCCAGCAGATCGAGATCGCGCTCGATCAATGATGACTTTGTGATCAACCCGACCGGATGTTCGCATTCGTGCAGGACTTCGAGGATGCGACGTGTCAGCCGCAAATCGCGCTCACATGGCTGATAGGCATCGGTGTTGATGCCAAGTGCAATCGGTTCGGGTTGATATGATGGATGGGCCAGTTCCTGGCGCAGCAGTTCAGGTGCGTTCACTTTCGCAAAGATGCGGCTTTCGAAATCCAGTCCGGGCGACAATCCGAGATAGCTGTGCGTCGGGCGCGCGAAGCAGTAGATGCAACCGTGTTCGCAACCACGATACGGATTCAGTGATACACCAAACGGAAGATCGGGAGAGGTATTACGCGTCAGGATGGTTTTTGCGTGTTCATCAATGACCTGCGTTTTCCACGCAGAAGGAACATCGCCGGCGTTGCTTTCATCTTCATCTTCCTGCACCCAGCCATCGTCGAAAGATTCGCGCTGTTGCAGTTCGTATCGTCCCTGCATGTTGGTGACGGCGCCACGACCTTTGCGGCCCTTTAGTGGCGCAGCAACAGGATGGACTTCGTTATTCAATTCATCGTCGTAAGGCATGTTTCACTCGCCATATACTGTATAAAAACACAGTATATGGCGAGTCGAAAACAATGAGTCGGGATGACCGAAAATTTCTTTCAAAGACTTGCCGATCCGCAAATGTTGAAACGACAAGTTTGCCATTCGGCAAACGCGAAGATCAGGCGGTTTTGAGGCCGTTCCAGCGCGGCGTCAGCACATGCGGCAGATCGAACAAGTCGAGCACGCGGCCTAGCGTCTGGTCGATCATTTCCTCGATCGAGGCAGGGCGGTGGTAGAAACCGGGCAGAGGTGGAAAGACGATGCCGCCCATTTCGGTGACGGCAGTCATGTTGCGCAGGTGCGCGAGATTGAACGGCGTTTCACGCACCATCAATACCAGGCGGCGACGTTCTTTCAATGCAACGTCGGCGGCGCGCGAGATCAGGTTGTCCGACAATCCGTGCGCAACGGCGGCCAGCGTTTTCATCGAGCAGGGCGCGACGATCATGCCGTCGGATTGAAACGAGCCGCTGGCAATCGATGCGCCGACATCCCGCACATTGTGCACGACATGCGCGAGGGCTTCGACGTCTTTGCGATTCAGATCCAGTTCCTGATGCAGGTTCAGGACACCGGCTTCGGAGAGGAGGAGATGGGTTTCGACGTCGGGGATCGCTTGCAGATGCTGCAGCAATCGCACGCCGTAGATCGCGCCGGTCGCGCCGGTGATCGCAACGACAATCCGCCGGGAGCGGGTCGCGGACACCGATGCGCCGGTGGTGGTCACATCAGGCTTTCAGCAGGGTCTGCAGTTCGCCGGATTCGAACATCTCGGTCATGATGTCCGAGCCGCCGATGAATTCACCGTTCACATACAACTGCGGCACAGTTGGCCACTGCGAGTAGTCCTTGATGCCCTGGCGCACTTCCGCGTCTTCCAGCACGTTGATCGTGATCAGGTCCTGCACACCGCTTTCCTTCAGGATCTGAATCGCCTTGCCGGAAAAGCCGCATTGCGGAAATTGTGCGGTGCCTTTCATGAACAGCACGACTGGGTGCTGCGTCACGGTTTCCTTGATCCAGGTTTGTACTTCGTCGCTCATTGCTGCCTCACTAGGTAATTGTTTAACTGCGTCACTGCGCCATTATAGGAAAATCCGGCGTTGCCTGCCGGATTCGTCGTCAGGATTTCAATTTTGCAAACGCCGCTGCCATCGCGCCGCCGACTTCCGGCTGACGCGCCTGCTGGTGCTGCGTCATGCGGCGGCTGTCATTCCGATCCGCGCGTTGTTCTGGTTTGCTGCCGGCAACTGGCGCGCTGTCGGACAGGCGCATCGTCAAGGCGATGCGCTTGCGCTTTTCGTCGACTTCCAGCACTTTCACTTTGACGACCTGACCGGCCTTGACGACCGTGTGCGGGTCCTTGACGAAGGTGTTCGACAGCGCCGAGATGTGGACGAGACCATCCTGATGCACGCCGATGTCGACAAACGCGCCGAATGCCGCGACGTTGGTCACCACGCCTTCCAGAATCATGTCCGGGCGCAAGTCCCTGATTTCTTCCACGCCGTCCTTGAAGGTCGCTGTGGTGAACTCAGGACGCGGATCGCGACCGGGTTTCTCAAGCTCTTTCAGGATATCGGTCACGGTCGGCACGCCGAACTTGTCATCCGCATATTTGGCCGGGCTCAGCGATTTCAACAGCTTGCTGTCGCCCAGAACGTTTTTGACATCCTTGCTGATGTCGGCCAGGATTTTTTCGACCAGCGGATACGATTCAGGATGCACGGCGGACGCGTCGAGCGGATTGTCGCCATTCATCACACGCAGGAATCCTGCCGCCTGTTCGAACGTCTTGTCGCCCAGACGCGGCACCGCGCGTAGCGCTTCGCGCGAGGTGAACATGCCTTTCATGTCGCGATAGCTGACGATGCTTTGTGCGACGCTGTTGTTCAGGCCGGACACGCGTGCAAGCAGGGGTGCTGAAGCCGTGTTGACGTCGACGCCGACCGCATTCACGCAATCCTCGACGACCGCATCGAGCGAACGTGCGAGCTGGGTTTGACCGACGTCGTGCTGATACTGACCGACGCCAATCGATTTCGGATCGATCTTCACCAGTTCCGCCAGCGGGTCTTGCAAGCGGCGTGCAATCGACACGGCGCCACGAATCGATACGTCGAGGTTCGGCAATTCGCGCGATGCGAATTCGGATGCCGAATACACCGACGCTCCGGCTTCCGACACCACAATCTTGGTCAGCTTTAATTCGGGACGCATCTTGATCAGATCGTGCGCCAGCTTGTCGGTCTCGCGCGAGGCAGTGCCGTTGCCGATCGAGATCAGCGCGACGTTATGCTTCTCCGCCAGTTGCGCCAGCGTATGCAGCGTGCCGTCCCAGTCGTTGCGCGGCTGATGCGGGTACACGGTTGCGGTATCGACGACCTTGCCGGTCGCGTCCACCACGGCGACCTTGACGCCGGTACGCAAGCCCGGATCGAGACCCATCGTCGCACGCGGACCGGCCGGTGCTGCCAGCAGCAGCGATTTCAGATTCAGTGCGAAGACATTGATCGCTTCCAGCTCGGCCTTCTCGCGCAGTGTGGTCATCAGTTCCGTTTCCAGATGCATGAAGACCTTCACGCGCCATGTCCAACGTACGGTATCGGCCAGCCACTTGTCGGCCGGACGCCCCTGATTGCTGATGCCGAAACGTGAGGCGATACGACCTTCGCACGGGTTGTGCGGCGCATCCCATTTCGGTTTTTCTTCTTCGGTGTCGAGACGCAGATTGACGTTCAGTATTTCTTCGCGACGGCCGCGGAACATCGCGAGCGCACGGTGCGATGGAATCGTGCCCAACGTCTCCGAGTAATCGAAATAGTCGGAGAACTTCGCGCCGGCGTCTTCCTTGCCTTCCACCACTTTCGATTCGACGATGCCGTGCTCGTTCAGGTATTCGCGCAACGCCTGCAGCAGCGTCGCGTCCTCGGCAAAGCGTTCCATCAGAATCTGGCGCGCGCCATCGAGTGCCGCTTTCGCATCGGCGACACCCGGATTCTCGACGCCTTCGACAGTGAACGCGGCTTTCAGATATTTCGCCGCTTCTTCATCCGGATTCAACGTCGGATCGGCGAGCAGCGTATCGGCCAGCGGCGTCAGGCCCGCTTCGACGGCGATCTGCGCCTTGGTGCGGCGCTTCTGCTTGTACGGCAGATACAAATCTTCCAGACGCGTCTTGTCTTCCGCATGCATGATCGCGTCGAGCAATGCGGGCGTCATCTTCTTTTGTTCTTCGATCGATGCGACGATGGCCGCGCGACGGCCTTCCAGTTCGCGCAGATAACGCAGACGTTCTTCCAAGAGACGCAATTGCGTGTCGTCCAGACCGCCGGTGGCCTCCTTGCGGTAACGCGCAATGAACGGCACGGTCGCGCCCTCATCCAGCAGGGCAACAGCAGCGGTGATTTGGTTGGGTTTTGCAGCGAGTTCTACGGCGAGACGTTGTTCGATGGAAGGCAGCATGGATCTTCAAGTAACGTGAAACGAGCGACAGATGATACGCAAATCGAACGATTGCGCCAGTCTTGACAAACGAGAGAAAGGGAGGGGAAGGATTACAGCATCATGTTCAACAGCAGGCCGGCGATGCTGCCTCCCGCGATCACTAACCATGGCGGGAGTTTCCAGATCATCAACGCAGCAAAAGCCAGCATTGCCAGCACGAAATCTGCAGGGCGGTGGATGGCGCTTGTCCATACCGGATCGTAGAGCGCTGCCAACAACAAGCCGACCACGGCGGCATTGATGCCGGCCAGTGCGGCCTGTGCGGATGAATTGCGACGAACCTGTTCCCAGAACGGCAGGACACCGGCGATCAGCAGGAAAGACGGTGCAAAAATAGCAAGCAGGCACAATATTCCGCCACTCCAGCCGGAAGGAGCCGCAGTCATTGAAGCGCCAAGAAACGCCGCGAATGTGAACAATGGCCCCGGTACCGCTTGCGCGGCGGCATATCCGGCAAGAAATGTTTCGTTGCTGATCCAGCCCGGAGTGACCACGGACATTTGAAGCAAGGGCAGAACGACGTGCCCGCCGCCGAATACCAGTGCGCCGGCACGATAGAACGCCGCCAAGCTGGCCAGAGCATGATTGGGGATCAGTGTCGTCAGGAGGGGGAGGCCGACCAGCGGCAGAAAAAACAGGATCAGCCACCATGACCCGGCACGACGTCCCACCGAAATTGGCAACGATTCATGCCGTTCCAGGTTGATGCGTCTGGATAGAAAAAGTCCGCACAGTGCAGAGACAACAAGAATGGCGATCTGTGTCAGCGCCGAGGGAAAGAGCAGTACAGCGCAGGTTGCGACGAGCATGATTGCAATGCGCGGCGCATCCGTGCATAGATTGCGCGCCATTCCCCAGACGGCCTGCATGACAATGGCGACGGCGACGACTTTCAGGCCATGCAGGACGCCGGATGTGTACATCGACGCATGATCTGCAATCCCGAAAGCGATCAGGATCATCGCGATTGCCGAAGGCAGCGTGAATCCAGCCCACGCGACCAGCGCCCCAGGATATCCACGCTTGAACAATCCCAATGCCATGCCGACCTGACTGCTGGCCGGTCCGGGAAGGAATTGGCACAAGGCGACAAGTTCGGCATAGCCGCGCTCAGACAGCCAGCGTCGGCGTGTCACAAACTCGTCGCGAAAATAACCGAGGTGGGCAATCGGTCCGCCGAAGGAAGTCAGGCCGAGACGCAAGAAAATGAGGAAGATGTGCGCAAGGCTTTCTCCTGGCACATCTGGTTCATGCCCGGTCGGCGTTGGCGATTCCGTGTTGTGCAAGATACTGCTCGATGCCTATTTCAGTGAAAAGTCGACGCGCGATGGTGGTGCGCCGTCTTTCGCATCGCCACCGGATTTGGCGGCGAGGATGAAAATCCGGTCGGCTGGTACCTGACCGGTCGATGTCAGCCAGTCCTTGACGGCTTGTGCGCGGCGATTGCCGAGCACGACCAGATCGTCGTCGCTGACCTTGGCATTCTCGGTCAGCAGTTTTTCCATCTCTTCCACCGGCACGTCCTTTTGCAGACCGACCATGTTGCGCGGTTTCTTGAAATCCTCGTCCTTGTAAACGCGTTTCAGCAAAGCCGGATATTCCTGCGGTGTGACGGTAATTGTTCTTGCCTCTGCAGATTCGCCACGCGCCACGGTGTCTTTCAGTTTCAGTGCGCGAACCTTGCGATCGATCGATGCGCGTTTCAATCCTTCGCGATCGGTTTGCGGATCGGTGCGGCCGGTGATTTCCAGTTTCAGTGCAGGGCGATCGGCAAGTGCTTTCGCGATCGATTTCAGTTTTTCCTCGCCCTTGTCGGAAATGGCCGCGCGTCCGGGATCGAATCCGACATGGGACAGTTCTTCACCACCGCCGAACATCGAACCGATCAACGTGAACGGGGCCGTGACGGCTTTCGTGATCAGATTGACGATGACCTTGACGATGATGCCGCCGATCGAGAACTGCGGATCGTCGAGCGAACCGCCGATCGGCAAATTGATGTCGATCACGCCGTTGCGATCCTTCAGCAGCGACAGCGCGAATTGCACCGGCAGCGATGGCGCGTCCGGGCTGTCGACCTTGTCGCCCAGCGTCAGCTGTTCGAGCACCAGTCGGTTCTGTGCAGTGAGCACGCGATCCTCGACCTTGTACGTGACGTCGAAAGTCAGCTTGCCTTTCTCGATGCCGTAGCCGATGTAGCGTCCGGAATACGGCGACAGTGGTGCCAGTTCCATGCCGCGCACTTCGGCGCGGATATCCAGCGACAAATCACCTTTCAATGGATTGATGCGACCGGCGACAGCCAGCGGTGCGCTGTTGACCAATCCCTTCAGATCGACATTCGCATTGCTGTTTTTATCCGATGACAAGCCTGAAATCGTGCCGCCGAAACGCATCAGATTGGCGGTGTAATTCGGCTTGATGAAATTGTCGGTGTAGCGCACCTGCCCGCCACGCAGCACGACCTTGCCGATCTTGACCGGTGGAATATCGGTTGCCGGCTTGGCCGGTTCCGGCAGGGCTGCAGTCGCGGTATTTGCGCCGGCAATACGCTTCGGTGCGGCCGGTTTGTGTTCTTCATCGGTCACGCTTTTCTGCTCGTCTTCTTCGTTGCGTACGACGTCACGCAGATTGAGACGGCCGTTCGCATCCAGAATCACGCGCGCGAAGAAATCGTTCATCGCAACCTGATCGATGTTCAGCGAGAACGGTGCGAAGTTGACGTTCATGCCGCTGAACGCGAGCGACTTCCAGCGCAGGAAATCGTTGGCGCTGAGCTTGTCCACCGTCGACAGATTGCCCAGCGTGATATCACCTTTGAAGCCGCCTTTGAAACCGCCGGCTGCACTTTTATCCTGATCGAATTGCAGCGCGCCCTTGCCGGAAATATTGGCGCGTGTCAGCAGAATATTTACCTTGTCGGTGAAGTACGGCTGCAACTGCATGATGTCGACCTGATCGAAATCCAGCGCCAGATTCGCGTGCAGCGGCGCCATGCCGAGATCGCCCTTGACGGCAAGCTTGCCGGTCTTGTTGACGGCGGCCTTCAGATCGATCTGGCCGCGCGATGCAGCTTGCGTCGACAGGTTTTGCATCGACAGATTCAACGGTTCGATCGTCGTGACGGCCGGGCGCGGCAGGCTGCGGTCTTCAAGCCTGGCCGACCAGTTGGCGATGCTCACCTTGTTGACGTTGACGACGTAGGCGTCGCCGGACGATGCCGTTTTTTTCTTGTCGGCAGTTTTGGCTGACGCTGCTTTCGATGCGTTGGCAGAGGGTTTGTTTTGCTGCAGCGAGAAGCCTGCCTGGTTCGAACTCACTTCAGCGACGTTCACCGTCTTCTTGCCGGTATCGACATCGATGTTGCGAACGTTCAGGTCGAATTTCTCGACGCCGGCCTGCATTGGATGCGCGGCCTGCGCATCGGTGTAATGCAGTGCGGCGTCGCGGATGTCGAGTTCTGCCAGCGCAATGCTGCGTGCGGCGGTTGATGTTTTGGCGGCCGGAGCTGGAGTTGCCGGTGTCGTTGCTGTAACGGCTTGCGCATCCTTCGCCGGCGCAGCTTTGGCCGATTTTGCGGCGATTTTTTCAGCGACAACCGGAGACGCCGCCGGCGGTGTCAGCAGATTGTCGAGGTTGAAGCTGCCGCTTGCGCTGCGCGATACGTCGGCTTGAAGGCCGTTGACGGCGACGCGTGCAATCTCGATGCGGTCGGCGAGGATCTTGGCGTCTTTCAGCGTAACGGCCAGTTCAGGCAGTTTCACGATTGACTTGTTGCTTGCGTCGTTGAGTTGCAGCGATTTCAGTTTGATGTCGCCGTTCAGCAGCAATGCCGGTGCGTCGTCTTTTTTCTGGCGGAAGCTGGCAACCACGTTCATGTCGAGTCGTGCGCTCGGCAGTTTGAAGTGCGGCGTGCCGGGAATATATTTTACGTAGGACGTCAGGTCGAGGTTGTCCAGATTCAGATCGATCGTTGCTTCCAGAGGATCGGCGAACGGATGCGCCTTGCCCTTGATCAGCAGCGGCGAACCGTTGACGTTGGCGCTCAGCAGCGGTTCGACGAAGACATCGACCTGCGATGGCAGCGAGGAGATGAACGGGATGCCGAGTTTCAGATCGGTGATCTTGTGCACCGTCTGTTCGAGACGATCGTCGAGTTCGACATGGCCTTTTTCGATCTCGATATTGAAGATTGAAAAACGTGCCGGTTTTTCATCCGGCTTTGGCGGCTCGCTATTGATCAGCGCGATGATGTCGTCGATGTTGTAGTGTCCGACGTCATTGCGCACCAGATGGACGTACGGGGTCACCACCTTGAATTGTTCGATCACCGGTGCGAAGCGGAACAGCGACTGCAAAGAGACATTGACCGTCAGCGCATCGACGCTAGCAAAGACGGCTTGTCCGTCCGGTTCCATCATCTTCAGGTCGTGCACGGTCAAGCGCATCGCGTAGGGGCTGACATCGACCTTGCCGATGGTGGTCTGTCTGTGCAGCTTTTCCGTGATCAGTTGTTCGGCCTGGGATTTGATGATGCCCGGCAGCACGAAGTAGCCGAACAGTCCGATCAGGATGAAAAAGGCGACGATGCCGATGGCGGTGCGACGGACGGCGGGTTTGCCTGAGAATTGACGAACGGATTGCGACAGCTGCGGAATGGATGGGGGCATGGTCGGCATCGTCCGAAAATGAAGTCGGATCAATTTTACCAGCGGGATTGCAGCGCATGTTGCCGATTCGTTATGACAAACCGGACGTTTCATTCATGTGAAGAAAACGTTTGCGTTTGTTTGCATGGAAAAAGAAAAATGCACGTCGGTCGCGAACCTGACGTGCATTTTTCGTGATGCGTACGATCGTGAGTGAGGACGGTCAGTGCGCTATCAGTGCGCCGTTTTTTGCGCCGATTCCATTACCCAGTTCGCCATGCCTTTGGCGATTTCGTGCTCGCCCATGATGGTGTGCGAGGCGCCGTGTTTTTCGAAATGAACCAGTTCGGCGTCCGAATGCGCGCGGGCGACCACTTCGATATTCGGGTTCAGTGCGCGTGCGTGTTCGATGATCTGGCCGGCTTCGAGCGCGTTCGGGATCGCGACCAGCAACCAGCGCGCATCGGTGATGTCGGCCGCTTCCATCATGCCCGGTGCGGCGGCGTTGCCGTACAGCGCCGGGATGCCGTCCAGCAGCAAGGCGTCGACGACGTCGCGATGATCTTCGATCACGATGAACGGCCGGTTCTGCTGCGTCAGCTCTGCCGCAACCATGTGGCCGACACGGCCGAAACCGATCAGCACGACGTGGTCGTGCAGTTCTTCCCATGTTTTCGGATCCGCTTCCTCCTTGCGTGCCTTGGGCGCTTCACGCGACTTCAGCCACGGCTTCAGGCGATCGAGGCCGACGAACAGCAGCGGATTGATCAGGATCGACAGAATCGCGCCGCCGAGAATCAAGTCGCTGCCCGTGGTGGAGAGCAGGCCGAGCGACATCCCGAGCGTGGCGAGAATGAAGGAGAACTCGCCGATCTGCGCGAGACTGGCCGAAATCGTCAGCGCCGTGCCGAGCGGATGGCGGAACGCCAGCACGATGGCGAAGGCCGCGACCGATTTGCCGACCACGATGATGAACACGGTCGCCAGCAGCAGCCACGGTTCGCGCACGATGATCGATGGATCGAACAGCATGCCGACCGAGACAAAGAACAGCACGGCAAATGCGTCCCGCAGCGGCAGCGATTCTTCGGCGGCGCGATGGCTGAGTTCGGATTCGCCGAGAATCATGCCGGCGAAGAAGGCGCCCAGCGCAAACGACACGCCGAACACATAGGCAGCGCCAAGCGCAAAGCCGAGTGCAATTGCCAGCACGCCGAGACGGAACAGTTCGCGCGAACCGGTGGCGGCAATGCGTTCCAGAACCCATGGAATCACGCGACGACCGACGATCAGCATGACGGCGACAAAGGCAATCACCTTGCCGAGCGTGATGCCGAGCATGGTCAGTAATTCCGCATTTGACAGTGCTTCGCCCTTGCCGCCAAGGATGCCGCTCAACGCCGGAATCAGCACCAGTGCCAGCACCATCGCGATGTCTTCCACGATCAGCCAGCCGACGGCGATACGCCCGCGCGGTGTTTCCACCAGACGGCGTTCCTGCAATGCGGTCAGCAATACGACGGTACTCGCGACTGACAAGGCAAGCCCGAAGATGAAGCCTTCGCCGAACGGCCAGCCGGCAAGCCATCCCAGTCCCATGCCCATCAGCGTCGCAATGGCGATCTGCACGACGGCGCCGGGAATCGCGATCGCCTTTACCGACAGCAGATCCTTCAACGAGAAATGCAGGCCGACGCCGAACATCAGCAGGATCACGCCGATCTCCGCCAGTTCCTGCGCCAGATGCGAATCGGCGACGAAGCCCGGGGTGAACGGCCCGACGGCGACGCCGGCAATCAGATAGCCGACCAGAGGCGGCATGCGCAGGCGATTGACGATGGCACCGAAGATGAAGGCCAGCACAAGGCCGCCGACAAGGGTGGTAATAAGGGGAGTGTCATGCATGGCGGTCGATTCCTTTCAAGGTGAATGCACACGCCGTCGCGATCGCGAAGCCGCGCGGCAGAGACCGCGATGCTGCAGATCACAGGTCGCGAACGACCGAAACGATGGACTGATGTGCAAACCGGCACGAAGCGACTTCTTGCCGGCGATGAGTGACGGATTTTCGCCCGCTGAAACCGGCAGCGCTATCGGGAGACAGCAGACTGCCGTGATGGAATTATAGGGGAAGCGGCGTTGCTTCCCCGAAAAAATGCAGAACTCGCGCTCATTGGCAGCAGAGCGACACGAATCAACGGTGGCACATCAACGGTAGTAAATCAACGGTAATACGTCAGCGGTAATACATCAGCGGTCCAAGTGCGCCGATCACGATGGTGATGCTGCCCAGAATCAGATTGACGAAGATCAGTTTGCGTATCTGGCCCATTGCCGCGCCGGCGGCCGGCCAGTCCGCGGCAACGATTGCACGTTTCATGCGTTTGAACGCAGCAAAGAAGATGTGACCGAAAATCAACAGCATGACCACGGCGATGACAAACATTGCGTGTACATAGTGCGGAGGCGCACCGCCACCGGCGTGCATGATTGCCATCATGTGCATGCCGCTGGCGAATATCAGCACGATCGCAACCCAGACCCATGTAAAGAATTTGCCCATCACGCCGGCCAGCAACGGCAGACGTTGTGGCGGTTCCAGCGTTGTGGCGGCAACCGGGCGCAGGCAATTATGCGCAAAGAACATGCCGCCGATCCAGATCGTGAAGCCGATAATGTGCAGAAATTTGGCGAAGATATACATGGCTGGTTTCTTTGGAAGTGGCTGTCGAGAACCGTAGAGTAGCCGAAGCGTTGCCGATTGCAAAACATTCGCCTGGTTATTTCGTCTGATTATTTCCGACCTGATGCACGGTACAAAATGCTGTCGTGCGTTGGCCGTATCGGCGTGGACTGATTGAGTGCGCGATAATCGCGATGTGCGATGGCAGTGAAAGTTGAGGCGTGACAAATTTTTCGTCATGCGCAATGCAAGGTTCTGGAGAAACACATGCTGGGCTGGTTCGAAAAACTGCTGTATCCCTATGACGAGGAATCGCCGGCCACACCGCCGCGCGGTTTCATTGCGTTCATCTGGGCGTGTACCAAAGGTGCACGCAAATACATTCTGGCAATGACTTTGCTGACGGCCGCGACCGGTGCATTCGAGGCATTGCTGTTTGCGATGATGGGACATGTCGTCGACTGGCTCGGCAAGGTCGAACCGGCGCAACTGTGGGAACAGGAACGTGGCACGCTGATCTGGCTGGCGGTGATCGTGATGTTGAGCACGATTCTGGTGGCGCTGCAGACGTTCTTCAAGCACCAGACGCTGGCGGGCAATTTCCCGATGCAGTTGCGCTGGAATTTTCATCGTCTGATGCTGAACCAGAGCATGGGTTTCTATCAGGACGAATTTGCCGGACGCGTCGCGACCAAGGTGATGCAGACTGCACTGGCCGTGCGCGACGTCTGCATGATCACCGGCGACATTCTCGTTTTTGTCGCCATCTATTTCGTCACGCTGGTCAGCGTGGTCGGCACTTTCGATCACTGGCTGGTGGTGCCGTTCATTGTGTGGGCGTCATGTTATGCGATTGCGCTGCGTTATTTCGTGCCGCGTCTGAGCCACGTATCGCGCCGTCAGGCGGACGCACGTTCGCTGATGACCGGCCGCATCACCGATGCGTACACCAATATCGGCACCGTCAAACTGTTTTCGCATGCAGGGCGCGAAGCCGGATACGCGCGCAGCGCGATGAAGGAATTCATGGTCGCGGTGCATGGCCAGATGCGACTGGTCAGCGGGTTTGAAATCGTCAATCACGCGTTGAGCATGTTGCTGATTCTCGGTACGGCAGGCATGGCGCTGTGGTTGTGGACGCAGAACCAGATCGGCGTCGGTGCGGTTGCCGCCGCTACCGCCATGGCGCTGCGGTTGAACGGCATGTCGCACTGGGTCATGTGGGAGATGGCGTCGCTGTTCGAACAGGTCGGCACGGTACAGGACGGCATCAATACACTGTCGCGCGTGCATGCGGTTACCGATGCCGGCGACGCCGTGCCGCTGAAGGTATCGAAGGGCGAATTGAAGTTCGATGAAGTCGGTTTTGCCTACGGCAGCAATCGTTCCGTCATCGACCATTTCAATCTGACGATACGTCCCGGCGAGAAGGTCGGTCTGGTCGGCCGTTCCGGCGCCGGCAAGTCGACCATCGTCAATCTGCTGCTGCGCTTCTACGATCTGGAAAAAGGCCGCATCCTGATCGACGGTCAGGATATTTCACACGTCACACAGATCAGCCTGCGCGAACAGGTCGGCATGGTGACGCAGGATACGTCGCTGCTGCATCGCTCGGTACGCGACAACATCCTGTACGGTCGGCCGGATGCAACCGACGCCGACATGATCGATGCAGCCAAACGCGCCGAAGCGCACGAGTTCATCCAGACGCTGAGCGATGCAAAAGGGCGCACCGGATACGACGCACACGTCGGCGAACGCGGTGTGAAATTGTCCGGCGGTCAGCGTCAGCGCATCGCGATTGCACGCGTGATGCTGAAGGATGCGCCGATCCTTCTACTGGATGAAGCAACCAGCGCGCTCGATTCGGAAGCGGAAGTCGCGATTCAGGCCAGCCTGTACGACCTGATGCGCGGCAAGACCGTGGTTGCGATCGCACACCGACTATCGACGATTGCTGCGATGGATCGTCTGATCGTGCTGGACAAGGGGCAGATCGTCGAAGAAGGCACGCATCGCGAATTGCTGGCGCGTGGCGGGTTGTATGCCCGCTTGTGGGAACATCAGAGTGGCGGTTTCCTCGGTGAAGAAACGGACGAAGAACTGGTTGCCAACGGTTGAGGCGCACGACGGGGAGCGCAAACTCCCCGTTCAGACAATTTCTACTTCGCGCGTATCTGGATCATCTTCCATCCATTGCCCGATGGGTCGCGAAAACCCGCATCGACGGTGCCATAGCGCTCGATCGGTTCCTGCGTAAATTCCACACCGAGCGCACGCATGCGTTCGTAAGCGGCGCGGCAGTCATCTACCGACAACACCAGCGGCGGCATCGCTCCCTTGGCGACGATTTCGCGCACGGCTTGTGCGGTGGCTGCATCCAGCACCGGCGGTCCCGGCAGGGACAGGCCGAGCTGAAACGATGGCTGTTCCGGATGCTGCACAGTGAGCCAGCGATAGTCGCCGTTCCTGACATCGGTATGAACGTGAAAACCGAGCTTGTCGACATAGAAGCCGAGCGCTTCTTCCTGATCGTGCACGTACAGTCCTGCTACCTGAATACCCTGACTCATGAAACCTCCTTGTCTGAAGAGGAGTCCTTTATACCGGTCGTGGCGCGGCGTCGCTTCTCCGAAACTGCGATTGTCAGGCCTGGACGAAGCACAGCGGCGACGATGCAACCCGGCACGTGCGCAAGTCCTGCCATGGCCACTCTTGTGCGCGCCCGGTTCACGCTCGGACTTTCGCCAGTGATGTCGCGAAACGTGCGTCCGAATGTTCCCAGGCTTTCCCAGCCGGTCTGGAAGGCGATGTCGGTGATGGATAGTTCGGTGTCCCGCAACAATGCGGTGGCGCGTTCGATGCGTCGCGTCAGCAGGTAGCGATGCGGCGGAATGCCGAAGGCCTGCTTGAATGCATGCGCAAAGTGGTCCGCCGACACGCCGCTTACTTTCGCCAAACGCGCGACCGGCCAGGCCTCGTGCGATGCGGCATCCATCCTGTCCTTTGCGCGCAACAGGCGGCGCAGCAGTTTCGGATCCTGACCTGAGCGATTGTCGCGATGCTGATCGACTGTCGTCATGATTTTTTCAGAAGCGTTTTCACGGAGAGATTGTGCATGACCATATTCGATATCAGGTCGTCGCAGGTGAATTCCTTCGAGCGAATTCCTGCGTCGCCCAATCGAGGAAGACGCGCACGCGCGGCGAGAGCTGCCGGTTGCGCGGATAGACCAGCGAGACCGGTGCGGATGGCGGCGGCCGGTCCTTGAGAACGGTGATCAGCGTGCCATGTTTCAGTTCGTTTTCGATATGAAATTTCGGCACTTGCGCCAATCCCAGACCGAGACGGATGCCGGCCAGATAGCTTTCCGGTCCGGTGACGGAAAAAAGGCTCGGCAGCAAAACGCTTTCCATCACGCCGCCGCCGGTGAATTCCAGCGGTGTGACGTTGCCGGTAGTGATCGAGCGGATGCCGACCACACGATGACCTTCTTGTTTGCGTAAGTCGTCAAGATCTTTCGGCATGCCGAATCGTTTGAAATACTCGGGCGTTGCACAGGTCACACGTTCCAGTATCGCCACCTGACGCGCAATCAGATCGCTGTCCGGCAGCTTGCCGTAGCGCAGTGCGCAATCCATTCCTTCCTGCACCAGATCGACCCAGCGATCGCTTTCGCTCATGGTCAGTTCGATCTCCGGATACTTCGCAAAAAAATCGGGCAGGGCCGGCAGCAGGAAATGCCGAGCCAGCGTGCCTTGTACTTCCACACGCAACATGCCGCGCGGCGTGGCACCGCTGAACGCGCCTTCCGCATCTTCGACGTCGTCCAGGATGGCGATGCAGCGGCGGTAGTACGCTTCACCGTCCAGTGTCGGCTTCACGGTGCGCGTGGTCCGCTGCAGCAGGCGCACGCCGAGCCGGTCTTCCAACTGACGGATCACTTGCGTGACGGTCGAGCGCGGCACGCCGGTGTCGTTGGCGGCGAGCGTAAAGCTGCGGCGTTCGACGATCCGGGAAAACAGCCGCATGGCGTCCAGTCGGTCCATTTTCTTCCTATTGTTCGTTTATATGGAATAGTGAAGGCAATTTTACCCCGATTATCTTTCTTCTTCGGGCTGCCATAGTTTGGTCACGACGCCGGTTTCGGCGACACCACCAGGAGAATGAAAATGAAAGCAGCAATAGATACGGAAAAAAGCGCAACAAACATTCAAGCAAACAATCAGGCAAACAAGGTCGCGATCGTGACCGGCGCGTCGCGTGGCATCGGCGCCGCCATCGCTCAGCGTCTGGCGCGTGACGGCTTCACCGTCATCGTCAATTACGCAGGTCGTGCCGAGGCGGCCGAAGCTGTCGTCCAGCAGATCGAACAGGCAGGCGGTCGTGCGATTGCGGCACAGGCCGACGTCAGCGATGCCGCAGCCGTAGCGCGCATGTTCGATGCCGCCGAAGCGGCCTACGGTGGCGTCGATGTGCTGGTCAATAACGCGGGCATCATGAAAGTCGCGCCGCTGGCCGAAAGCGACGATGCACTGTTCGACAGCCAGATCGCGATCAATCTCAAGGGCACGTTCAACACCTTGCGCGAAGCCGCACGTCGTTTGCGCAGCGGCGGCCACGTCATCAATCTGTCTTCCAGCGTGGTCGGCCTGTATCACCCGGGCTATGCGGTCTATGCCGCGACCAAGGCCGGCGTCGAAGCGATCACGCATGTCATGACCAAGGAAATGCGCGGACGCAACATCACCGTCAACAGCATTGCGCCAGGACCGACGGCAACGGACCTGTTCCTTGCCAATCCGCAGGACGTGATCGATCGTCTTTCCAAACAGCCGCCGCTCGAACGTCTCGGCCGTCCGGACGAAATCGCGTCCGTCGTCGCAATGCTGGTCGGCCCTGACGGTGCATGGATCAACGGCCAGACGATTCGCGTCAACGGCGGCATCATCTGATCGAGCCTGGCCTTGTTCGCGTTTCCGACCGAAAGAAAATCCTGAGCATGGTGAGGCGGCAACGGCAATCTTCACGCCCTTCATCCGTGGTCGCAGTCTGCAATTGCGCAGGCGACGCCTCTCCATGAAAAAAATACCGGAGTCCCGATGTCAAACAAAACTGCACATATTTTCCCGGCTCTCGCACCGTTATATGCGTGGAGCAGACCGCTGACGCTTTCCCTTCTTCGCATTGCCTTCGGCCTGACCATCGCCACCCATGGATTGCCGAAGCTGACCGGCTCCGCACATGGTTCGATGGCGGATCCGATGGCGGGATCGATCAACCTCATCACCAACGTACTGCACCTGCCGTTTGCGCCTCAGCTTGCGATGTTCGTTGCATTGCTTGAAATGTTCGGCGGCCTTGCCGTGGCGGGCGGTCTTGCGACGCGGATATTTGCGTCCATGCTGACGATCCAGATGGCGGTTATCTGCATCGCCCTTGGACCGACTTATCCGTGGATCGACCGCGGTTTCGAGTATCCGCTGATCCTGGCTTTCGTCGCGCTGACGATTTCCATCCACGGCGGCGGCAAGTGGTCGATCGATCGGTTGGTAGGCCGGGAGCTGTAGCCTGCACGGCACACTCGCATGGCGCGCGACGAAGAAAATATCTGTTGAAGCGAGCAAGGCTGCCTTAGTTCGCGGCGGCGCGCAGCTTGTCGTGCGGCAGCCTCCGCAAAAGATGGAAGACTTATGCGTGACGCGCCTTGCCGACGAGTATCAGCGCGACCAGTGTCAGCAGGGCGGAAATGCCGAGGTAGTAGCCGACGTACTGCAAGCCGTAATGCGTCGCCAGCCATGTCGCTGCATACGGTGCCAGCGATGCGCCGAAGATGCCGCCGAGGTTGAACGTGAGCGAGACACCGGTGTAGCGGATCTCCGGTGGAAACAGTTCGGACAGCATCGTGCCGAGCGGTCCGTATGTCATCCCCATCAGCGCGAGGCCGAGCGACAGGAAGAAGGTCACGCCGATCAGGCTGTCGGAGATGAACAGTGGCGCCATCAGCAGGCCGAACAGCACGATGGCGATCGACACGATGATCATCGTGATGCGGCGACCGTAACGGTCGGCCAGCAAGGCCGATGCCGGAATCGTGATCGCAAAGAACACGACAGAGAACAATTGCAGGATCAGGAAATCCTTGCGCGAGTAACCGAGCGCCGTCGTGCCCCAGCTCAAGGCGAATACCGTCATCAGATAGAACAGCACGAAGGTTGCCAGCGCGATCACGGTGCCGAGTACCAGCATGCGACCGTGTTTGGTGAAGACAGTGGCGAGTGGCACCTTCACGCGTTCGCCGTGATCCAGCACTTTCTGGAAGGCCGGCGTTTCGGTGATTTTCAAACGGACATACAGGCCGACAAGGACCAGCACTGCACTGGCGAGAAACGGAATGCGCCAGCCATAGCTGAAGAATTGCTCGTCGGTCATGAACTCGGTCAGCAACAGAAAGATGCCGCCGGACAGAAAGAAACCGAGTGGTGCGCCCAGTTGCGGAAAACAGCCGTACCACGCGATCTTGCCCGGCGGTGCATTCTCGGTTGCCAGCAGCACCGCTCCGCCCCATTCACCGCCCAGACCCAGCCCCTGGCCGAAACGGCATAACGCCAGCAGCAACGGCGCCATTGCGCCAATCGATGCGTATGTCGGCAACAGACCGATGGCGACGGTCGAAATCCCCATCGTCAACAATGCCGCAACCAGTGTCGCCTTGCGGCCGATGCGATCGCCGTAATGACCGAACACCGCCGAGCCGACCGGGCGTGCGAAGAACGCAATGGCAAATGTCGCCAGTGATTGCAGCACGGCTGCCGTTGGGTCGGAAGACGGAAAGAACAGATGCGGAAAGACCAGCACGGCTGCCGTCGCATAAATATAGAAGTCGAAGAATTCGATCGTGGTGCCGATCAGGCTGGCGAACAGCACATTGGCAGGCGAGTTCGTTTTTTCAAAGCCGTTGTTGCTCATGGGTTTTCCCTGATGACATGTCGTGGCCGGCTGCGCGATGCGGCCGGTTTCCAAGCCCGCCATTGTAGAAGATTTGCCGAGCTTTCCGGTGGCATCTGTCAGTCGGCTTCCGGGATTGACGCATGGCCGCCACGCCGCCAGCGCGCCGGCGTCATGCCCATGCGCTGCTTGAAGATGCGCTGGAACGCGGTTTCGGACTGATAGCCGACCGCTTCCGATACGGCATAGACCGATGAGCCAGGCGCCTTCAACGCGTTGGCGGCCAGCGTCATGCGGATGTCGGTCAACAGATCGCTGGCCGAGCGCCCCATGCTGTCCTGGAAATGACGGGCAAACGTCGCGCGAGACATGTTGCACAACTCGGCGAGGTCGGGCAGCGTCCATGGTCGAGCCGGTTCGTGGAACAACGCCGACAAGGCCGGTGCGAGTCGCGGGTTGCCGGCCAGTGACAGCAACCCTGACGGCGCGTCGCCCGATTCGCCGGCAAGCCGCAACGCCAGTGCAAACATTGCCGCCGACAATGCATTCAGCATCGCGTGACCGCCGATGCTTTCATGATCCGCTTCGGTGCGCATCAACGTCACCAGTCCTGCAAGTTGTGTTGCGGTCGTCGAGGCAGAATCATCGGCGGCGGCGCGTACCACCAGCAGCGGCGGCAGATATTCGCGCAACAGTTTATCGTGCGGTCGTTCGACGATGAAACGGCCGCACAGCATGTCGAGCTTCTCACCGCCGCCATTGTTTTCGGTGATCGTCAAATTAAGTCCGGGACGCTTGGTCGCCGGGCCGGGCATGACATCGCTGCCGTCGTGCAACGCATGTGGCGATCCATGCGGCAGGATCAGGATGTCGCCGGCCTGCAATTGGCGAGTCGGTTCACCCGGCACTTCCAGCGTCGCGTTGCCGGCGACGATCACGTGATACGGCAATTCCCCCGGCGGCGACGGCTCGTAGCCGATGCGCCATGGCGCGCCGTAAAAGCAGTGAATTTCCAGATGACCGCTGACCGGCACCATGTCCAGCAGCCGGCTGAGCCAATCGATGGGTGGCGACATACGTTTTTCCCTTTTTGCATAGTTGTGAGACGAATTGATATTTTATTGAGTGTTTTAACTCTTATAAAACTCATTGCGGACGCATAAAGTGATGACTCCACAACACAACCTTGAAGGAGAAACAACATGGACCGCATCAACACCCCAGCAATCGAAACCGCAACTGGCGCCACCGCAGAAGTCTACGCACAGATCCGCAAATCCATCGGTAGCGTGCCGAATCTCTTCGTCGCCGTCGGCGCGCACGGTCCGGAAGCACTGAAAGCGGTGCTTGCTGCCGAAGGCGTACTGGCCTCCGGCACGCTCGACAAGAAAGACCAGGAAACCATCAAGCTGCTCGTCAGCGTATTGACCGGTTGCGATTACTGCGAAGCCGCGCACACCGTCATCGGCAAAATGGTCGGACTGCCGCAGGACGTGATCGGCAAGATCCGTCGCGGTGAATCGACGGGCGATGCCAAGCGCGATGCACTGATCCGTCTGGTGCGTACGCTGATCCAGACCAGCGGCACGATCCCGGCCGAGGAATTCGCCGCCATCAAGGAAGCGGGTTACACCGATCGCCAACTGGTTGAAATCAGTTTTGCCATTTCGCTGGTTATTTTCACCAACGTGTTCAACCGCATCAACGACACGACCGTCGATTTCCCGGTCACACCACGTTGATGGACTGACGGCGAACGTCGCCTGTCTGCAGGCGCGTTCGCTTCGTCGCCCGATCGCGATGTCAGGTCATTCATCGCAACACATATACGCACACGCAAAACCACTTTCAAAGAGAACAATGAATTTCATCGTCAATACGCTGGGCCGGTCAGGCCTGCTCAAGAAGGATCTCGACTATCACGTGATCCGCGCTTCCATGGTCATCATGTTTTTCTTTTTCGGTTACCAGAAATGGTTCGAATACGAGGCGCAGATTCTGATTCCTTTCATCAGCAACGGCCCGTTGATCTCCTGGATGTATCCGTTATTCGGCATACGCGGCGCCAGCTGGTTTCTCGGTGTGGCAGAGTGGCTGTTCGGTGCGCTGATCTTCCTCGGTTTCTGGAATCGGCAACTCGGCATTCTCGGTGCGATCGGTTCGGTAATCACGTTCGTACTGACTGTCACGATCATTCCGTTCATGCCAGACGGATGGGCGGCTTCGGCTGGCGGATTTCCCGCGATGGTGGGTAACGTTCCATTCCTGATGAAGGATGTGGTGTTGCTGGCTGCGTCGATCTATTTGTTGAAGCAGGATATCGTGCGCCTGCCGCTTTTGGTCAGGCATAGA
>NZ_DATMTD010000045.1:0-11043 GCF_035565035.1 Oxalicibacterium sp. | reverse complement strand
AACTGATCCAGATCGGGCGGGCCTTCATTCGGCTTTTTTCCGTTCTGATTTTTGTTGTTGTCATCTGAGCCACGCCCCCAACGAGGATCGTTGAGAGAAAATTTCAAGCCAAGTTTTTTAAATAGGGTAACGAGCATGCGTTTGCGGTCCGGGCTGAAAATAAAGGTTGGATTGCCAAGTGATTCGTTACACGTTCACATCGTCTGATGCAATAAGCGATGCATCTTCTAGGCCAGCGGCACGTGCTTTCGCACATTCGGCTATCGCTTCACGCAATAGATCCAATCCGCTTCCAGTCTGGGCACTGATAAAAACCCGTCGGATTTTATCATATTCATCACGCTCCAAAGCAGGTTCCAGCCCTGCTGCGTCAATCTTGTTCCAGACCAGAATCTGCGGAATGTGATCGGCCCCGATTTCATGCAGAACCATATTGACCTGTTCGATCTGCTCCATGCGCACCGGACTGGCACCGTCGACCACATGCAGCAACAGGTCTGCATGGATGGTTTCTTCCAGCGTGGCACGGAAAGCCGCGACAAGCTGGTGCGGCAGTTCGCGGATGAACCCGACTGTGTCGGAAATGATGACGTTACCGGCTTCACCAAGGTACACGCGCCGTGAAGTCGTATCGAGCGTGGCGAACAATTGATCGGCAGCCAGTGTTCGCGCCTTGGCCAAGGTATTGAACAGCGTCGATTTGCCGGCATTGGTATAACCGACCAGCGAGATGGAAAACGCGTTGTTGCGACCACGCGCACGGCGCTGGGTGGCGCGCTGCTTGTGCAGTTTTTCAAGCTTGGCGCGGAGCATCTTGACGCGCTCCCCCAGCAAGCGACGGTCGGTCTCCAGTTGGGTTTCACCCGGACCGCGCAGGCCGATACCACCCTTTTGACGTTCCAAGTGGGTCCATCCGCGAATCAGGCGCGTTGAGAGGTGCTGCAATTGCGCCAGTTCCACCTGCACCTTGCCTTCGTGGCTCTGTGCGCGCTGCGCAAAAATATCCAGAATCAAGCTGGTGCGATCGACCACACGCACTTTCAGATGGCGTTCAAGATTGCGTTGTTGCGCGGGCGAAAGCGCATGGTTGAAAATGACGATGTCAATGGCATGATCGACAACGGCATCGGCTATCTCGTTCGCCTTGCCGGAACCGACGAATAACGCGGCGTCCGGAGCGGAACGCTTGCCGGTAATGGTGATGACCGGATCTGCGCCAGCCGATCGGGACAACAGGGAAAGTTCTTCAAGACTTGCAGCAAAATCACCTTTGCCGAAATCAACGCCTACCAGTACGGCACGCATGTCAGTACCGCACCGGTGACGGGAATACGCGGGCCTTACTCAACTTCTGATTCGATACTCAGGTTGACGGCGCGTGCAGGAACAACGGTCGAAATTGCGTGCTTGTACACCATCTGTGTCACGGTATTGCGCAACAGGACCACGTATTGATCGAACGATTCAATATGCCCCTGGAGCTTGATGCCATTGACGAGATAGATGGAAACAGGGACGTGTTCCTTGCGCAAGGCATTGAGGAATGGGTCTTGTAACAGTTGCCCTTTGTTGGTCATGACAGCTCCATTGTGTTGTTGTGATGAGGAGATTGAGACATCTTGTCTTTTTTCAAGTATCTCTGCTCAGTGGGAATGTAATCGATTTCGCCCTTTTTCGCCAAAACCGCCTATTTTTCGGATCGGCTGAACGGGTTCTTCCCGGAACGCAACTCGATACGTAGTGGAGTCCCGACCAGTGAAAAAGTTTCTCGGAAATGCTTTTCGAGGAAACGCTTGTAATTGGCATCGATGGCATCCAGCGCGTTGCCGTGAATGACGACAACCGGCGGATTCATTCCCCCCTGGTGCGCGTAACGCAGTTTTGGTCGAATCGAGCCCTTGCGGCGCGGCTGCTGATGTTCGACTGCCTCGATCAATGCACGCGTCAGCTTCGGCGTCGACAGATTCGACATGGCGGCAGCATAGGCAGCATCGACCGACTTCATCATCGGCGCAATGCCGCTGGATTTCAGCGCCGAGATGAAATGTGTTTTTGCAAACGACAGGAAATTCAGCTTGCGCTCAAGGTCCATCTTGATTTCGTCGCGTCGATCACTGGTCAAGCCATCCCATTTGTTGACGCCGATCACCAGCGCCCTGCCCGATTCAAGGATGAATCCCGCAATATGTGCATCCTGCTCGGAAATATCCTGCTGCGCATCCAGCAGCAACAGCACGACATTGGCTTCCGACACGGACTGCAATGTCTTCACGACGGAAAACTTCTCGATCGCCTCGAATACCTTGCCGCGACGACGGATACCCGCCGTATCGATCAGCGTGTAATGCTTGCCATCACGCTCGAATGGAATCTCGATCGAGTCGCGCGTCGTACCCGGCATGTCAAACGCAATCACGCGTTCTTCGCCCAACAGCGTATTCACGAGT
Source organism: Oxalicibacterium sp. (assembly GCF_035565035.1). GTDB lineage: Bacteria > Pseudomonadota > Gammaproteobacteria > Burkholderiales > Burkholderiaceae_D > Oxalicibacterium. The sequence goes on along the minus strand of NZ_DATMTD010000045.1, from coordinate 8,596 downwards.
GTCGACTTGCCCACGTTCGGTCGGCCGACGATTGCCAGCTTGATGCTTTTTCCGGTGGACTCCGAGACCTCTTCTTCCGGCGGACGCTGGGCGAAGGCAATATCCAGCGACTCTTCCACCAGATCGTTGACCCCGTCGCCGTGTGCGGCAGAAATCACGTAAGGATCACCCATGCCAAGCTCATAGAAGTCGGCAGCGACCGTCGTGTACTTCATGCCCTCGGCCTTGTTGACCACCAGCATGACCCGACGGCCTGATTTACGCAGAAAATCGGTGATGGTCTTGTCGTGTGGCGTCAATCCCTGACGGCCATCCACGATGAAAATGACAACGTCGGCTTCTGCCACTGCCTGCTTCGTCTGCTTGGCCATTTCATGCATGATGCCGTCCTTGGCAACAGGCTCGAAACCGCCTGTATCGATCACCAGGAAAGGACGTTCGCCAACGCGGCCTTCGCCGTAATGCCGGTCACGCGTCAATCCCGGAAGATCGGCGACCAACGCATCACGCGACCGGGTCAACCGGTTGAAGAGCGTGGATTTGCCGACATTAGGTCGACCTACAAGTGCAATAACCGGCTTCATCAAATTGTTTTACTCGGCCGCGAGCGCGACCACTGTTCCTGATTGTGTTTGGAAAACGAGAGTGCTGCCAACCGATATCGGTGCAGCCATGATTGCGCTGCCATCGGTCTGGACACGCGCCAGCAGGGAACCGTCATCCTTCGAAAGGAAATGAACGTATCCCTGATAATCGCCAACCGCAACCGCGCGACTGAATGCGAGCGGAGTCGACAGACGGCGATTTGCCAGTTTGTTGTTGCGCCAGAGGCTGCCGCCACCCGCGCGCGAAAGTGCCTGTACCGTGCCATGCTCATCGGCCGCGTAGACATAACGTTCATCCACGGCAACGCCCACGTCGCTCGACAATGGCGCGCCCCAGCGTGGCGAGCCGCTCAATGCATCGAAACAGGCAACCCGTCCCTGATAGGCCACTGCACAGACATCACGGCCTGCTACGACCGGGGTTCCGGAAATATCGGCAATCCGCTCCAGCTCGGTCACACCGCGCGGATCACCGACAGCAACTTCCCAACGCGGCGCACCTGTCGCCAGAGTCAGCGCCAGCAGACGACCTCCCGCCAGACCGACATAGGCATTTGAACCGTTGATGGCAATGCCGGGCGCGGTACGCAACGTCAACGGAGGCGCTGTACGTTGCACCGACCATTTACGCGCGCCGCTATCGACATCGAATGCGGCAATCCGATTGTCCATGCTGCGCACGACAACTACGCCGAGCCCGATCGCAGGTGCCGACAATACTTCGCTGCTGGCTTGCGCTTTCCAGCGCAACTTGCCGTCTTCTGCGTTGAAAGCGAGAATCGTGCCGTTTTCACCGGCGACCACGACTGTCTGACCATCCGTACCGACACCAGCCGTCAGTTTTACACCCGCATCGGTGCGCCATGCCGAACGACCGGTTGTCGCATCAAGACGTGTAATCGAACCGTTTTCAGCCGCGGCAAACAGCGCATTGCCAAAAGATGCCGGCGTAAACGCATATTTTTCCGCCTTTCCGACCGAAGCCGTCCAGACAGTCTTCACATTCAATGTCGATTTAAAGTCGACCAATGCCGCAGGCTGATTTTTTGTCGATGGCTTGCTGGCGAACGGATTCAACGACGACATGACAGAGCAGCCCGTTGCGGCAACCAGCAAACCTGCACAAAAAATCCTTGACGTGAAACGCATCTGTTTTTCCTTTTGATTCTTGAGGCTTCGACGGTCAGACAGCTTTGGCAGCAGGTGCACCGCCAATGGCATCCAGCTTGATCTGCATCAGTTGTCGGCCCGGATTGCGCTGATCGGTTTTTTCGATTGCCGCCTGATAGGCAGTGCGGGCTTCATCCAGCTTGTTTTGTGCGACCAGAATATCGCCTTTGCGATCTTCAACCACACCAGCGAACTGGGGCGGGAAATCGCCAGCCAGAACCTTCAGCCCCTCATCGTAAGCTTTCTCGTCCAGCAGAATACCGGCCAGACGCACTTTCGCGATGGCTTTGTATTCATCACTGCGCCCGTTGTCGATCACCCACTGCAATTGGGTTTTTGCAGCCTGGTAATCGCTGGCATCGAATGCGGACTTGGCAGCGACCAGCGCACTCATCTGCGCATAGGCCGTACGTGCAAACTTCGATTGCATGTCAGACGCAGCACGCTGCACTTTTTCCTTGTCCTGCTCACCGGCTGCTTTTTCCAGTTGTTCATACAGCTGCGCTGCCTGCACCGACTGGTTGCGCTGATAGTAATTCCAGCCGGTCCATGCTGCATAAGCCGCGAGCGCGGCGATAAGCACCCAAGTGACGAGATTACCGTATTGCCCCCACCAGGATTTGAGGCTGGCCAGTTGTTCCTGCTCTGCGTGATCGTATGCCATGATGGTCCAAGTTTAGTGGTGATAGTGTACGTGTTCGTCGTGCGAGTGATCGTGTCCGACGATCTGATCGACCAGATAATCCGGAATCGCATCGAAAGCGACACTGGATTGATTTCCGCCGGTTTCCGCGCCGCGCATTTCCTTGACGATTGCCTCGCCTTTTGCAATTTCATCTTCACCGATGATCACCGCATACGCTGCGCCGCTGCTGTCCGCACGTTTCATCTGCGACTTGAAGCTGCCGATACCTGCCGACGATGCGCAATGCAACACAACATCGAGTCCCGCATCGCGCAAACGTTCCGCAACCCCGGATGCTTGCAATTGTGCTTCGTCCCCCTGATGCACGAGATAAACATCGCATTGATTCGGCGACAGCTGTTCGCCGTTTGCCTTCATCAGCTCCAGCAAACGTTCGACGCCCATGGCGAAGCCGCAGGCCGGTGTCGGCTTGCCACCGAACATTTCAACCAGCGGATCGTACCGGCCACCGCCGCAAACAGTTCCTTGCGAGCCGAGTTGATCAGTTACCCACTCGAACACTGTGCGATTGTAATAATCCATGCCGCGTACCAGACGCGGATTGATGGTGAACGGAATCGCGTTGTGACGCAGAATTTTCTGTACGCCTTCAAAATGCGCGCGCGATTCCTCGCCGAGGTAATCCAGCAGTTTCGGTGCTGCGTTGACCATCTCCTGCATTGTCGGATTCTTGGTATCCAAAATACGCAACGGGTTCGTGTGCAAACGCTTTTGCGCTTCGGCGTCGAGTACGTCGGCATTCTTTTCGAAGTAGGCAATCAGATCGGCACGATGTCTGTTTCGCTCTTCGGCATCGCCGATCGAATTCAGTTCAAGGCGCACATCCTGCAGGCCGAGATCGTCCCACAAGCGCTGACACATCATGATCAGTTCGGCATCGATATCCGGACCGGCAAAGCCGATTGCTTCCGCGCCGATCTGATGAAACTGGCGATAGCGACCACGTTGCGGCCTTTCATGGCGAAACATCGGGCCTGCATACCAGAGGCGTTTCGGACTGTCGTAGGTCAGGTTATGTTCTAGCACGGAACGGACTACACCAGCGGTGCATTCCGGACGCAGGGTCAGGTCATCGCCGTTCATCGTATCCTTGAATGAGTACATTTCCTTTTCGACGATATCGGTAACGGCACCGAGGCCGCGCGCGAACAGGGCAGTCGGTTCGACAATCGGCGTGCGAATCTGCTGAAAGCCGTAACTCTTCAACACGGTATGCACGGTGTTCTCGAACAATTCCCACAATGGCGCATCTGCGGGAAGAATGTCATTCATTCCCTTCACGCCGACGATTTTTTCTGTTTTCTTGGTATCTGACATGTAATTTCTACGGCTGATATCGCCGATGTGTATTCCCGATTATTCTTGTTTGCTTACCGTTCAGGCGGTGCTGCTTTCCTTGCCGTAGCGACTTTGCACATAATTCAGCACGATGGCCTGAAACTCGGCAGCAATATTGTCGCCGCGCAGCGTCACTGTCTTCTCGCCATCGACGAATACCGGCGCGGCCGGCGATTCGCCAGTGCCCGGCAGGCTGATGCCGATGTTGGCGTGCTTCGATTCACCCGGACCGTTGACGATGCATCCCATCACGGCGACATTCATTGCCTCCACACCCGGGTACTGCTTTTTCCAGACCGGCATCTGATCACGCAAGTAGGTCTGGATATCGTCCGCCAGTTCCTGAAACACGGTTGACGTTGTGCGACCGCATCCCGGACAGGCAATCACCATCGGTGTGAACTTGCGCAAGCCCATCGTCTGCAGGATTTCCTGACCGACGATCACTTCCTTTGTACGATCGCCGCCCGGTTCGGGCGTGAGCGAAATACGGATCGTGTCGCCGATGCCTTCCTGCAACAACACAGACAACGCTGCGGTCGAAGCGACAATGCCCTTGCTGCCCATGCCTGCTTCCGTCAATCCCAAGTGCAACGGATACTCGCAGCGACGCGCCAGTTCGCGATAGACCGCGATCAAATCCTGTACGCCGGACACTTTGCACGACAGGATGATGCGGTCACCCGCCAGACCCACTTCTTCCGCACGCTGTGCGTTTTCGATAGCGGAAGTCACCAGCGCTTCGTACATGACAGCCTGCGCGGTCCATGGCGTCGCGCGTTGCGCATTCTCGTCCATGATGCGCGCCAGCAGCTCCTGATCCAGACTGCCCCAGTTGACGCCAATGCGAACCGGTTTGTCGAAACGACAGGCTGTCTCGATCATCTGCGCAAACTGCGTATCGCGCTTGTTGCCCTTGCCGACGTTGCCCGGATTGATGCGATATTTCGCCAGCGCTTTCGCACAATCCGGATAGTCGTTCAGCAGCTTGTGGCCGTTGTAATGAAAGTCACCGACCAGCGGCACAACCACGTCCATCTTGTCCAGTTGTTCGCAGATCGCCGGCACGGCAGCTGCGGCTTCCGGTGTATTGACCGTGATGCGCACCAATTCGGAACCGGCCCGTGCCAATTCCTTGATCTGGATCGCCGTACCGATCACATCGGCCGTATCGGTATTGGTCATCGATTGCACGACCACCGGCGCATCGCCGCCAATGCGCACTTCCCGCTCGCCATATCGAACAACGGCGATGCGGCTTTGACGACGCGTTAATGGGCCTGTGGCAATCGGTTGCTGGGACATGACAATTACTTCAAATTCAATCGTGCGACATTGCTGCTGTTGCCGGAAACATCGAGCGGCTTTCCACGCAGCTTGACGCTGACACCCGCAGCGTTACCAATCACCATCGCTACCGGACTGGTGATGTCGAATACTTCCGTTGTGCCGGCCTTGAAAAGCCGCGACACAAGAATGCTGTCGTCGTCGCGCCGGATTTCAACCCAGCTGTCTTCCTTCATCTGAAAGACCAACGCGTTCTTGCTGTCCGGCGAAACCGGTGGGGAGACGGCAACGTTGTCCGCAGCCGGTTCCGCAACTGCCGGTGCGGACGCTGTTTTTTCTGCCGCAGCAGCTTGCTGGACATGCTCTCCTGCCGGCAGAGTCCGCGCTTCCTCCGAAGTTGTGCCCACCGCAGAGAGTTGAGTCTCCGGCACTTCCACCGTAACCGGCTTCTCTTCCGTTTGCGATTGCTGTTCTTTCACAGGAATCCAGCCCATTCGCTCTGCAGCAAATCCCAGCACAACGACGATCGCCAGCGCTACGCCTGCCATCACCAGTTTGGAGGACGACGCTCCCGATTTACCGGAGGAAACCCTGCTTTCCGAAAATGCCGTCGACAGCGAACCGCGATCCTGCAGGACCGTATCCGGTTCAGCCTTGTCGCTGGCAATAGCAGCCAAAATTGGTGCCGAATCGACACGCAGTAATTTTGCGTAAGTGCGAATAAACCCACGCACGATCACCATGCCTGGCAGAGCCGCGTAGTTGTCCGCTTCCAGTGCCTGAATCTGACGGCTGGCCAGATTCAACTGATTCGCCACCTGTTCAACTGTCCAGCCGCGTTCCTCGCGCAACGCAGCAAGTTGCGCACCTGCGGACATTTGAGGTTGCGCCGCGGCTATTGCCTCTTCTCGCTCCGATTCCTGGCGATTTTCTTCTGCTTCGTTCACTGATACACCGTCACTCATTAAAAACTCCGCGCTGATAAGACGCAAACTCGGACGAATTCGGATAACGCCGGCGCAATTGCGTCGCCAGGCTGTTTTCCGCACTACGATTACCCAGTTTGCGCTCGGTCTTCACTCCCAGCCACAACACCTCGGCTGTCAGAACGTTCGCATTCACCAGTCGTGTAATGTAAAACCGCGCGTTCTGGAACTCGCCACGATCGTAGTTGATGCGAGCCAGACCGATATTTGTCGCCGTATTGGTTGGATCAAGACGGAATGCCTCGTTGAAGTAACGTTCCGCCGCGAGCGAATTCTTCATCATCAGGCTGCAGGTGCCGGCATTTGCCAGCGCCTTGGCCGGAGACTGATAGGACTTGTTGGCTGCCGCTGTATCGAAATAAACGATGGACTGCTCGGGACGACCGTTCTGGCAAAGGAACCATCCGAAGTTGTTGTTCAAATCCGGATCGTTCGGCGCCAGTTTCATCGCGCGTTGAAAATGATCTTCCGCCAGACGCGTTTGCCCCAGTTCCATATAGGTCAATGCAGCCATCGTATAAGCATCCGTCAGATTCGGATCGATCTGTATCGCCTGCTTGGCTTCATCCAGTGCCGTCTGCCACTGCCCTTGCTGATAATAGCCGACTGCAAGTTGCAGGCGAATACTGGCACGACGTTGAATCTCAGTACGGTCGGAACTGGTTGGCAATTCGTCGTTCGATGCAGAACGCTGACCACTCGATGCACAACCGGCCAGCAAAATGACAGACAAGGTAATGGCCATCCAGGCCGACCGACGGATTACTTTCAAGATGAAATCTCCACGATGCGTCCAAAATCCTTGCCGAATTTTTCCTGATAATCGGCCATTTTTTTCATGCGTTCCTGCACGCGCGTGCGGTCTTTCACTTCACCGGCCAACTGGCCGCATGCCGCATCGATATCGTCGCCACGCGTCTTGCGAATCGTCGTGACAATCCCGGCGTCCATCAGAATCTGCGCGAACGCCTTGATGCGCGGATTCTGCGAACGCGTCAATCCGGACTCAGGGAAGGGATTGAACGGAATCAGATTGAACTTGCATGGCACGGGATCGCGCCCCTGCACCAGCGCGATCAATTCGCGCGCATGCTGATCGGTATCGTTGACCCCGTCCAGCATGCAGTATTCAAACGTGATGAAATCGCGTGGCGCAAATTCCAGGTAGCGACGGCACGCTGCCATCAATTCGTTCAGCGGATATTTCTTGTTCAGTGGAACCAGGCCATCGCGCAACGCATCATTCGATGCATGCAGTGACACTGCCATCGCCACTGCACAATCCTGCGACAGCTTGTCAATCATCGGTACGACGCCACTGGTCGACAGCGTCACACGACGACGCGACAGACCGTAAGCGTTATCGTCGAGCATCAGCTTCAACGCCGTCACGGTCGGTTCGTAATTCAGCAACGGTTCACCCATGCCCATCATTACGACGTTGGTGATCTGGCGTTCGCCCTTGGGGCCGGGTTCTATGCCTTTGGTACGGCGCAATTCGAATTCCGCCATCCACAACTGGCCGATGATTTCGCCGACCGTCAGGTTACGGTTGAAGCCCTGCTTGCCGGTCGAACAAAACCGGCAATTGACTGCACAGCCCGCCTGCGTCGAAATGCAAAGCGTGCCGCGATTTTCTTCGGGGATGAAAACAGTTTCGACCGCGTTGCCTTGTCCGACATCGACCAGCCACTTGCGTGTGCCGTCGGACGAAGTGTGGTCGGAAATAACGGCCGGCGCGGCAATGATCGCCCGCGTTACCAGTTTGTCGCGCAATGACTTTGCGAGATCGGTCATCGACTCGAAATCGCTGGCGCCGAACTGATGAATCCAGCGCTGCAACTGCTTTGCGCGAAACGGCTTCTCACCCAACTCGCCGCAATAAGCGACGAGCTGTGCAGGATCCAGATCCAGCAGATTGGTGAGAGTCGTCATGGTCTTGCTTCGTTACTGCCGCTTCGCAGGTTTCTGCCAAGCGGCCAAGTCAAATCAACGCGAATAAACGTTCAGTGCCGGGAAGAAGTAGGCGATTTCTGTTTTCGCCGTTTCTTCTGCATCCGAACCGTGAACTGCATTGGCATCGATCGAATCAGCGAAATCGGCGCGAATCGTGCCTTTGTCTGCCTTCTTCGGATCGGTTGCGCCCATCAGGTCGCGATGCTTCGCAATGGCGTTTTCGCCTTCCAGAACCTGGATCACTACCGGTCCGGAAATCATGAAATCAACCAGATCCTTGAAGAAAGGACGTGCGCTGTGCACGGCGTAGAAGCCTTCAGCCTCTGCGCGCGACAATTGTGTCATGCGGGAAGCGACGATTTTCAAGCCAGCGTTTTCGAAACGGGTGTAAATCTGACCGATTACATTTTTGGCGACTGCGTCCGGTTTAATAATCGACAGGGTGCGTTCGATTGCCATCTAAAAAAACTCCAATAAAAAGAAAGGGTTAAGACGAAAATATGAGAATTCAGCTAACCGCTGATTCTAGCATGAAACACCCTGCTTAG
>NZ_DATMTD010000044.1:0-11925 GCF_035565035.1 Oxalicibacterium sp. | reverse complement strand
ATCGAAATCCTTGTCGGTGTAGCCGGCAAACGAACGCTTGCCGAACGCCACCTGTGGCGCGAAGACGCGCTTGAATTCGGCGTCGCCCTTGCGCGTCAGTTTCACGATGGTGCTACGCCGGTCTTCCGGTTGCATCATGCGCACGACCAGTCCCTTTTCCTGCAGACGATCAACCACGCCGGTCAGTGTGCCTTTGGTGATCAGCGTCTTTTCTCCCAGCTCCTTGAACGTCATGCCGGGCGTATTGCCTAGGGTGGCGATGATGTCGAACTGCGACGGCGTCAGACCGGTGCGGCTGCGTATGTTGGCGCCAGCCTGACGGCCGAACGCGTGATAGCACTCGGACAGTAATCGGATGCTGCGGAGATAACGTTCTTTCATGGGCGATCAATCGAATGCGCAAATAAAAAAGCCGACGCGGAATGGCGTCGGCTCGAGAGCGATCAGCCGAATCAGTCTGCCTTGACTGCTTCCACCTGGATTGCCAGTTTAACTTCCGGCGAGAAGGCAGGCAAACCATAGTTCATGCCGAAGTCGCTGCGCTTGAATTCTGCAGAGGCATCGGCGCCACAGACTTCGCGCTTCAGCATCGGGTGCTGAATGCATTTGAACTTGTTGATGGTCAGTGTCAGTGGTTTCGTCACACCGAGCAGCGTGAATTCACCATCGACTGCCACCGGCGTATCGCCGTTGAACCTGAACGATTTTCCCTTGAAGGTCGCCGTTGGATATTGCGCGACATCGAACAGGTCCTTGCCGCGCGCCTTTTCGTTCATCTTCGCGTGGCCGAAATCGACCGAGCCGGTATCGACCGTGATATCGACGGAGCCGGTTCTCGCCGCACGATCGAGGACGATGTTGCCACTGGTCTTGTCGAACTTGCCGCGCCACACCGAGATGCCCATGTGATCCGCTTCAAAGCTCGGATAGGTGTGACTCGGCTCGATGTTATAGGTATCCGCAAAGGCGGAGGTGGCGCCGGCGGCCAGCAGACAGGCCAGGACGAGAGATGATTTCATGCGTTGTCTCCTTGAATGTTCGAATTGTATTTGTGGTTATCTGTCGCGTGCGTGCCGCGATTACTGTACCGTGACGACGCGGAACTTGATCAAGACTTCGTCGGCAACCATGCTGGTGTCTTTCCATTCACCTTCACCAATGTTGTAGGTCAGACGCTTGATCGGCAGCGCGCCTTCGAACACTTGCGCATTGCCATCCTTCTTCACATTCAACGGGAAGTGAACATCGGTGGTCTTGCCCTTGATCGTCAGTTTGCCTGCGACGTCGAGCTTGCCGGCCGCAACCGGTTTGATGCTGCTGGAAACAAAGCTGGCTTTCGGGAATTGCGCGGCGTTGAACCATTCCTTCTTCAACACTTCCTTGTTGTAATCAGGATCGCCGAGATCGAAGCTGGCGATGTCGATATCGACATTGGCTTTCGAGGCTTCAGGTTTGGCAGCGTCATAGGTGATTTGTGCATCGAATTTCTTGAACTTGGCATCGACCGGAACATTCAGTTGTTTGAAGGTCGCGGTGACGCTGCTTTTCGATGCGTCTGCTTTCAATGCAGCGGCAAAGACGGGGAGGGCGATACAGGCAGTGGCGACCGCGATCCAGCGTGCGGTTTTGCCGAAGGTACGAGTGAACATGAAAATCCTTTCAGGAGAAGTTAAGGAAGCATGCGTTGAAAAGTGCGGTCGCGATCAATGAACTGATGCTTGAGCGCGGCCAGAACATGCAGACAGAAAACTGCGAGCAATGTCATGTTGAGAGCGTAATGCGTTTGTCTCAACAGGATCTTCAATTCCGGATCGGGAGCGATGAAAACCGGCAAGGGAAAAATACCCAGATAGACGACAGGCACGCCGGCAGACAGGCTGAAGAAATAGCCGGACAGCGGAATGGCGAAGATCAGAAAGTAGAGCAGGCCGTGCACTGCATGCGCCGCATTCTTTTGCCAGGCAGGCATGCTGTCAGGATAGGTAGGCGCCTTGTGCGTCAAACGCCACAACAGGCGCAAACAGGCGAGTCCGAAGACGGTCACCCCCATCCATTTGTGCCATGAAAAATACTTGAGCTTGGTCGGGGTCAGGCCGGGAATATCGACCATCGTCAGGCCGAGCAGAAAGGTGGCGATGATCAGCAGCGCAACCAGCCAGTGCAGCGCGATGGCGGGAAGCGTATAGCGATGCATGTGGCGATCAGCAGGTCGGCGCATGGTTTATTGTCAAAAGTTCGAACTAGAACGAATATAGCAAAATAAGAAAAAGCGTGCCGGCAATCGAATCGGATTGCAGGGCACGCTTTTTTTGCATTCTGGCGGATGAGCGCCGAAGAAGCAGGTTTTCGTCGATCAGATTTCCTTGGCAAGCCTGGTTGCATAGCCGATGTAGTTCGCCGGCGTCATTACCAGCAACTGATCCTTGGCTTCCTGCGGAATCGCGAGCGTGACGATGAACTGCTGCAACGCTTCCTTCGAAATGCCTTTGCCGCGTGTCAGGTCCTTCAGTTGTTCATACGGATTCTCGATGCCGTAACGACGCATCACGGTTTGTACCGGCTCGGCCAGCACTTCCCATGTTTCGTCCAGGTCTTCGGCCAGACGTGCCGGATTGACTTCCAGCTTGTTCAGTCCGCGCAGGCAGCTGTCGTATGCCAGCACGGCATAACCGAAGCCCACACCGATGTTGCGCAGCACGGTCGAGTCGGTCAGGTCACGCTGCCAGCGCGATACCGGCAGTTTTTCTGCCATGTGTTTCAACACCGCATTGGCCATGCCGAGGTTGCCTTCGGAATTTTCGAAGTCGATCGGGTTGACCTTGTGCGGCATGGTTGACGAACCGATTTCGCCTGCCTTTGTCGATTGCTTGAAATAGCCGAGCGAGATGTAACCCCAGATGTCGCGGTTCAGATCGAGCAGAATCGTGTTGGTGCGTGCGATAGCATCGAACAATTCCGCCATGTAATCGTGCGGCTCGATCTGGATCGTGTACGGGTTGAAGGTCAGGCCCAGACGTTTTTCGATCACGTCTTTCGAGAACGCCTGCCAGTCGGTGTTTGGGTACGCGGACAAGTGTGCGTTGAAGTTGCCGACGGCGCCGTTCATCTTGCCCAAAATCTGCACATCGGCGATACGTTTGATTGCACGCTGCAGGCGGGCGACGACGTTGGCCATTTCCTTGCCGAGTGTGGTCGGGCTGGCAGGTTGGCCATGCGTACGCGACATCATCGGCAACGCGGCGTTGTCGTGTGCCAGTTGCGTCAGCTTGGCGATCACGCCTTGCAATGCCGGCAGCAACACGTCATCACGTGCCGCCTTCAGCATCATGCCGTGCGACGTGTTGTTGATGTCTTCCGACGTGCAGGCGAAGTGGATGAATTCGGTGGCGGCAACCAGTTCCGGCACGTCTTTCACTTTTTCCTTCAACCAGTATTCAACCGCCTTGACGTCGTGATTGGTGACAGCTTCGATTTCCTTGATGCGTTGCGCATCGGCTTCGGTGAAATCGGCAACCAGTGTATTCAGGCGATCGTTGGCCGGTGCGGAAAACGGTTTGATTTCGGCAAAGCCGGCGGCCGACAACGCTTGCAGCCACGCGATTTCCACTTTCACACGATGATGCATGAAACCGGACTCGGACAGAATCGGACGCAATTTATCGGTCTTGGAAGCGTAGCGGCCGTCCAGCGGTGAAAGAGCGGAGAGTGTGGAAAGAGGCATGATGATGAGTGGAAAACGCGATGACGTGAATGGAAATGGCTGGCAATTCCGGAAAATCCCGAAAAAATGCCGGCAAATATTGCACAAATGGAATACGACATTTTACCACTGCCGTGCGTCGCAAAACCGCCACGGCTTCATAGAGGGAAACGGCGATTTGGACGTGCGCGCGATGTATAATCGCCTTCCGATTTTCAACGCAGGCATTTATGAAACTGATTGGTTCTCTCGGCAGTCCCTATGTGCGCAAAGTGCGTATTGTCATGCTGGAAAAAAGGATCGAGTACGATTTCTCTCTTGAGAATGTCTGGGCGTCCGATACCACAATTCAGGGATCGAATCCGCTTGGCAAGGTGCCGTGCCTGGTGATGGAAGACGGTGGCGCAATGTTCGATTCGCGCGTGATCGTCGAATACCTGGATACGCTGACACCGGTCGGCAAACTGATTCCGCCAAATGGCCGCGAACGCGCCGAAGTCAAATGCTGGGAAGCGCTGGCGGACGGCGTGGCAGATGCCGGCATGCTGGTAAGGCTGGAAAAAACGATGCGTCCTGAAGAGCAGCGCAGCAAGGAATGGGTTGCGCGTCAGATGTCCAAGGTCAATGCAGGCTTGCAGGCAATGTCGGCTGGCCTGAAGGACACGGCATTTTGCGCCGGCAATCAATACACACTGGCCGATGTGGCGGTGGGTTGCGTGCTGGGCTGGTTGTCGTTCCGCTTTCCGGAGATCAACTGGCGCGAAGACTATCCGAATCTGGACAAGCTGTATGAAAAATTGTCCGAACGTCCGTCGTTCAAGGAAACCGTGCCGCAGTAAGTCGCTAACGATCACTGACGATACAATGAAAAAGGGACGCCGAGGCGTCCCTTTTATTTTTTCGGCACCGCTGGCGACAGGAAACGCGATACCTTATTCGTCCGCCATTTGCGTTTGCAGATAATTCTGGATGCCGACTTTTTCGATCAGATCGAGTTGCGTTTCCAGCCAGTCGATATGTTCTTCGGTATCGTCCAGAATGAACTGGAACAATTCGCGCGAAACGTAATCGCCTGCTGCTTCGCATGCGGCAATGCCTTCCTTTACGGTTTTCTGCGCAGCGACTTCCAGTTTCAGATCGCAGCCGATCATTTCCTGCGTGTTTTCACCGATCATCAGTTTATGCAGCGCCTGCAGATTCGGCAGGCCATCCAGCATCAGAATGCGATCGATCAGTTTGTCGGCGTGTTTCATTTCGCCGATCGATTCTTCGTATTCCTTCTTGGCGATTTTTTCAAAGCCCCAATGCTTGTACATGCGTGCATGCAGAAAGTATTGATTGATGGCGGTGAGTTCGTTGGTCAACTGCGCGTTGAGCAACTTGATGATGTTGTTGTCACCTTTCATGGGAGCCTCGGAAAGTGATGTGAAATAAAAGACTAGGGACGATTGGCTACGCATTAAGAGCGCAATAGCACAACCGGTAAGAGTGCGCACATGATAGCCGATGAACCCTGTTTTTCGATCATCCTGCATGCATTTCGTTAGCTGGAATCATTCGTGTTTCGATTGCAGCGCAACCGAACCGGCAAGGTAATCGGGGCGTGAGATGCGGAGATGCGTCGCAGAAATAAAAGCGCGCCGGATGATTGTCGCGGCGCGCTTTTTTTGTGGCTCTGGATGTGCGTTCGACGAACGCATCCGGTGAGGCGAATTATTTGAAGTGAATTACTTCGGTACTTCCGTCACGAAGCCCATCTTGGTCAAGCCGCCGGCCTGTGCTGCGGACATCACCTGTGCCACTTTTTCGTATTGTGTGGTGCGATCTGCACGCAGATGCAATTCCGGTTGCGGCGTGACTTTCGCTGCATCCGCGATGCGATTCGCGAGCTGGCTTTCATCCAGTTCTTCGTTGTTCCAGAAGACCTTGCCATCGGCAGCGATCGACAGGTTGATCGTTTCCGGCTTGACGTCGTCAGGCTGGCTGGCTGCGCGCGGCAAATCCAGTTTCACCGCGTGATTCATTACCGGAATCGTCATGATGAAGATGATCAGGAGAACCAGCATCACGTCAACGAGCGGCGTGGTATTGATCTCCGGATTGAAGTCGTCGTCATCCGACAGGGAGCCCATTGCCATCATTTACCTCCGACGGCGACCAGTTTGGAACCGCTGGCACTGTTGCCACCGTCTTTTGCACGGGAGCCGGTGACGAACAATGCATGCAGATCGAAACCGAATTTGTTCATCTTGGCGATAACAGCCTTGTTGCCGCGCACCAGTGCGTTGTAGCCGAACGTTGCAGGAATCGCGACCGCCAGGCCGAGTGCGGTCATGATCAGTGCCTCACCGACCGGACCGGCGACCTTGTCGATGCTTGCCTGACCCGACGTGCCGATCGCGACCAACGCGTGATAGATACCCCAGACAGTGCCGAACAGACCGACGAACGGCGCGGTGGAGCCGACCGATGCCAGCACCGCCATGCCGGTTTGCAGGCGCGCCTGTGTTTCATCGATGGCTTGACGCAACGACAGCGTGATCCAGTCGCTGACCGACAGTTCGTCGTGCAGGTGACCTTTGTGTGCGACATGGTGATCCATCGCAGTCACGCCGGCTTGCGCGATATCGGCGAACGGATTGCCGGTGCCGAGCGTCGCCATGCCTGCCTGCAGGCTGGTCGCGTCCCAGAATTCGTGTCCTGCGGCACGTGCGGATTTGCGATACTGGAACAATTGCAGCGCCTTGGTGACGATGACGTACCACGATGCGATCGACATTGCGATCAGCAGGACTGCGACGCCTTTGGTGACGAGGTCACCTTGCGCCCACAGACTTTCCAAACCGTACGGACTGACTTCCATGATGATTCCTTCTTTATCTATTCAACGTAAAATTAATTGGCACGATGGCATAGGCTGGCGCCGGTTTTCCATCTTCCAGATAAGGCTTGAACAATGCGCGCATCACCGCATCCCGTGCTGCATCGTCCATCCGTAGCGAACCGGACGATTTTTGCACTTCCACTTTTTCGGCACGGCCTTTTTCATTGATCAACACACGCAGGGTTACCGTGCCTTCGTTGCCCATGCGTGCATCGAGCGGCGGATAAACAGGACGCGGTGCGTTGATGTAGGACACGCCGGAAATCGTTTTTGGAACAGCAGGTGCCGCCGGCGCAGGTGGTGCGGACGGCGCAGCATCTGACGGTGGCGCATTGGAAGGTTCGGCCGCCGGTGGCGTTGCTTCGGTAATCGCCTGCGGCGCTGGCTTGTCAGTAATGACAGGGCGCGGTTTTTGCGTCACGGTTTTTTTCACGACCGGGACGGTCTTCGGTGTGGGTTGCGGCTTGGGTTCCGGCGCAGGCGGTTGCAGCGTGACGAAACTGGCAACGATTTCCCGCGGAAGAATTTGTGCAACCTGATGCATCAGGCCGCTGCGCAATGCGTAAAACAATGCGATGTGCAGCCCGATGATAATGAGGAGAGGTCCGAATCGTCGCAGTTGCTGTGTCAGATAAGGAGGAAGAACCGGCGCAGGCGACGACATGGATGTTGCATTCATAAAATACGTGCTTTTAACTACGACTACTTATGCAGCCATTGCATTCAGTTGGAATACGACCGGTTGAGCCGTTGCAGGTTTCGCATCGGCCAGACATTCACGCAGAACACGCTTGGCGCACGAATGGCACTTGCCGCAGCAGGTGCCGACCTCGAGCTCATCACGCAATTCCGACATGCGCGTGATACCGTCATTGACCGCCTGACGGATCTTGCGTTCCGATACATTATTGCAGACACAAACAATCATCGATGCCTCTTGCTGCTTCTTTGCAGGTTAGCGATACCAACTTCAAGTTATTCCGGCATGCTTCGCCGGGCCTGTTTCATTCAGTTGACGGCTCGACTGCCAGTTACCAGTCTTGTGAACAGTCTGAATTTCTCCGGTTGCGGCATTGCGCGTTCCACCACCGTTGCCCACTGTTCCGATAGCTGCTGGCAGGTTGCCCGCAACACCGGCGCCAGATCGGGCAGATCGGCCAGCGCCTTCAGGTGCCGTTCGATGACCGATGCCAGCTTGATGCAGGAACTGGCTTCCTGGCTGTTCGCCGTGTAATGCGACATCAAATGCAACACCGCTGAAACCAGTAATTCCGGTTGCGCTGGCGCCGTGTTCGGCTCCTGCAATGCCAAATCCGTTTTTTCGATTGCCATTCAAACTCTCCTTGTGAGGTGTTTGGCTGGCTGGCGCAATACGATTACTATCGTGCGGGCTGGCTGTCGGAATCGCTGTATTTCTGTTATGCCGTCAAAATCAATTTATTCAACTGCGTCAAGCGCAGGCGGTAAATCCGTCCTTCGTGCGCAATTTCCACTTCGCGCATCTGCCGGAACAAATCCCGGCTGTTGATTCGCGGGACCGCCTTTTCAACCACAGCGTCATCACGTGTGGCAGAGGGCGCTTTTTCCTGTGCATTACGTTGTGCCGAGATCGTCATGACGAACCTTTTTAATAAATGAGAACAATTCTTGTTTAGATTATCTTTGATTTATCCACGGATTACAAGTTTTTTTCTCGCGTTGTGGCGCAAGAGGACGTTTACGGTTGGAGAAGTTGCCGGAGAGGCAAGAAGTTGGCATATGGCTATATGGATAGCCATATGTTGGCTGCAGAATCAGCGAATCGGATGAAAAGATTCGGCTTGGGCAATCGGCCAGTATTTGGCGAATACTTCCGGCAAGGCTTGTGTCGTATCTGCCTCGCTGAGCAACTGGCCGGGTTCCAGATACGGCAACAAAGCCGATGCGAGCTTGACCTGATTGGCGGAGACGCGACGCACCAGATGATGCGGTTTCAGTTCCGATGGATGACTCAGTCCCGCGGCTGCGATCAGTTCGGCCAGTGCTTTCAGTGTGTTCCGGTGAAAGTTGGCAACGCGCTCCGCCTTGTCCGGTACGACGAGTGCGCGCTGGCGCATCGGATCCTGCGTCGCAATGCCGGTCGGGCAGCGGTCGGTGTGACAGCTTTGCGATTGAATGCAGCCGAGCGCGAACATGAAGCCGCGCGCGGAATTGCACCAGTCGGCACCGAGCGCCAGGGTGCGGACAATATCGAAGGCGGTAACGATCTTGCCTGATGCGCCAATCCTGATCTTGTCGCGCAGGCCGATGCCGACCAGCGTGTTATGCACGAGCAGCAGTGCTTCCTGCAGCGGCACGCCGACGTGATCGGTGAATTCAACCGGCGCTGCGCCGGTGCCGCCTTCTGCGCCGTCGACTACGATGAAATCGGGTGTGATGCCGGTTTCCAGCATGGCTTTTGCAATGCCGAAGAGTTCCCATGGATGGCCGATCGCCAGTTTGAAACCGGTTGGCTTTCCGCCGGAGAGCATGCGCAATTGTTCTACAAAATGCAGCAAGCCTGTCGGTGAATTGAATGCGGAATGCGACGACGGAGAAATGCAGTCGATGCCTTCCGGCACGCCGCGCGCTTCCGCGATCTCCGGCGAAACCTTTGCCCCGGGCAGCACGCCGCCGTGTCCGGGCTTGGCGCCTTGCGACAGCTTGATCTCGATCATCTTGACTTGCGGCAGCCGGGCATTGACTTCGAATTTTTCCGGCGAAAAGCTGCTGTCTGCATTGCAGCAACCGAAATAACCGGAGCCGATTTCCCACATCAGGTCGCCACCCGGCTCATCTGCATGCTCGGGGCGATGATAGCGGCTGATGCTGCCTTCGCCGGTGTCATGCATGAATCCGCCAATCTGCGCGCCACGATTCAGCGCGCGAATGGCATTGCCCGACAACGCGCCGAAACTCATCGCAGAAATATTAAAGATGCTGGCTGAATAAGGTTGCGCGCGATCCGCGCCGATCGTGATGCGAAAATCGTGCGAGCCGACCTTGGCCGGTACGATCGAATGATTGATCCATTCGTAATCGCTTTGATAGACATCCATCTGCGTGCCGAACGGTCGCTTGTCGATGGCCTGCTTTGCCCGCTGATACACCAGCGAACGCTGGTTGCGCGAGAACGGATTGGCCGCAGCGTCTTCTTCGAGGAAGTACTGGCGAATTTCCGGACGTACCGATTCCAACAGATAACGGAAGTGCGCAAGGATCGGGTAGTTGCGCAACAGTGCATGTTCTTTCTGGCGCATGTCTGCGATGCCCACTGCCATCAGCGCACCCGACAAAACCACCATCCACCAGCCTGTATCGAGCAACAGCCCGAATGCCAGCGACGTTGCAAAGACGAGGCTGACCACCATCATGCCCAGATAACGTACAGGAAAACCGCGCATCTTTTCTCCTACCTGATTATTGCCGTCCGATGATGGCCGGTCGCGGCACAGTGTATAACGCAGGCAGAATTTTTTTTGCGGGGAATCGGAAAAGGCGGCGGAAGACTTCCGGCCGGAAGCCTAGGCAATCGAACTCGTATTGATGATGCCGCCGCCGAGGCAGACATCGCCCTGATACAGCACCGCCGATTGTCCCGGCGTGACGGCCCATTGCGGCGTATCGAACGACAGCGAAAAATCGTCGCTGTACGTATGCTGTGTACACGCGACATCGGCCTGCCGATAGCGGGTTTTTGCCGCGACCTGTTCTGCATCCGGTGGCGCGCCGGCGATCCAGCTCATCTGGCCGGCGGTCAATTCAGATGACAACAGCCACGGATGATCGTGACCTTGCACGACATACAGCGTGTTGTTGGCGACGTCCTTGCGCGCCACGTACCAGGGATCGCTGCTGCCGTCGGCATTACGGTGCGATTTCATGCCGCCGATACCGATACCCTTGCGTTGTCCCAGCGTGTAGAAACTGAGGCCCACATGTTCACCGACGATGGTGCCTTCCGGCGTTTTCATCGGGCCGGGTTTGTACGACAGATAGCGATTAAGAAAATCGCGGAACGGACGTTCGCCGATGAAGCAGATGCCGGTCGAATCCTTCTTTGTTGCATTCGGTAATTTCAACTGTTCGGCGATCTTGCGTACTTCGGTCTTGCGGATTTCGCCGAGTGGGAACAGGGTCTTCGACAATTGCGCCTGATTCAGGCGATGCAGGAAGTAACTTTGATCCTTGCTGCCATCGACCGCTTTCAGCAATTCGAACTTGCCGGCATTCGCGCCGGTACCGGCTTCGCGCACCCGTGCGTAATGTCCGGTGGCGATCATGTCCGCGCCAAGATGCATCGCGTGATCGAGGAAGGCCTTGAACTTGATTTCGGCATTGCACAAGACGTCCGGATTCGGCGTGCGGCCGGCTTCGTATTCGCGCAGGAATTCGGCGAACACGCGATCCTTGTATTCGGAGGCAAA
Source organism: Oxalicibacterium sp. (assembly GCF_035565035.1). Classification (GTDB taxonomy): domain Bacteria; phylum Pseudomonadota; class Gammaproteobacteria; order Burkholderiales; family Burkholderiaceae_D; genus Oxalicibacterium. The sequence goes on along the minus strand of NZ_DATMTD010000044.1, from coordinate 896 downwards.
ATTGACGGCTTCGATATCGACGCCGACCACATCGGCCACGCTGGCCGCATCGATCCAGTCCTGACGCGTCGAGCAGTATTCGGAATCGTCGTCGTCTTCCCAATTCTTCATGAACAGACCGATGACTTCATAGCCTTGCTCTTTCAACAGCCATGCGGAAACCGATGAATCGACGCCGCCGGACATGCCGATGACGACGCGCTTTTTGGCCGAACCTTTAGCCATTTACTTCCACTCCAAAAACCGATGCGTGCGTTTGCAACAGTTCCAGCGGCGCGCGCTTGCCTGCCAGATAATCGTCGACGCGCTGCAGGACGGACGGACTGCGGTGTTTTTCCTGGCAAGCAACCAGTTCGTCATAACTCATCCAGACTGCGCGCAAAATGCCCGCGTCCAGCGGTTGATCGTGCCTGGCGCCGACCTCGCCGCAAAAGCTGAAGCTCAGATAAGTGACGTCATGGCCGGTGCGCTGCGAGACGTAGCGCGACATGTACATGCCGACTAGTGCGGTCGGGGTAAAGTCGTGTGCGGTTTCTTCGAGGGTTTCGCGCACGACCGCCTGTTCCAGCGATTCGCCCTGGTCAAGATGACCGGCCGGCTGGTTGAAGCGGACGCCTTCGCTGGTTTCTTCTTCGACCAGCAGGAATTTGCCGTCGCGTTCAATAATTGCCGCCACCGTCACGGATGGTTTCCACACGTCAGTCATAGCACCCCTCGAAAGAGGCGACATTCTACCGTGTCAACGACGCTTTTGCGTTCTCGCAGGTTAAGCTCGTTGGCAAAAATGTGATGGGTTTGACATGTCAAAACAACAAGCAAGCTGATTTTTTCGCAAAAAATTGAGGCAGGTTGTTGGTGAGTAGAAAAAAAACCGGCAGAATCACGAACCTTTGCTT
>NZ_DATMTD010000043.1:0-9975 GCF_035565035.1 Oxalicibacterium sp. | reverse complement strand
TTTGGACTGATTGAAGAATCGCCCACCCCGGCGTCAAGACGAGTGTGGGAAGAGGAAAGCCCGCAACTATACCCTGAAATCATCGAATATTCAATCCATTCAAGCATTTAGAGCTTTCCAGACGCAAACGCCGCGGAAGCCGCGAAATGACTTGCATTGACACAAATACTGTATAAAATCCCATACTGTTCACATCCACAGCATGGAACCCGATGATCAAGCTCACCGCACGCCAGGAACAAATCCTCAATCTGATCCGCGACGCGATCGAAAATACCGGCTTCCCGCCGACCCGCGCCGAAATTGCGGCCGAGCTGGGTTTCCGTTCTGCCAATGCCGCAGAAGAACATTTGCAGGCATTGGCACGCAAGGGCGCCATCGAAATTTCTCCAGGCACTTCTCGGGGGATTCGTTTACGCGATGCGGAGCGCGGCGTCGAGTCTCCGACGCAAATGTCCCTGCCCCATCCTGCATTGATGCAATTGAGCCTGCCGCTGGTCGGACGGGTCGCCGCCGGCTCGCCGATCTTGGCGCAGGAACATGTGGAGCAGACCTACCATGTCGATCCGTCCATGTTCCCGGTCAAACCGGACTATCTGCTGAAAGTACGCGGCATGTCGATGCGCGATGTCGGCATTCTCGACGGCGATTTGCTGGCGGTAAAAAAAACGGATCAGGCACGCAATGGCCAGATCGTTGTGGCGCGTATCGGCGATGATGTCACGGTCAAACGCTATCGCAAGACCGGTTCGGCCATCGAGCTGCTGCCGGAAAATCCGGATTTCAATGTCATTCGCGTTGGCGAAGAAGATGGCTTTGCGCTGGAAGGTCTGGCGGTTGGACTGGTGCGTTCCTGGAACTGATCGAACGATCTGCACAAGAACATCAACGGGGCTTCATGCCCCGTTTTTGCATTTTCAGGCGTCGTGTCACAGCGTTCTGAATCGACCATCAACTCTCGTTGCGTCGGTCGAGAATCTGCCGGGCAATGCCACGCAGGATGTTGACCTCTTCCGTCTCCAGTTGCGTGCGCGAAAACAAGCGCTTCAGCCGCGGCATCAGCTTCTTCGGATTGTGCGGATCGAGAAAATCGATCTTGACCAGCGCCTGCTCCAGGTGTGCATACATCCCCTCCACCTGTTCCGCGCTGGCCGGTTCGCCCTGAAAACCTATGTTCGTCTCGCGCGGTGCATCACCTATTGCCGCAAGCCTGCATTCATACGCCAGCACTTGAATTGCCTGCGCCAGATTGAGCGATGAATAATCGGGATTGGCCGGAATGTTGATCAACGCATTGCACTTTTCGACAATTTCGTTCGGCAATCCGAAACGCTCGTTGCCGAAAACCAGCGCAACCGGCGCATCGAGCGCACATGCCGTTGCGGCCGCTTCGCGCGGCGACACAATCGGCGGCGAATATTCGCGCAATCTGGCGGAAACTGCCGCAGCAAAATGCACGCCCTGCAACGCTTCCTCGATCGAGGTTACGAGACGCGCGTTCTCCAGCACGTCCTGCGCACCGCTGGCAAAGGCAATCGCCTCGTCGCTGCGCGCAAATCCGGCATCGCGCGGATTGACTAATACCATTTCGACAAAACCCATGGTTTTCATCGCACGCGCGGCCGCGCCGATATTGCCGGGCAGGCTGGTTTCGACCAGCACAAAGCGCAGTCGGTTGAAAAGAGGCATGTCGGTTTGTGGCAGGTTCATTTAAAATAGCGGCATTGCGCGGCAATGCAATCTGCAGAACCTGCTTGTGCCGCATCGCTCATTAATTCAAATTGGATGGTCTGTCCGCATCAGCGGCAGCACCGTCATTTTAACGGAATCTCTATGCATCCCATGCTCAATACGGCGGTGAAGGCCGCCCGTCGCGGCGCCACCGTGATCAATCGCGCATCGTTCGACCTCGATCGCATCATGGTCAACGACAAGGGGCACAACGACTTTGTGACCGAAGTCGACCATGCTGCCGAACAGGCAATCGTCGAGGTTCTGTTGAACGCCTATCCCGACCACGCAATCCTGGCCGAGGAATCCGGCGCATCCGCCAACCTGCACGACGATGCAGAAAACGTCTGGATCATCGATCCGCTGGACGGCACCACCAACTTCATCCACGGCTTTCCGCAATATTGCGTATCGATCGCGCTGCAGCAACGCGGCCAGATCACGCAAGCCGTTGTCTACGATCCGACCCGCAACGATCTGTTTACCGCGACCAAAGGTGCCGGCGCCTACCTGAATGAAAAACGCATTCGCGTCGGCAAACGCGACAAGGTTGCTGACGCATTGATCGGCACCGGCTTTCCGTTCCGCGACATGCAGCAGCTGGATGAATACGTCGAGATGTTCAAGGTTGTCGTAAAGAACTCGGCCGGTGTGCGTCGTCCCGGTTCGGCCGCGCTGGATCTGGCATATGTTGCTGCCGGCCGTCTCGACGGTTTCTTCGAAAAGGGCCTGCATCCTTGGGATATCGCTGCGGGTTCATTGCTCGTAACGGAAGCCGGCGGCATCATGGGTGACTTCACCGGCGAGTCCGATTATCTGTACAAAGGCGATGTGATCGCCGGCTCGCCGAAGGTGTTTGCACAGATGATTACCTTGCTCAGCCCATTCGCAAAGACACGGAAATAATTCGTTGCATCGTCAGGAATGACGTACGGTCATCGCCGTCAACGGCATTCCTGACAAATTCTCCGCCATACCTCGTCATCTTTCCGCATCACACGTCATTCATCCTGTATAGTGCGTCCACGCGGCATTTCTCCAGTCAACCTGCCGCCGTCCCCTGCGACTACCTCGTACCTTAATCCGTTTGCCTGCGACTGGCGCCATGTGGCGACAGGCCGATAATTTTCATAGAGTTTCCCATGTCCTTTCTTGACCTCGGCCTGGCCGAAGGCATCGTGCGTGCTGTGACCGAACAGGGCTACAGCGCCCCTACCCCGATTCAAGCACAAGCAATTCCGGCCGTACTGGCCGGTGGCGATCTGCTCGCTGGCGCACAAACAGGCACCGGCAAAACCGCCGGCTTCACTTTGCCGATCCTGCATCGCCTTGCCACCAGCGGCGTCAAGCATGCGTCAACGACCTCGCAACGCACGATTCGCGCACTCGTACTGACACCAACGCGCGAACTCGCGGCACAGGTCGAAGAAAGCGTGCGCACTTACGGCAAATACGTGAACCTGTCGTCGGCAGTGATCTTCGGCGGCGTCGGTATCAATCCGCAAATCAAGCTGCTGAAACAAGGCGTCGATATTCTGGTCGCCACGCCGGGACGCCTGCTCGATCACATGCAGCAAGGCACGGTCAATCTGAACAATATCGAAATCCTGGTGCTGGACGAAGCCGACCGCATGCTCGACATGGGCTTCATCCGCGACATCCGCAAGGTGCTCGCCGTGTTGCCGCCAAAACGCCAGAACCTGCTGTTTTCCGCGACCTTCTCGAACGAGATCAAGGCGCTGGCAAACGGTCTGTTGAATGCGCCGACCATGATCGAAGTCGCCCGCCTGAATTCCACTGTCGAAATCATCGACCAGAAAATCCATCCGGTCGATCGCGACAAAAAGCATCCAATGCTCGCCTACCTGATCAAGACGCATAACTGGTCGCAAGTGCTGGTCTTCACCCGCACCAAGCACGGCGCCAACAAACTGGTCGAGCAACTCGAAAAAGACGGCATCACCGGCATGGCAATTCACGGCAACAAGAGCCAATCGGCGCGCACCAAGGCGCTGAGCGAATTCAAGGATGGCAAGCTGCAGGTACTGGTCGCCACCGACATCGCCGCGCGCGGTATCGATATCGATCAGTTGCCGCACGTGGTCAACTACGATTTACCGAACGTGCCGGAAGACTACGTGCATCGCATCGGCCGCACCGGCCGCGCCGGCGCCACCGGCGAAGCCGTCTCGCTGGTCTGCGTCGATGAACTGGGCATGCTGAAAGACATTGAAAAACTGATCAAGCGCAAACTGCCGTCTGAAGTCATTCCCGGCTTCGAACCGGATCTGAATGCGAAACCGCAGCCTATCCAGCTGCGCAGCCAGGGCGCGCCCGGTGGCGGACGCAGGCCGCAACAGAACAGAAGCGGCAATGGCGGCAACGCGCCTCGCAACCCTGCTGCAAAACCGGGTGGACCCGGCAAATCCGCCGGCGGCAATCCACGCCCGGCGGCGCCACACCGTTCCGGCGGCCGCGGTCGCTGATACAGACCGTTAACGCAGCAATGTGCCATTTTTTTGCGACTGTTCCGCGCCGTATTTCCATGCAGATGCATGGTTCTGCAAGTCGGATCAGTCGCATACAATGGCATTTTTAATTTTTCCCGATCCGTTGTAGTTGGCGCGCCATGATTCGGCGCACGATCGATTGACGCCATTCCGGAATCAACCATGTCATTGCCGGCACAGAATCCCTTCCCCGCACCGAACGACAAGCACACGCCGATGATGCAGCAGTATCTGCGCATCAAGGCAGACCATCCGACCACGCTGGTGTTTTACCGGATGGGCGATTTTTACGAACTGTTTTTCGACGATGCGGAAAAGGCATCGCGTCTGCTCGGCATCACGCTGACACAACGCGGTACGTCCAACGGCAATCCGATCAAGATGGCCGGCGTTCCCTTCCACGCGGTCGAGCAATATCTGGCCAAGCTGGTCAAGCTCGGCGAATCCATCGCCATCTGCGAACAGATCGGCGATCCGGCCACCAGCAAGGGCCCCGTTGAACGCAAGGTCGTGCGCGTCATCACGCCCGGCACGCTGACCGACTCGGATCTGCTGCCGGAAAAATCGGAACAGCCGTTGCTTGCGCTGTTCAGCACGACGCAACGCAAAACCGTCACGATCGGCCTCGCGTGGCTGTCGATGGCCAGCGGCGCGTTGAAGTTGATGGAATTTGCAACCGACGCGCAAAATGCAGAAACCCGACTGAAGCAGGAACTTGAGCGCATCGCCCCGGCAGAAATACTGATCCCGGGAAGCATCGACAATCCGTTCGGCGAATATGCACATGCACGCAATACAGTTGTCCCTGACTGGCATTTCGATCCGACCCACGGCGCCAAGGCATTGCACGAGCAATTGAATGTCTCCACACTGACCGGCTTCGGCGCAGACCATCTCGCCCCTGCAGTCGGCGCTGCCGGCGCGCTGCTGCGTTACGCGCAATCCACGCAAGGCCGCGGGCTGCAGCATGTACGTACATTGACTGTCGAAACCGAAAATGAATTCATCGGGCTTGATGCCGCTACGCGCCGCAATCTGGAGCTGACTGAAACGATACGCGGCCAGGACACTCATTCCGCCACATTATTCTCGCTGCTTGATCACTGTCGTACTGCGATGGGATCGCGCCTGCTGCGTCACTGGCTGCATCACGCGCAACGCGATCAGCGCATCGCCAGTGCGCGTCACTCGGCAATCAACGCCTTGATGCGTGCCGATGCATCGACAGGTATTTCATCGACGCTGGCCTCGGTGCCCGACATCGAACGCATTACAACGCGCATTGCGCTGATGAGCGCACGGCCACGTGATCTGGCCGGCATGCGTGGCGGCCTGCAGCAACTTCCTTCGCTGCGCACCTATGTCGCCATGTGCAACAAGGACGCCGACGCACCGTTGCTGCAAACCATCCACGACGCACTGGCGACGCCGAACGAATGTCTCGACCTGATCGAACGCGCGATCGCGATGGAGCCTGCGGCGATGGTGCGTGACGGCGGCGTCATTGCACGCGGCTTCGATGCGGAACTCGACGAATTACGCGGTCTGTCGGAAAACGCAGGACAATTCCTGATCGATCTCGAAACGCGCGAACGTGCCCGTACCGGCATCGCCAACCTGCGCGTCGAATACAACAAAGTTCACGGCTTTTACATTGAAGTGACGCACGGCCAGACCGACAAGGTGCCCGACGATTATCGCCGCCGCCAGACCTTGAAGAACGCCGAACGCTACATCACGCCTGAACTGAAAGCGTTCGAGGACAAGGCATTGTCAGCGCAGGAGCGTGCCCTCTCGCGTGAAAAGTATCTGTATGAGCAGGTACTGCAACAACTGCTGCAATACATTCCTCTCCTGCAGAACATTTCCCACGGACTGGCGCAACTCGATACGCTGGTCGCGCTGACCGATCACGCGATACGCCACAACTGGTGCGCGCCGCAACTGGTGAACGAACCCACGATTGCAATCGAGCAGGGACGCCATCCGGTTGTGGAAAATCACATCGAACGCTTCATCGCCAACGATTGCGTGCTGACCGGCGAGCGCAAATTGCTGTTGATCACCGGCCCCAACATGGGCGGTAAATCGACCTACATGCGCCAGGTTGCCTTGATTACCTTGCTCGCCTATGTCGGCAGCTTCGTTCCTGCGACGAGTGCCACGATCGGCCCGATCGACCGCATCTACACGCGCATTGGCGCTGCTGACGACCTGGCAGGCGGCCGTTCCACCTTCATGGTGGAAATGACGGAATCGGCCGCGATCCTGAATGGTGCCACCGAGAATTCTCTTGTTCTGATGGATGAAGTCGGTCGCGGCACGTCGACCTTCGATGGCTTGGCGCTTGCCTGGGCCATCGCGCGCCATCTGATTGAAACGACGCGCAGCTTCACGCTGTTCGCCACCCACTATTTCGAACTGACGCAATTGCCGGAAATTCATCCGACCTCTGCCAACGTGCACCTGTCGGCTGTCGAACACAAGGATCGCATTGTGTTCCTTCACGCCGTACAGACCGGTCCTGCGTCGCAAAGCTATGGCTTGCAGGTTGCGCAGCTGGCAGGCGTGCCGCAGCAGGTCATTCGTGCTGCGCGCAAGCACCTGGCTTCACTGGAAGCCCATTCGGTACAAACGACACCGCAGTTCGATCTGTTTGCAGATCGCGACGCTGCCGTATTTGAAGCCGAAGCTGACGATATCGCGCCCCATACCTCTGCAGTCGATGAAGCGGTCGCTGCCATCAATCCGGATGCGTTGTCGCCACGGGAAGCATTGGATGCGCTCTATCGCCTGAAGGAATTGAGCAATCGGTTACCGTCATGAAGGCCGCCTTTTCATCCAATCCATTCATGCATGCCTTGCGCTCGCTTGTATGCATCGTTTTTCTGTTTCCGATGTATTCGTACGGCAATGAAGCGTTCAGTTTCGGCGTCGTCGCCAAGCCGCTTCGTGCAGCAACCGCCGACACCCTGCTGCATGAAGCGATCGAAGAGACCGACGCCGACAACCTGGCCTTTGTCGTGGCAAACGGCATCAAGGCTGACGACGAACCGTGCAGTGACGAACTCTACAAGACCAGGCGCACGTTGTTCGACAACGCGAAAAACGGCTTGGTCGTTTCCGTCGCTGCAAGCGACTGGGCAGACTGCACGGGCGCGAAGAACCGCTCGATTGCGACAGAACGCATCCGTCGCCTGCGCGAAATGTTTTTCACCGATGATTTCTCGTTTGGCGACAGCAAGATTCCACTGATTCGCCAGTCGACCATTCCTTCATTCCGCATGTATGCAGAAAACATGCACTGGCGCATCGGGGACGTATTGTTCGCAACGATCAATCTGCCGGCGAACAATAACAATTACCTGAATGCCGCCGGGCGCAACAGCGAGTTTGAAGATCGTCAGGTTGCCAACAATGACTGGCTCAAACGCATTTTCATCACGGCGAAAGTCGGCAAACTGAATGGCATCGTGTTTTTTTGCGACGGCAATCCGATGATCCATACCGAACATTCTTCGAGCTTTTTCTCCAGCAGCAAGCGCGAAGGTTATGCCGACGTACGGCGGCAGATTGCGAAATTCGGAGCGGCATTTCACGGCCGCATCCTGATTGTTCACGGAGAGCCTGACCCTGCCAGAAAGATCGGATCGAAAAACATTCTTTGGCAAGGCAATATCGGCACTTTTGCGGCAGAAACTCCCTGGAGCAAGATCAAGGTCGATCCTGTACAGTCACAGTTATTCGCTGTTGTTACTCCAGATAGCGGCGCTCAACGGACTGCGCATCGCTGAATTTGTCCGGATCGCACAAACAAAAAAGGATGCCTGAGCATCCTTTTTTGTTTGTGGCACACGGCATTCGCCGGCAGCAATTAATGGATTGGGTGGCTGCGGAAATGATCGCCTTCAGCATCGTCGTCGTCTTCATGATGATGACCATGCGCACCATGGACGTGGCCATGCGCGATTTCCTCTTCAGTTGCTTCACGCACGCCCGTCACTTTCAGCGTAAAACGCAGCGCCATGCCAGCCAGCGGGTGATTGCCATCCAGCACGACCTTGTCGTCGGCGATATCGGTCACGGTGAAGATCGTCGGCATTTCATCATCGTCCGGCGTTTCCGGTGAACCTTCGAATTGCATACCGACTTCCAGCGGTGTCGGCAAGCGATGGCGCGGCTCGATCTTGACCAGATCCGGATCGTAGTCGCCAAATGCATCCTGCGGCTCGACCTGAATGGTTTCTTCAAAGCCGATCGTCTTGCCTTCCAGCGTTTCCTCGATTTTCGGCAGCGTGTTTTCGTATCCGCCATGCAGATACACCATCGGCTCACGACCTTCCTCGATCAACTCGCCCTGCGCATCCGACAGTTTGTAATCCACGGTCACGACCGTATTCTTGGCTATCTGCATGATGTTCCTTTCAATAAAGTGACCGCAATTATACCTGCGCACCTCTGACGACATCGCCGGTAACGCGGGACGTTACCCTATAATGGCGCGATGAAAAAAATGACCTTGCTGGGCGGCCTGACAGCCGCCGAATTCCTCCGCGACTACTGGCACAAGAAGCCTTTGCTTATCCGTCAGGCGATACCCGGATTCACCCCACTGCTCTCGCGCGACGAGCTGTTCGAACTGGCTGGACGTGACGACGTCGAATCACGCTTGATCACAAACGAAAAGCGCCAATGGAAGATGGACAGCGGCCCTTTCGAGCAGGTTCCGCCATTGACGCAAAAAAACTGGACGTTGCTGGTGCAAGGCGTCAACCTGCACGACGATGCCGTCGATGAGCTGATGCGACAATTCAGTTTTATTCCTGACACGCGGCTCGACGATCTGATGATCAGCTACGCAACCAAAACCGGCGGAGTTGGCGCACATTTCGATTCCTACGATGTCTTTCTGCTGCAGGCACACGGACATCGTCGCTGGCGCATCAGTGCGCAGACCGATTTGACTCTGGTGGATGGCGCACCTCTGAAAATTCTCAAGAATTTTCAACCCGAAGAGGAATTCACGCTTGCACCGGGCGACATGCTGTACCTGCCGCCGCAATATGCGCATGAAGGCACGGCGATGGACGAATGCATGACGTACTCGATCGGTTTTCGCGCACCGTCGTATCAGGAACTGGGCGAAGCCTTCCTCGAATCGATGATCGACACGATCGACCTGCCCGGCCGGTACGCCGATGCCGACTTGAAGTTGCCGAAGAATCGCGCCGAAATCAGCAATGCGATGCTGTCTCGCGTTTCGACAGAATTGAACAAGATGCGCTTCACACAGGAAGACATGACGCTCTTTCTCGGTGAATATCTTTCCGAACCGAAAGCGCATATCTATTTTGATGCACCCGATGTACAACTGACAAAAACACGCTTCTCTCAGCTTGCAAAAAAGGCAGGCATCAAGCTGTCACGTAAAACGCAAATGCTGCACCGCAATAACTATATTTTTATCAACGGCACGTCTTTCGAAGTGGGTGGTTCGGATCTGGAAATTCTGACTATATTAGCCAACGATCGCGCACTTGCCGGCACGATGGTTTCGTCTGCCTCCTCCGATGTGATGGAAGCACTCCATACCTGGCACAAAGATGGCTGGCTGCATTTGAAATCAACATGATCGCAGGAATTTGGATCCTGTCTCGCCAAGTTAAAAAACGCATCGATGAAGTCGAAAAAATGTCATTGCTGCCAATTTTTGTATCAATCTCACATCCCAATT
>NZ_DATMTD010000042.1:0-46973 GCF_035565035.1 Oxalicibacterium sp. | reverse complement strand
CTTCGGGGGTATAAACAGAAAACCCCTGCGACACCGGCTTGCGCCGATCTCGCAGGGAGTCATTAATCGCGGCGACTCTATTTTCTGGAAAACAGCACGCCCAGCAACAAACCGACGCCGGCGGAAATCGTTACCGCACGCCACGGGTTTTCGCGCACATAATCGTCGGTCGTGATGGCGACCTCCTTGGTGCGGGCTGCGGCAACCGTCGGCACTTCCTTTGCTGCGGCAATCGCTGAATCAAGAAAGGCCATGCATTTCGCGCTCAGCTCGCTGCTTTTGGCGACTGCGTCGTCCTTCGCATTTTTCAACACGTCGCTGGCATCCTTGCCCAATTGTTTTACGTCCTGATTGACGGAATCGGTATCGGCCATGCTCTTTCCTCCAAAGTAAGCAGATCATTGACATCCGCATACCGGCGCGCCGGTATGCGGATTCCACGCGCTTTTAGTGATGCGCGGCGGCGCGGGCGCGATCGCGCAGGTTTTTCACCAGATCGTGATTCTGGATCACGCCCTGATATTGGCGCTCAACCACGGCGCGCACATCGGCGGGCAAGTCCTTCTCCAGCGCACGGCTGTAGCTTTTCTTAGCCACGTCCTCGCCACGCTCGCACTCGTTGAGGATGGCCTCGTCATCCTTGCCCATAATCGCGGACTTGATGTCCACCCAGCGGCGATGCAGCGTACCGCTCAGGCTGCTCTTTCTTTCCGGACTGCCGCCATGCGCGATGACCAGCGCCTGCAATTCCTTCGCGGCTGCCGCACAGCCTGCCGCACGCGTGAGAAAGGATTGCTTGAATTGGCTATCGCTGATGTCCTGAGCGCAGGTTTTGAAACCTTCCTCGCCATCCTTACAGGTTTCGATGAGGTCATTCAGAGTATCAATCAGTTCGTCGTTCATGAGAATTCCTTTCAGGATCGTAATCGGCTGGCTGTTGACTGCCGATTGTTTCTATTCCGCATGGCTCGGATAGAGCGCGCATCGTTCCAGCAAGGAAACGATGCGTTACATGCAGGGCGTGTCATTCACTATGCGGCAGCACCCTGTATGGCTCTGTTCGACAACACACATAAAGGAGGGATTTACCTCTGAATGAAAGTCTCGGTTCCGGCGAGCAGACAGTTCCAGCGCGCATCTTCCAGCACGACGTAACGCCAGGATTCATGCCATGCGGCATATCGCTGCCAGTCCGGCAGTGAAACTTCTTGTTGCCGCGGCGCACTAGCGGCGATGGCGGAAGGAAGCGTTGGGAAAAAGGCTGCAATGCCGAGCACTGCAAGCGCGAGGAGGAAGATGCCGAAAACCGGCAGAGAACAAACGCGATGCCACCGAAAACGGCGCTCATTCATTTTCACCTCCCGCTGTTGGATATCATCGCCGTGACGAAATGAGAACGCTCCGATTCTGTACCCAGCGACAACGCCGATCTGTACGGTTTCCAACTTATCAGCGGGCGGCTGTTGCATCGCATGACGCCTCGCACGACTGCAAAACAAAAGGCCTTGCGCATGGCAAGGCCTTTTGACAGAGCACGAATATCTTATAGCTGCGGATTCAGTTTTTCGGTTTTGGAATGCAGTTTGTTGAGTGCCGAAATATAGGCCTTGGCCGACGCCACCACGATATCGAGATCGGCACCGACGCCGTTGACGATACGCCCTGCCTTCGACAAGCGCATCGTGACTTCTCCCTGCGACTCGGTGCCGGTCGTGATCGCATTGACGGAAAACAGCAGCAACTCTGCGCCGCTGTCGACCTTCGACTCGATCGCGTTGACGATCGCATCGACAGGGCCGTTCCCCTCCGCGCTGCAAGTCTGCTCGCGGCCATCGACGGAGAACACCACTTCCGCCTTCGGCCTGGCATCCGTCGACGATTGCTGCGACAGCGAAATGAATTGGTAGTGCTCATGCTCATGCGCGTGCTGCTCGTCCGATACCAGCGCCATGATGTCTTCATCGAAGATGTCCGCCTTGCGGTCGGCAAGTTCCTTGAAGCGCACGAAGGCGGCATCCATCTCGGCAGCCGATTCGAGCGCGATACCGAGTTCTTCCAGGCGCTGCTTGAACGCGTTGCGGCCCGACAGCTTGCCGAGCACGATCTTGTTGGCAGTCCAGCCGACATCTTCGGCGCGCATGATTTCATAGGTGTCGCGCGCCTTCAGCACGCCGTCCTGATGAATACCGGATGCGTGCGCGAACGCATTGGCGCCGACCACCGACTTGTTCGGCTGCACCGCAAAGCCGGTAATCTGCGACACCAGTTTGGAGGTCGGCACGATTTGCGTCGTATCGACGCCGACTTCGAGATTGAAGTGATCGCGGCGTGTGCGCACCGCCATCACGATTTCTTCCAGCGCGGTATTGCCCGCGCGTTCGCCCAGACCGTTGATCGTGCATTCGACCTGGCGCGCGCCGCCTATCATCACGCCGGCCAGCGAATTGGCGACCGCCATGCCGAGGTCGTTATGGCAATGCACAGACCATACCGCCTTGTCCGCGTTCGGAATACGTTCGCGCAGCGTCTTCAGCATGTTGCCGTACAGACCCGGCACGCCGTAGCCGACAGTGTCGGCGAAGTTGATCGTGGTGGCGCCTTCGTCGATCACGCTTTCGATTACGCGGCACAGGAAATCGATGTCGGAGCGGCTGCCGTCTTCCGGGCTGAATTCGACGTCATCCGTAAACTTGCGCGCGAAGCGCACGGCCAGTTTGGCCTGCTCCAGCACCTGCTCCGGCGTCATGCGCAGCTTCTTCTGCATGTGCAGCGGCGAAGTGGCGATGAAGGTGTGGATGCGCTTGCGTGCAGCAGGCGCCAGCGCATCGGCGGCGCGCTGAATATCCATGTCGTTGGCGCGCGACAGCGAGCAGACGGTGGCATCCTTGACGATGCCGGAAATCGCCTGGATCGCTTCGAAATCGCCCTGCGAAGCGGCCGCAAAACCGGCTTCGATCACGTCGACCTTCAGGCGCTCCAGCTGCCGCGCGATGCGGATCTTTTCATCCTTGGTCATCGAGGCGCCGGGCGACTGCTCGCCATCGCGCAGCGTGGTATCGAAAATGATGAGACGGTTGGAATCGGCTGCCATGTTGCGCTCCTGAGCAATCGCTCGATGTTCTTGATCTGAAGACGACCTCAATGATCGTCGTGGTCCATTTCAGTCTGCACGATGCTGACCGGCTTGCCCTTCGCCAGCCGCCAAAAATAGACGGCGTAGCCCGACAGTCCGTACAGGACGAACAGGCCGAACAGCACTTTCGGCGGATCGCCTGCGATCGCGACGAAAGCCAGCACGATCAGGAAGATCGCAATGAAGGGCACCGACTTGCGGTAATTGATGTCCTTGAAGCTGTAGAACGGCACGTTGGTCACCATCGTCAGTCCCGCGTACAGCGTGATCGCCCAGCCGGCCCAGCTCAGGTTGCGTCCCGGGTAGCCGAGATCCTGCATCAGCCAGATAAAGCCGGCAACCAGCGCGGCTGCCGCCGGGCTCGGCAAACCCTGGAAGTAACGCTTGTCGACCACGCCGATATTGGTATTGAAGCGCGCCAGCCGCAAGGCGCCGCCGGCGCAGTAGAAGAAGGCGGCCAGCCAGCACAGCTTGCCCAGATCCTGCAATGCCCACACGTACATCACCAGCGCCGGTGCGGCGCCGAAGGACACCATGTCGGCCAGGCTGTCGTACTGCGCGCCGAATTCGCTTTGCGTGTGCGTCAGGCGCGCCACGCGTCCGTCGATGGAATCCAGCAGCATCGCCGCGAAAATCGCGACCGCCGCGTAGTCGAACTTCTGCCCCATCGCCATCACGATCGCATAAAAACCGCAGAACAATCCGGCCGTCGTAAAAGCGTTCGGCAGCAGATAGATGCCGCGCCGGCGCAATGCGCGCGACTCAATGTCGTGCTCGTGATCTTCGTGGTCGTCGTACAAGGCTTGCTTGCCGCGCGCAAGCCTTCCCAGCGGACGCGCCTTGGACCATGTGGAATTCTTCGCTTTGCGGCGATTGAAGCTTGGCATTCTGTTCCCGCTTTTATATCGGTTTTAATGGAGAAACGGCAAGCATCTAGTGTATCAGACAGGCAATTCTACCGAAGACCCGCAGACGCGCCGAAACGGCTTTGCGGCCAATAAAAAAACAGCGCAGCCTTGCGGTCTTGCGCTGTTTCGCGTCGCGCCATGGCGGCGCATCGGCCAGCCTGCTGCTAGCGGAAACGGACCTTGCCGACCACGCGCATGTCGAGCGTCGTTTCGCCGGGCTCGAAACTCGGCTCCTCGACCGGCGCGGCGTCAGCCACCGCGGCGCGCATCGTCTTCGCCGCAAACGCCTGCGGCGCATAGTTGCCCGAGCCTTCGAAATCGACCGTGTCGAGCACCGCATCGGCCGGGTTGCGGCCCATTGCCTTGGCGATCGATGCAATACGTTCAGTCAGGTTCTTATACGTGGCATCGATGCGCTGCGCATCCAGTTGTTTTGCCGTTGCCTCGCTCAGGCCGAAACGCAAGCCGTTCAGCGCCAGCACGCGCTGCGCGGCAGCGACTGTCTTCGGCAGGCTTTGCAGATTGCCGGTCTTCATCTCCAGATATTGACCGACACGCCAGCCGCTCGGCTGACGCAGCTTGCCGTTGCTGCGCGGCTGCGGCTGTTCATCCGGATACACCGCGTAGGTGTAATAACCATGTGTGCTCAGAACCGCCTGCGGATCGGCGCGCTTCAGGATTTCCATGCCCTGCTTCATCTTCTGGTTCACGCGCGACGCGGCCGCCGCCTTGTCCTTGTCCTGTTCTTCGATCATGAAGGTCAGGTTCGCTTCGTCATTCGCGTGCTTCACCTCGCCGGTGGCCGGCACGATCACCAGCGTGCCGCTGGTTTGCACCGCCTGCGCGGCGGCGAAACTTGCGGCCAGCATCAAGCCCAGACAGGCGAGCATATGTTTGGTTTTCAGCATGGAGATGCTCCTCGATGGCGCAAGGCCGTAATCATGATGGTGAACGGATGTTCGATGATAACGGCCCTTGCCAATTCTTTCATCGCATCGCGCGCAAAGATTGTTACCAAATGAAAAAGGGCTGCGCTGAAATGCAGGCTTTGCGGCATACAGACAATGATCCCTTTGCTTTGGCGAGGACAATAAAAAAGCCACGCTAATGCGTGGCTTTTCGTCCGAGCGCGGTGTGCGCTTGCAAGCGAATACCGCGTGATGCCTTACCTCGATAACAGCTTAGTTCTTCGATTGATCGACCAATTTGTTTTTCGCGATCCAAGGCATCATTGCGCGCAGTTTTGCGCCGACTTCTTCAATCGGATGTTCGGCGGTCAAACGACGACGGGAAATCAGCGTAGGTGCGCCAGCCTTGTTTTCAAGGATGAAGCTCTTCGCATATTCGCCGGTCTGAATGTCTTTCAGGCACTGACGCATGGCGTTTTTGGTGTCTTCGGTCACGACGCGCGGGCCGGTGACGTATTCGCCGTATTCTGCGTTGTTCGAGATCGAGTAGTTCATGTTGGCGATGCCGCCTTCATAGATCAGATCGACGATCAGTTTCAGTTCGTGCAGACATTCGAAGTACGCCATTTCCGGAGCGTAACCAGCTTCGGTCAACGTTTCGAAACCGGCCTTGATCAGTTCAACTGCGCCACCGCACAGAACGGCTTGTTCGCCGAACAGATCGGTTTCGGTTTCTTCACGGAAGTTGGTTTCGATGATGCCGGCACGGCCGCCGCCGTTTGCCATCGCGTACGACAACGCGATGTCGCGCGCGACACCGGATTTGTCCTGGTACACAGCGACCAGATGAGGAACGCCGCCACCTTGTGCGTACGTACCGCGCACGGTGTGGCCCGGCGCCTTAGGCGCGATCATGATGACGTCCAGATCGGCACGTGGCACGACTTGCCCGTAGTGCACGTTGAAGCCGTGAGCAAATGCCAGAACCGCGCCTTGCTTGGCGTGCGGCGCAACGTTTTCGTTGTAGACCTGAGCGATGTTTTCATCAGGCAGCAAAATCATGATGACGTCAGCTGCTTTGACTGCGTCGTTGACTTCAGCGACGTTCAAACCGGCTTTCGCGACTTTATCCCACGATGCGCCGCCTTTACGCAGACCGACCGTGACTTTGACGCCGGAGTCGTTCAGGTTTTGCGCGTGTGCGTGACCTTGCGAACCGTAACCGATGATGGCAACGTTTTTACCCTTGATCAGCGACAGATCACAATCTTTATCGTAAAAAACTTTCATGATGTTCCTAATGAGGTGGTGTTGAGTTTGAATTACTGAGCTTTGAATACTTAAACTTTGAGGATACGTTCACCACGGCCGATGCCGGAGCCGCCGGTACGAACGGTCTCCAGAATGGCCGTACGATCGATCGAATCGATGAACGCATCCAGCTTGGTTTTGTTACCGGTCAATTCGATGGTGTAGGTCTTGTCGGTGACGTCGATGATGCGACCACGGAAAATATCGGTGGTGCGTTTCATCTCTTCACGTTCCTTGCCCACCGCACGGATCTTGATGAGCATCAATTCGCGTTCGATGAACGGACCTTCGGTCAGATCGACCACCTTCACGACTTCGATCAGACGATTCAGATGTTTGGTGATCTGTTCGATCACGTCATCCGAACCGCTGGTGACAATCGTCATGCGCGACAACGTTGCATCTTCCGTCGGTGCCACGGTCAGCGTTTCGATATTGTACGCGCGTGCCGAGAACAGGCCGACAACCCGCGACAATGCACCTGCTTCGTTTTCGAGCAATACAGAAATAATGTGACGCATTACAGATCCTCCGAACCAAGCAGCATTTCAGTCAGGCCTTTGCCCGTCTTGACCATCGGCCAGACGTTTTCGGTTTGATCGGTAATGATGTTCATGAATACCAGACGATCCTTCATGTCGAATGCTTCTTTCATCGCGCCGTCCAGATCGCCCGGCTTGTCGATCGTCATGCCGACGTGACCGTACGATTCGACCAGCTTGTCGAAGTCAGGCAGCGAATCCATGTACGACTCCGAATAGCGCGAACCGTATTCCAGCTGTTGCCACTGACGAACCATGCCGAGGAAGCGATTGTTCAACAGGATGATCTTCGGCGTCATGTGGTACTGCTTGCAGGTCGCGAGCTCTTGAATACACATCTGGATCGACGCTTCGCCGGTGATACAGGCAACAGTCGCATCCGGGTTCGCCATCTGCACGCCCATCGCGTACGGCAAGCCGACGCCCATGGTGCCCAGACCACCGGAATTGATCCAGCGACGTGGCTTGTCGAACGGATAATATTGCGCCGCCCACATTTGATGCTGACCGACGTCGGACGTGATGAAGGCGTCGCCCTTGGTGATTTCCCAGACTTTTTGCACGACCGATTGCGGCTTGATGACTTCAGTCGATGGCGTGTACTTCAGGCATTCGCGCTTGCGCCATTCATTGATCTGTTTCCACCAGTCGGACAGATGCGCTGCGTTCGGCTTGGTTTCTGCAGCGTCGAGTTGTGCCAGCAATTCCTGCAGCACTTCCTTGACGTTGCCGACGATTGGAATGTCGACCTTGACGCGTTTCGAAATCGACGATGGATCGATGTCGATGTGAATGATCTTGCGCGGCGTGGCGGAGAAATGTTTCGGATTGCCGATCACGCGGTCGTCGAAACGCGCGCCGATGGCGATCATGACGTCCGAATGCTGCATCGCCATGTTGGCTTCGTATGTGCCATGCATGCCCGGCATGCCGACGAACTTGTCGCTGGTTGCCTTGTAGGCGCCGAGGCCCATCAGCGTGTTCGTGCATGGGTAGCCGAGCTTGTCGACCAGACGATTCAATTCTTCCGATGCGTTCGCCAGAATGACGCCGCCGCCGGTGTAGATCATCGGACGTTCCGCTTGCAGCAGCAACTGCACTGCCTTGCGAATCTGGCCCGAATGACCTTTGTCGACCGGTTTGTACGAACGCATTTCGACTTCCTTCGGATACTCGAAGGTCGTCTTGTGCATCGTGATGTCTTTAGGGATGTCGATCAGGACCGGGCCTGGACGGCCGGTGGTCGCGATGAAGAATGCCTTCTTCATGGTCGCGGCGAGATCCTTGACATCCTTGACGAGAAAATTGTGTTTGACGCATGGACGCGTGATACCGACGGTATCGCATTCCTGGAAGGCATCCAGACCGATCGCGTGCGAAGGCACCTGACCGGAAATGATGATCATCGGAATCGAGTCCATGTAGGCAGTTGCCAAGCCGGTGATCGCGTTCGTCACGCCCGGACCGGAAGTCACGAGGCAAACGCCAACCTTGTTGGAACTGCGGGAATAAGCGTCGGCAGCATGGACGGCAGCCTGTTCGTGGCGTACCAGAATGTGCTTGAACTTGCTGTGGCTGAAAATCGCGTCGTAGATGTAGAGCACCGCGCCGCCCGGATAACCGAACACATGTTCGACACCTTCTTCGGCCAGGCAACGTACGACGATTTCTGCGCCGGTGATTTCTTCACCGATTGAATTGCTAACTGCGGTACTCGTTGCGTCTGAGGTCATGCTAAAAGTCCTTTCAAGGTCCATTGGAAATTGATCGGATGCTCTCTCCTATTGAAACCGCATGCTGCCTCAGTTCTGGGACGTCCCTTTTTTGTGCGGTCACGTCGATTCGTCACACATCTGTGAATGTGCTTCAAACCAGCGCTAAACGCGACTCGTTCGGTCGGAGATGCTGGGGCGGATTTGCGGGATTCTCGCGCTTGTGGCACGGGTTAGAGCAAACAGCTTTCAAGTGAAGCGCGTCATTTACGGTGCTGCGGGATGGGCAACGCGCAAAGACAAAGACCCTTTGAATTACAAAGGGAACGATACGTTACTGCGTTGCACCATTCCGGTCAAGTCGAAATTCTTGCAAAACTGTTTGAAATCAAGGATTTTCTGCAAAAAGCGCGCGCAAATGAGGCTTTTTTGCTAGCATGCAGCAGTTTTGAAAATGTGATCGCAGATTCAACGCGATCATTGTGCAACATCCCTGGCAGCGCCTCAAAACGCTGCATCCAATGGCAACAGACAAAGAACTCTCCAATTTCCTCGAAGACGTCGAACGCCGCGCATTCAAGCAGGCGGTCTATGCGGTACGCAAGGAAGAATCGGCGCTGGATATCGTTCAGGATGCCATGATCAAGCTCGCCGAAAAATACGGCGACAAGCCGGCGGCGGAATTGCCGATGCTATTCCAGCGGATATTGCAGAACACGATACGCGACTATTTCAGGCGTGAAAAAGTGCGCAGCTCCTGGATCAGCCTGTTTTCCAGCTTTATCGGGAAGCAGGACGAACAGGAAAATTTCGATGCTATGGATGTCATCGAGGCCGAACCCGGCAGCTATGGCGCCGAGTCGGGCCAAAGCAAACTGGAACGTCAGCAGGTGCTTGGCATTATCGAACAGGAAATACAAAACCTTCCGTCCCGTCAACGCGAAGCGTTCCTGATGCGTTATTGGCAGGACCTGAATGTGTCGGAAACGGCTGCCGTCATGGGATGTTCCGAGGGAAGCGTAAAGACACATTGTTCTCGAGCTACACACGCCTTGGCCACCGCCTTGAGAGCCAAAGGAATTTATCTATGAAAACGAAAGATCTGAATCTCGCTTATAAATTGCGGCATGCGCTGGATGAAAGCGCCACCAATTTACCGAAAAATACCAGTGAACGTCTTTCATCTGCGCGCAATATTGCCCTATCACGCAAGAAGCCGGAATCCGAACAGGTTGTTGTCGCACCGCGTTTTGTCGCCGTGGGTGATCGCAACACAATGCATTCGCCCTTCGCGTCCGACACGGTATTTTCGTGGCTGGGCCGGATGGGCGTTGCCCTTCCGCTGGCTGCGCTTGTTTTTGGCTTGATGGGTCTGTATCAATATGAAAAGCATCAGCAAATTATTGAAGCAGCAACAATCGATGCTGAAGTGTTAACGGATGACCTGCCACTGTCCGCCTATCTTGACCACGGCTTCGATGCTTTCCTTGCCAATTCCGATGAGGAATAGCATGAAGGCGCTTGCCACATCGTTCCGGATTCGCCATTTCGAAGGCGTTACCGCACTTCTGCTGGCCTTTGGGCTGGCCGGAGCTGCGCAGGCTGCGGTTCCTGCGCCCGCAGCTGCATCGGTTCATGGTCCCGAATCTGCCCAAACTCCTGCGCCGGTCGTTCAACATGCGCCCGTGATCAAGTCCGCGGCACCAAGGCCAGCTGTGAAATCGACTGACTGGAACCGCCTCACGCCGTCGCAGCGCGCTGCGCTTGCACCACTGGCCGGCGACTGGAATTCGCTCGACAGCTTCCGCAAGAAAAAGTGGCTGGAACTGGCAGACCGTTATGCGACGATGTCCCCCGCCGATCAGGAGCGGATGCAGAAACGGATGCAGGAATGGGTTCGCCTGTCACCTGAACAACGTCGCATTGCACGCGAAAACTACACGCGCTTCAAGAAGCTCCATCCGAACCATGAATCCCGGCAGTGGGAGCAGTATCAGCAACTGCCCGAAGAAAAGAAAAAAGAACTGGCAGCCAGCGCACAGCCGAAGAAATCAAT
The DNA here is from genome assembly GCF_035565035.1 of Oxalicibacterium sp. Classification (GTDB taxonomy): domain Bacteria; phylum Pseudomonadota; class Gammaproteobacteria; order Burkholderiales; family Burkholderiaceae_D; genus Oxalicibacterium. Next base: position 36,403 of record NZ_DATMTD010000042.1, on the reverse strand, counting down.
CGTCAACCCGCCTCGGCGCGTCACCAAACCTGCAGAACACAAACCTGTGACTCAGGCGCCGGCATCTGTTGCCACGCCGACGCCTGTTCCACAACCACCAGCAGCCCCTGTACAATCGTCGCCTTCCACGCCCTGAACCGGTAGCGACGAATGCAAGCAGTCAGTCCAGAGATTTCTTCCAGCAAGCCCACGACGCCCACCATCAAACGCCGCCTGACCACCATGCTGTATGAGGGCGTGTTGTTGTTCGGCGTGGTCGCCATTGCTGCCCTGCTGTTCGGAATGATTTTCCAGCAGCGCAGCGCAATCTATCTGCGTCATGAATTGCAATACTGGTTGTTCTTCGTGATCGGGGCATACTTTGTCTGGTTCTGGACGCACAGCGGGCAAACCCTGCCGATGAAAACATGGCGCATGCGTCTGGTGACGGTCGATGGCTACAGCGTCCCGTTCAAGCGCGCCGTTGCACGCTATTTCCTTGCCTGGCTCTGGTTCGTTCCGGGCTTTGCAATTGCATGGGCGCTTGATGCTCACGCATGGATGTCCGTCGCCATCGTCGCGGCGAATGTCGCCGCCTGGGCCTTGTCGGCACGCCTGCATCCAAGCAGACAGTTTCTGCATGATCGCATGGTTGGCACCAAGGTCATCCAGTTACCGAAAACGTAATCGACCTCTTGGCGATCACGCGGAACTCTTTGTCGATTCTCCTCGTTCCTGTTAATTCATCTCCCCGCTCAACATGAAATCCATTTGCGTTTATTGCGGCTCCTCCTTCGGCAATCAACCTGTCTACGCAGAAGCTGCGCGTGCAATGGCAAGCGAAATGGTCGAAAACAATATCGAACTGGTCTATGGTGGCGGCAAGGTCGGCTTGATGGGCGTTATCGCCGATGAAATCCTGAAGCTGGGTGGAAAAGCGACGGGCGTGATTCCGCAAGCCTTGATGGACAAGGAAGTCGGTCATACCGGACTGACACATTTGCATATCGTGCAGAACATGCACGAACGCAAGGCATTGATGGCGGAACTGGCAGAAGGATTTGTTGCCATGCCCGGCGGCATCGGCACACTGGAAGAACTATTCGAAATACTGACCTGGTCGCAACTTGGCTTTCACCAGAAACCGATCGGTGTATTGAATGTGGATGGTTTCTATGACGGCCTGATCGCCTTCCTGCAAGCGCAGGTCAGACATGGATTCGTCAAGCCGGAACAGGCGGAACTGATGTTGCACGCAACGACTGCGCCGGCCTTGCTGCAACGTCTGCAGAATTTCGTGCCGAAACAAAGCACCAAGCTGCGCGACGCACTCGACGCGCAGCAACTTTTCAAATAAACGATCCGGATCGGTCAGGCGTCCAGCGCCTGCCGGAAATCCTCCACCAGATCGACGGTATCCTCGATACCGACCGACACGCGAATCAGCGATTCCGCAATGCCCATGCTGGCACGACGCTCCGGCCCCATCTCGTAGAAAATCGTGTGCGATACAGGAATCACCAGCGTGCGCGTATCGCCCAGATTGCTGGCTGAAACGCCGAGTTTCAGGCGATTCAGATAATCGAAGCAATCAATGCCGTCCTTCAATTCAAAACTGAACAGGCTGCCGTAAGCACGGAACAGTTCGCTGGAAATCCGGTGCTGCGGATGCGACTTCAATCCCGGGTAATATACTGCGGCAACACGTTCGTCAGCCTCCAGCATCTGCGTGATGGCCAATGCATTCGCACATTCGCGCTCCATCCGCAGCGCCATTGTCTCGGAACCGACAGCAAGGTGATGTGCAGCTTCAGGCCCAAGCGACGCGCCAAAGTCTCGCAGTGCCTTTGCACGAATCTGTGTCATGCCCCATTGCTGCGCTGACGGGTTGCGTTTGTAGGTCTCCAGAATATTGGGAAAGCGCACCCAGTCGTAAAGTCCTGTATCCGTCAATGCCCCGCCCAGCGCGTTCCCATGGCCGCCGATCGATTTGGTCAACGAATTGATCACGAGACCGGCGCCCACCGTCTTCGGGCGGAACAGATACGGCGAGGTCATCGTGTTATCAACGATGTAGAGAATGCCGCGTTCCGCGCACAGCTTGCCGATGCGCGCCAGATCGGCCACCTGGGTGCGCGGATTGGCGATGGTTTCGACGAATACAAGCCGAGTTGCCGGCGTCAGTGCTGCCTCGACATTGGCGACATCGGTCGCATCGACCATCGACACATCGATACCCTGGGTAGCCACCGTCTGCCACAGGCTGTTCGTATTGCCGAACAGGAAGGATGACGACACCACATGATCGCCTTTGCGCAGCAAAGCCTGCGTTACTGCACCGATGGCAGCCATGCCGGTTGCAAAACAGATTGTCGACAGGCCTTCTTCCATGCGGTTGATCTTGTCCTCCAGCGCCGCAACGGTCGGATTCCCCTGACGACCGTAACGATAGCCTGGCTGCCGCCCCTGAAAGACGGTCGCGAGTTCACGTGCATCGTCATAACCGAACGTCACCGACGTATGAATCGGCTTGTGCAGTGAACCGTGCTCGATGGCCTTGCGACGGTCGCTGTGCAGAATGGTGGTAGTGAAACCGTATTTTTTATCGTTCATGATCATCAAGAAAAAATGCCTGATTGCACGCGCGCGCAATCAGGCATGGAATGCGACAGCGTCATGATTTCAATCGGCGTGAGCGAGATTCAGATTCAGTTGCGAACGAATGGCTTCTTCCGCCTTCATATTGTGACGCGCGAATTCGATGCGGTCCAGATAATCGCGCGAGATGTCACCAGTGACATAGATACCGTCGAAGCACGATGCTTCCAGACTCTTCAACGCAGGATTGACATCTGAAATCGAACGTTTCAGTGCTTCGATATCCTGATAGATCAATGCATCTGCCGTGATCTCGCGGCACACTTCTTCATCGGTACGGCCGTAGGCGATCAACTCGGCGCGTGTCGGCATGTCGATACCGTAAACGTTCGGGTATTTGACCGGCGGTGCGGCAGATGCGAACACCACTTTCTTCGCGCCGGCATCGCGCGCCATCTGCACGATCTCACGACTGGTCGTGCCGCGTACGATCGAATCGTCAACCAGCAGCACGTTCTTGCCCTTGAACTCGGACCCGATCGCATTGAGCTTCTGACGCACCGATTTCCTGCGCGTTCCCTGCCCCGGCATGATGAAGGTGCGGCCGATGTAACGGTTCTTGATGAAACCTTCGCGATATTCGATGTTGAGCTTGTGTGCCAATTCCATTGCGGCAGGACGCGACGAATCAGGAATAGGCATGACGACGTCGATATCGCCAAGCGAAACTTCACGCTTGACCTTCTCTGCCAGATACTCGCCCATCTTCAGGCGCGTTGCGTACACCGAAGCGCCGTCGATGATCGAATCAGGGCGTGCAAAGTAGACGTATTCGAACGCACATGGATTCAGCGAAGGATTTTCTGCACATTGCTGGTTGTAAAGCTTGCCGTCGATGTCGATGAAAATCGCTTCGCCCGGCAGCACGTCACGCAGGAAACGGAAACCCAATCCCTCCAGTGCAACCGATTCGCTGGCGATCAGATATTCGGTGCCGGCATCGGTTTCGTTGAAGCCGATGCACAGCGGGCGAATGCCATACGGATCGCGGAACGCCAGCAACCCGTAACCGGCGATCTGCGCCGTCACTGCGTACGAGCCGCGTACACGCTTGTGCAATACCGAAACCGCCTTGAACAGCGCAGCCGGATCGAGCGAATAGCCGGTCGTTGCCTGCTGGATTTCATGCGCCAGCACATTCAGCAATACTTCGGAGTCGGAAGTCGTATTGATGTGACGACGATCGTTCTTGAACATCTCGATCTTCAACTGTTCCCAGTTCGTCAGGTTGCCGTTGTGCGCCATGATGATGCCGAACGGCGCGTTGACGTAGAACGGCTGAGCCTCGTCTTCACTGGACGAACCTGCAGTCGGATAGCGCACCTGGCCGACACCGGAATTACCGGGCAGCGAGCGCATGTTGCGTGTACGGAAAACATCGCGCACCAAGCCGTTGGCCTTGTGCATGCTGAATGCATTGCCATTGTCGGTTGCAATACCGGCAGCATCTTGGCCGCGGTGCTGCAGCAGCAGCAGCGCGTCATAGATCAATTGGTTGACGGGGGAATGAGAGACAACGCCGATAACGCCACACATGGTGGACTCCTCAACTAAACAACAAAATCAAAAATGCAGACAGAACCTGCGCTAAAACCTGATGCGATGCGACAGGTCACCTGGCAACAACGGCAAAGCAGTCAATGCGGCAGACTCCGCGAGCGGACTCAATAATGCGCCTTTCCAGAATGGCTGCTGCGGAATCTCCGTCATCCCGCACAGCAGCACCGCAGCCAGCACAATCACCATGCCGCGCGCAAAACCGAACAGCCCGCCTAATCCCCGATCGGCCAATGTGAGACCAGCCGCCTTGATTACCGCATCCAGTGCCATCGTCAGCAAGCCCATCAGGATGCGAACACCGATGAACAAGGCCAGAAAGGCAACGATCAATCGTGCCGTATTGCCGGGAATGGCGTTCGGCAGCCATTGCGCCAGTGTTTCGCCATAGGCATTGGCAACCACGAAGGCGACAATCCAGCCCAGCAACGACAGAATTTCCTTTACCAGTCCGCGTAACGTGCTGATGACAACCGAGCAGACCAGCACAAACAGAACCAGATAATCGAATATCGTCACAATCGATCTGCTTGTCGGCCTGGGCTATCCACTATCCTGACGCCTAAGCCGGAATCAGCTTGCCTGTCAGGCCCAGCTTGGTCAGCTTGGTGCGTGCCTTCTCGGCTTCCGCCTCGTTGGCAAACGGCCCCACACGCACGCGAATACGATCGCCGGACGCCGTCGCCACTTTCTGCGTGTACGACTTCAGCCCTGCGCCCTGCAATTTCTTCTGCAATTCATTCACTTTATCCTGCGATGCCAAAGCTGCAACCTGGATTGCAACCTTGCCCGAAGTTTTCGGCGCAGCGGTGGTCGGTTTTCCTTCCAGGATTGCGCGTGCACGTGTTGCTTCGGCAGATTTATCCGATTTGTCGACAGCTGGCGGCTGCACTGCAGGCTTGCTATGTGATGTCGACGCGTCAGGTTTTGTCGCGGCATGCGGGTTCTGTTCGGCGACAGGCGTGTGTTCCGGTTTCGGTGTTTCTGCTTTCGGCGCTTCGACTTTCGGGTCGATCGTCGGGGTCTGCGCTTTCGCTGGTTCGATTACTTCCTCCTCGGGAGGAGCAACCGGCAGACTGGCTTCCGTATTGGATGCACTATCCGGTTTCGCAGCGACTGGAGAGGGCGTATCGCGCGAAGGGATTTGAATATTGATGTCGTCTGCAAGCGGCTTGGGCTCGGAATCAAGGATCATCGGCAGGACGATGACGACTGCGAGCACCAGTGCGATTGCGCCAACCAGGCGGCGGCGTGCACGTTTCTTTTCAGGCAACACAGGATCGACCGGTTCATCGCGTTTGTTCTGTCTGCGTTTGCCGCGACCAGTCGGTATGTCTTCGTCGGCCTGCGAATAAAAATCGCTTTTGCCGGCTGATGATTCCTGCTGATTTTTACGAAAAAACGAGAACAAGCCCATACGATCCAGTGTTCAATTCGTTAGTGAAGCACGGTATGACGGAATTCCATCACGCCAGCGACGGTCAGGAACGATCCGAAAACCGCAATTCTATCATTCTCCCCCGCTCGGCTCAGAGCATTTGCAAAAGCGTCTGCAGGCGAAACGAAGGTTTCGATGGTGTGTTCGGTATCCGGTTCGCTATATGCCTGTCGCAGCTTTTCTGCAATATCACCGGCAGACGCCGCGCGCGGCAACGGCAGATCCGTTACGCACCAGTGATCGACGCGGTCTTTCAGATGCGCGATGATGCCGTCGATATCCTTGTCCTGCATCGCACCGAACACGGCATAGGTATAAGAATGAAAACCCATGTTGTCGAGATTCTGTGCAAGCGTCGCCGCCGCATGCGGATTGTGTGCGACATCCAGAATCACCGGCGGACGCCCTGGCAACACCTGAAAACGCCCTGCCAGTTCGACCAGTGCCAGGCCGGTACGCACTTCCTGCGCACCGACCGGCAAACGCATGCGCAACGCCTCCAGCGCAGCCAGTACCGACGATGCATTCAATAACTGATTGGCGCCGCGCAGCCCCGGATAAGCCAGTGCATTGCGACGATGACCGCGTCCGCTGAAGTTCCACTGCTGCCGATCGCCTGAATAATTGAAATCGCGGTTGAACAGCCACAAGTCGGCACCGATCTTTTCCGCATGGTCCACCAGCGATACCGGCGGCACCGGATCGCCGCAAATCGCGGTTTTGCCGTTACGGAAAATTCCGGCCTTTTCATAACCGATCTTTTCGCGCGTATCGCCAAGATACTCGGTGTGATCGATATCGACACTGGTGACGATGGCGACATCGGCATCGAGCACATTGACGGCATCCAGACGTCCACCCAGTCCGACTTCAAAAATCACTGCGTCCAGTCCGGCATCGGCAAACAGTTGCATCGCCGCCAGCGTCGTGAATTCGAAATACGACAGCGAAACTTCTGCGCGCGCCTGTTCGATCTTGTTGAAGGCGTCAATCAGTTCGGCATCCGTCGCCGACTGGCCATTGACGCGCATGCGTTCGTTGAACACCAGCAGATGCGGCGACGTGTACAGGCCGACACGATAGCCGGCACGCAACAGGATCGATTCCAGCATCGCGCAGGTGGAACCCTTGCCATTGGTGCCGCCGACGATGATCACGGGGCAGGCAAACTCCAGCCCCATCGCCTGCTTCACCTGCTGCACCCGCTCCAGCCCCATGTCGATGGCCTTGGGATGCATGGCTTCCAGTCCGGCAAGCCAGTCGTTCAACGTTGTCGGAAGAGTATTCATGCGCAATCAAACATCATGGGCATCATGTGATGCCGTTCGGTCAAATAAAAAGCCCGAACCTTGTGACGGTTCGGGCTTGTCCGGATTGCAACGCGATCAGGCGAGGACTTCTGCCGCCTGATTCTGCAGCAATGCCAGAATGCGCGCGATTTCCTCACGCATCTTGCGACGGTCGACGATCATGTCGATAGCGCCTTTCTGCAACAGGAATTCGGCGCGCTGGAAACCTTCCGGCAGTTTTTCGCGCACGGTGTTCTCGATCACGCGCGGACCGGCAAAACCAATCAGCGCCTTCGGTTCCGCGATCACGACGTCGCCCATGAAAGCGAACGAAGCGGACACGCCACCCATCGTCGGATCCGTTAGTACGGAAATGAACGGCAGTTTCTTTTCTGCCAGCTTGGTCAGCATCGACGTGGTTTTCGCCATCTGCATCAACGACAGCAAGCCTTCCTGCATACGCGCGCCACCGGTCGCGGTAATGCAGATGAACGGCACCTTCTGTTCCAGCGCAACTTGTGCACCGCGGGCAAAGCGCTCGCCGACGACAGAACCCATCGAGCCGCCCATGAACTCGAATTCGAAGCAGGAAACAACGACCGGCAGACTCATGATCGAGCCGCCCATCACGACAAGCGCATCGGTTTCACCGGTTGCTTCCAGTGCCGATTTCAGGCGATCCGGATATTTCTTGCTGTCCTTGAATTTGAGCGTATCGACCGGCAGGACTTCCTGGCCGATATCGTAACGGCCGCCGGCATCCAGCAGCGCATCCAGGCGATCGCGTGCACGGATACGCATGTGATGCGAGCATTTGGGGCAAACGTGGATATTCGACTCCAGATCAGTGCGATACAGCACCGATTCGCAGGACGGGCATTTGACCCACAGGCCTTCCGGCACCGATTTGCGTTGTGCGGTATCGGAACGTTGGATACGCGGGGGAAGCAGTTTTTCTAGCCAGCTCATCGCAGACCTTTCAAAATTTCAGGTTGCCGAATTGTACCGTTTGCACGGTCGTTCGGCACATATTGCATGTTTGTACAGAGACGCGGCATTTTACTCGCGTGCCGCGACAATTTCATCTATTCGTCCAGCGCCGTGCGAATGCCTGCAACGAAGGTCCTGACGGCTTCCACGGCCTTCTCGCGCGGCGTATTTTCCAGTTCCTGGATGATCCGGCTGCCGATCACGACCGCGTCGGAGACGGCCGCAACTGCCTTCGCCGTTGCCGCGTCGCGAATGCCGAAACCGACGCCGATTGGCAATTTGACATGCTTTCGTATCGCGGCGATGCGTTGCGACACTTCTTGCGTATCGATATTGGCAGCACCCGTTACACCTTTGAGCGAAACGTAATAGCTGAAGCCGCTGCCGAATTTTGCCACCTGTTGAATGCGTTCTTCGGTAGAAGTCGGCGCCAGCAGGAAGATCGAATCCATACCGTTGGCTTTCAATGTGGCGGCGAATTCCTCACATTCCTCCGGCGGATAATCGACGACGATGGTGCCGTCGACCCCTGCCTCTTTTGCCGCCAGCACGAATGCCGTTTGTCCCATCCGCTCGATCGGATTGGCATAACCCATCAGCACGATCGGCGTGCTGTTGTCGGTCTTGCGAAATTCGCGCACAAAACCCAGCACATCCTGCATGCCGATATTGAATTTCAACGCCCGTTCGCAAGCACGCTGGATGACCGGACCTTCGGCCATCGGGTCCGAAAACGGCACCCCGAGTTCGAGAATGTCGGCACCGCCTTCGACCAGTGCATGCATCAACGGCACCGTCAATTCAGGCGCAGGGTCACCGGCCGTGATGAAGGGGACAAGACCTTTTCTTTTGCTTGCCGTCAGTGCGGCAAACGTGGATTGAATTCTGGACATGAGTGTTTCTGTAAATTATTTGCGGATGCTGCGAATGGTTCGTCGTGCGTCAACTCGTGCATCAACAGCGATGGGAATAAAAGAAAAGCGTTCCGCTTGTGCGAAACGCTTTCTGTATCAATCGAATTTCAATCCCATTCGCTGAGCGACGGTATGCATATCCTTGTCGCCACGACCGGACAGATTGGCGAGGACAATCTTGTCTTTCGGCAGCGTGGCCGCCAGCTTGGCTGCATAGCTGATTGCATGACTGGATTCCAGCGCAGGAATGATGCCTTCGATATGGCAGCAATCGTGGAACGCCTGCAGCGCTTCTTCATCGGTGACCGACACATATTGCGCACGCGCCGAATCCTTCAGCCATGCATGTTCGGGACCGACGCCAGGATAATCCAGACCTGCGGAAATCGAATGCGTCTCAATGATCTGGCCGTTCGCATCCTGCAACAGATAGGTACGATTGCCGTGCAATACACCCGGTGAGCCCGCCGTCAGCGAAGCGGAATGTTTTCCTGTTTCCAGTCCCTCACCTGCTGCTTCAACACCGACCAGTTGCACACCCTTGTGTTCGATGTACGGATAGAAAATACCCATCGCATTGGAACCGCCACCGATACATGCGACGACGTAATCCGGCTGGCGACTCGTCATTTCCGGCATCTGCTGAATGCATTCCGTTCCAATCACAGACTGGAAGTCGCGCACCATCATCGGATACGGATGCGGCCCCGCCACGGTACCGATGATGTAAAAAGTATTTTCGACGTTGGTCACCCAGTCGCGCATCGCTTCGTTCAACGCATCCTTCAGCGTTTTCGAACCTGATTCCACCGGCACCACCGTCGCGCCCAGCAGCTTCATGCGATACACGTTCTGCGCCTGACGCTTGACGTCTTCGCTACCCATGTAGACCACGCATTCAAGACCGAAACGTGCGCAGATCGTTGCCGTTGCCACGCCATGCTGACCGGCACCGGTTTCCGCGATGATGCGTTTCTTGCCCATGCGACGTGCCAGCAAAGCCTGGCCGATCACGTTGTTGATCTTGTGCGCACCGGTGTGATTCAGGTCTTCACGCTTGAAGTAGATCTGCGCGCCGCCCATTTGTTCGGACCAGCGTTTTGCGTGATAGATCGGGCTTGGACGACCGACGAAATGCTTGAGGTCGTAATGAAATTCCTCAAGGAACGACGGGTCCTTGCTGTAATGCGCATACGCTTCCTTCAGTTCAGCCAGCGCGTGGCTCAATGTCTCGGAAACGAAACTGCCGCCGTATTGACCAAAATGGCCTTTGGCATCCGGCAGATTGTATGGCGCAGCCTGGTGCAACGCTGCCTCGCTCAGTGCCTGCCGCTCGGCAAACGTGCCGAGTGCGTCTAATTCTTTCATGATGTTCTCTTTGTTTTCAGTCCGGCCGCACAGCGTCGGCTGCACGTACCGCGGCGATAAAGGCGCGAATCTTCGCGCTATCCTTGATTCCCTTTGCCTGTTCGACGCCGCTACTGACGTCGACTGCATGGGGACGAATGCGCTGCACGGCGTCAGTCGCGTTTTGTGCGTTCAAGCCACCACTCAAAACGAGCCGAGGCGCGAGATTTTCTGGAATGAGAGACCAATCGAAGACCTTTCCGCTGCCGCCATAACTATCGACAAACGTGTCCAGCAACAAGCCGGAAAACAAGGCGCTGGCGGCGCGATATTCAGACTCGCATTCTAGCAAATCGGTGGCGGCGGTTTCAGGTTTTACGCGAACGGCGCGAACGAAGGGCCGATTCACTGCGGCAGCAATCGAGGCACATTGCGCCGGCGTTTCATCACCATGGAATTGCAGTAACGCAACCGGGGCCAATGCCAGCACCGTCTGCACTTCTTCCAGCGAAGCATTGACGAACAGCCCAACGGTTGTGACAAATGGGGGCACCACGGCCACCAGCTTTGCCGCTGCTGCAGGCTGAACATAACGGGGACTGGCCGGATAAAACACGAAACCGATTGCGTCCGCACCGGCCGCAATGGCGCCCTGCACGTCTTGTTCGCGTGTCAGACCGCAAATCTTGATACGTGTACGGTTTGTCATGACTGATGTTCTTCGTGAAACTTCATAGACTGTTACAACCACAGGAAATTCCGCGGCGCAGCCTGGGGCAATGTCCATTTGGGATCGTAATCGATTTTGGCAAGATACAAACCGTCCGGCATGAAGGTCGGTGCAGCGATCTTGCGATCACGTCCTTCCAGCAATTCTTTCATCCAGCCCGGCGGACGTGCCCCGCTACCGACGAAGACGAATGAACCGATAAGGTTGCGCACCATGTGATACAGAAAGGCGTTCGCATGCAGCGTGAACATGAAAATTTCACCACGTTGTTCAATATGGATTGAATGCATGATCTTCACCGGCGATTTGGCCTGGCATTGCACTGAACGGAACGTCGAAAAATCATGTTCCCCCACCAGATGCACAGCCGCTTCACGCATGCGATCGATATCCAGCGGCCGAAATACCCAGCCAGCTTTTCCCTCCAGCAACGGCGAACGCACCGGATTGTTATACAGGACGTACTGATACGTTCGCGCATGAGCGCTGAAACGCGCGTGAAAATCCTGTTCCTGATGCAACGCGGAACGTACCTCAGTCGCCCAGCGCACGGCAATCGAGGCAGGCAAAAAGGCATTCACACCGCGCACCCACGACGTCATGTCGCGCTCCAGCGGAATGTCAAAATGCACAACCTGCTCCAGCGCGTGCACGCCGGTATCGGTCCGGCCCGCGCATATTGTCGACACCTGCTGTCCCGTAAATTTATGCAACGCGACCTCCAGTTGATCCTGGACGGTCTGACCATGAGGTTGCGTTTGCCAGCCCTGCCACGGCGCACCATCGTATTGCACGCCGAGCACGATGCGTTTTGAATCGTCGTTCATGACGGAAGTGTAGAGAACCGAAGCCAAAAAGAAAACGGGCGCAAGCATCGCATTGCGCCCGTCGATCAACTGCTTAATTATCTCAGGAAAGCTTGTCCAGCAATTCGCTTGCTCTCGCAATCTGTTCGCTGTTGCCGCCCTTGACAACTTCTTCCAGCAACTCGCGCGCACCTTCCTTGTCGCCGATTTCCTGATAGGCAATCGCGAGGTCAAGTTTGGTCGCCATCTCTGCATTGCTGGAAAAACTGTCGTCATCCAGACCCTCCAGCGCCGGCAGTGCATCGGACGGCGTACCGGCAGACGCATTGCCATTGTCCGGCTCCAGTTCCAGCGCGATATCAGACAGGTCGAATTCCTGCGGCTTGATCGTCGGTGCTTCTGCCGCGGACGATGCGTCGCTCGACGGGAATTCGAGATCGAATGCTTCCGGCGCCAGAACTTCCGGTGAAGCAGCAGACGCCGGTGCCTTAAATTCATTTTTTTCCGACGGCGCTGCAGACTTGTCGTCGAGGAAACCGAAATCGATAGCGGCAACATCGGCCGGCAACTCGGCTTTTGATGCCTCCTGTGGTTTTGCCGGTTCGCCGACATCAAAACCTTCCAGATCGAAATCGAGATCTTCCACCAGAGGCTTCTGATCTTTCGGTTGTTCCGGCGCTGCCGAGGCTTCCGGCTTGCGCATCGGTTCCTGACTCAGCGCTTCTTCCGTCAACATCGTCGTGTTGTTGAAATACGGCGATGTTTCGAGCGTCGTGTTCGGATGCGGTTGCGTGGTCGCCAGCAAATCGTCCAGTCCGCCTTCGTCCAGCGGCTGCGTCGATGCCGTCAGCGACGATGCCTTGGCCGCAACATCATCCGGCAAGGTTCCGGAGGCATACAGCGGATTGCTTGGATCGAGAATCAGGCCCATGGCGGCTGCCTGCGCCCATTCCTCTCCTTCGCCCTTCGTCATGCTGTACAGCTCGGTCGCAAGAATTTCGAACGAGCGCACGTCATTGCGGCTGGAATAGATTTCCAGCAGTTTTACGCGCACCGCATGACGATCTGGCTGATTACGCAGCGCTTCCTTCAGGATCTCTTCCGCTTGCGCATCGCGACCGTAAGCAACGTATACATCGGCTTCCGCAATCGGATCGACTTCGTTGGTATCCAGTTGGCTCGCCGACGGCACGAAATTCGAATTGAACACGCTGTTGTTGGTGTCGACGCTCTGACCACCGGTCGATCCGAACAAGGAATTCGATTTCAGGCTCGAGTCGGTGATGATGCTGTCTTCAAACGACTTCGGCTGCTGTTTGCGACGACGCGAACTGTAGATTCCCAGGCCTGCCAGCAATGCCAGCAACACGGCAGCACCTGGCAGGAACATCGGATTTCCGGTCAGGTCTTCAAAAAAGCTCGGTTGATGTACCGGTGCCGGTGGTGGAACCACACGTTTCGGCTTGACCGGTGCCGGAGCAGGTTTGACTTCTTCCGCAGGTGCGGCAGTCGGGGCCGTCGCTTCTGCCGGTTGTTCTGTTGCGGCAGGTGCAGGGGCCGCGTTTTCGGTTACCGGCTTCTCGGCGGATGGTGCTGGAGCAGCAGTTTCCGCAGGCGCCGCTGCTACCGCTGCAGGAGCAGTTTCTACCTGCTTCTGCTGAGCCGCCAGATCCTTGTTCTTGATTTCCAGGATCTTTTGCAGGTCACTGACGTTCTTTTCCAGTTCCTTCACACGCGCATTGGCTTCAGCCAGCGCCTTGTCGCGCGCAATCAATTCTTCTTCGCTGGCACCGGACGCACCTGCGGTATTCGATGCCGTGCCGGATTTGGACAACTTCAGCTTGTCCTGAGCGTTGCTGCCTGATCCCGCTTCTTCCTGAATCCGGGTAGTGATTTTTCCGCCAGCGGTTTGTTTGCTTTCTTCGGAAGGCTTGGCATCCGCTGTGGCTACCTGTGCAGCCAGTTTGTTGCGATAACTGTTGAAATCTGCGGCTTGGGCGACGACTACGCCGCGTGCTTCCGAATTGCTGATCGCATCTGCCGAGGTCGCTTCAGGGATCGATAGAATCTGACCCGCGCGCAGGCGGTTCATGTTCTTGTTGATGAAGGCATCCGGATTGGCGCGGTACAACGCCACCAGCATCTGATCGAGAGAAACGCCGCCGGAGCGATATTGATTCGCGATCTTTGCCAGCGAATCGCCTTTCTTGACTTCGTATTCCTTGTCCGTCGATTCTGCTTCGGCAGATAACGGTGCCTGTGCTGCAGGTTTTACCGCTGCGCGCGGTTGTGGTGCCGGTTCGCTGCGCACGGTTTCACGTGCCGGCTCTGCAGCCGGTGTCGGCATTGGTGCAGGAGCCGCAGGTTCCGAAGATGCTGCGATCGGACGGCTGGTTTGACTGGTTGATGTGGTCGGCGAAGCCTGGCCGATAACGACTGGTGTTACCTGCGAAGCTGCACGCGACGAGCGCATTTCCGGCGGGTCCAGCAGGAACGTGTATTCACGGACCAGTTTGCCCTTGCCGCCCCCCAGTTCCAGCAGCATGTCGACAAACGGTTCGTTGATCGGTTGTGTCGATGTAACGCGCACAACCGGATTGCCATTGCGTTGATCAACAGCAAATCGCAACGAGAAGAGAACAGGACTCAAATCAATATTGGCCTGACGGAATGCGTCGGCTGATGCCAATCTCGGCACCAGCGAACCAATTTCATCTTTTGCAACCGATGTGAGTTCGATTTCTGCCTTCAGCGGCTGTCCGAGCGAAGACAGCACCGTCAGTTTCCCCAGACCAGCGGCATAAGCGTTCGAAAGAACAACAGCCGACAGAACGGCCGCGCTCAGCGCTTTTAATTGAAACGAGGAAACCTTGGAACGAGGAGTTGACCGCATTTTTGATGGCATGGAGAAATTCCGTTGGCGTACGTTGGAAGGCTGCAAGCAACGCTTATTTATCGTTTTTCTAGGGACTTTCACCTTAGCATCATGGACTTACGCGTGCAAGCGCAACCATCTTGGCAACTAATTTAAAACCCGCCAATCGTTCGATATTCGAGCCGATTTGGCGGGTTTATGTTGCGTCTGGACAACGCAGGGGCGGTAAAAGCGGCGCTTTACTTATCCAGGATAATGCGCAACATGCGACGCAGCGGTTCGGCCGCCCCCCACAATAACTGGTCACCAATGACGAAGGCGGAGATGTATTCCGGTCCTTGGTTCAATTTGCGGACACGGCCGACGCCGATTTCCAGACCGCCGGTGATCGCGGCCGGCGTCAACTCCTTGACGGTGATCGCGCGCTCGTTCGGTACCCATTTGACCCATTGATTACCTTCACGGATGATCGATTCGATCTCGTTCAGCGGCACGTCTTTTTTCAGTTTGATCGTCAGCGCCAGGCTGTGGCAGCGCATTGCGCCGATACGCACGCACAAGCCGTCGACCGGAATCGGTTGCTCATTGCCGAGGATCTTGTTGACCTCAGCCTGGCCTTTCCACTCTTCTTTCGACTGACCGTTGTCGAGCTGCGCATCGATCCACGGGATCAAGCCGCCAGCCAGTGGCGCGCCAAAAAATTCGGTCGGCACGTCCTGGCGGATCGCCTGCGCGACCTTGCGATCGATATCCAGAATGGCGGACGAAGGCGTTGCCAACTCGTCGGCAACGGCACCGTGCACCACGCCCATGCCGGACAACAATTCACGCATGTGATTCGCGCCACCGCCGGAAGCCGCCTGATACGTCATCGAACTGACCCATTCCACCAAGCCTTTATGGAACAGACCGCCGACACCCATCAGCAGAATAGAGTTGGTGCAATTGCCGCCAATGTAATTCTTCACGCCGCGCGACATCGCATCCTTGATCACGTTCAGATTGACCGGATCGAGAATGATGACTGCGTCGTCCTTCATGCGCAGCGTCGACGCTGCATCGATCCAGTAACCGTTCCAGCCGGCAGCACGCAGTTTCGGGAACACTTCGGTCGTGTAGTCGCCGCCTTGGCAGGTAATGATGATGTCGCACTTTTTCAGCGCGTCGATATCGTTGGCGTCTTGCAGCGTGGTTTCGTTCTTCGCCATGGCCGGAGCCTTGCCGCCCTTGTTCGATGTGGTGAAAAACACAGGTTCAATGTGGTCGAAGTCCTTCTCTTCCTGCATGCGTTGCATCAGGACCGAGCCCACCATACCGCGCCAACCAACCAAGCCAACTAGTTTCATCATCATTTCCTTCGTACGGGCAAATGCGCGAATGCCCTTTTAATCAAGCCGCACAGTCATTCGTGAATGATCTGCGCGGTGAGTCTCTTGCTGCAAGCGCTTAACTTGTTTAATTAAGCCAATGCTTTCAAGACAGCGTCGCCCATCTGCGTGGTGCTGACTTTGGTCGTGCCCGGTTCGTAAATGTCGACCGTACGCAGACCTTGTTTCAATACCGACTTGACCGCTGCTTCGACGCGATCGGCCTGCTCGACCTTGTTCAGCGAGTAGCGCAGCATCATTGCCAGCGACAGGATCTGCGCCAGTGGATTGGCAATGTCCTGCCCGGCGATGTCCGGCGCGGAACCGTGCGACGGCTCATACAGACCCTTGTTGTTCGCATCCAGCGAAGCCGACGGCAGCATGCCGATCGAGCCGGTCAACATGGCCGCGGCATCCGACAGAATATCGCCGAACATGTTGCCGGTCACGACCACGTCGAATTTCTTCGGTGCGCGCACCAGTTGCATTGCGGCGTTGTCGACGTACATGTGATCCAGTTCGACGTCCTTGTATTCCTTGTGGACGTCGGTCACGATGTCGCGCCAGAACTGGAACGTTTCCAGCACGTTGGCCTTGTCGACGCTGGTCAGACGCTTGCCGCGTTTTTGCGCAGCCTGGAATGCCACATGCGCGATGCGACGGATTTCAGGTTCGGTGTAACGCATGGTGTCGAAACCTTCGCGCTCGCCCTTGAACGGACCGTCCGGTGCAGCACGCACACCACGTGGCTGGCCGAAGTAGATGTCGCCGGTCAATTCGCGCACGATCATGATGTCCAGACCGGACACGATTTCAGGCTTCAGCGACGATGCGCCAGCCAGTTCTGGATACAGGATCGCAGGACGGAAGTTGGCGAACAGGCCGAGGTGCTTGCGCAAGCCGAGAATTGCCTGCTCGGGACGCAACGAGCGCTCCAGCGTGTCGTATTTGAAATCGCCGACTGCACCGAACAGAATCGCGTCCGCTTCCTTCGCAACCTTCAGCGTTGATTCAGGCAACGGATGACCGCTGGCTGCATAAGCTGCGCCGCCAACCGGCACGGTTTCGGTTTCAAACTTTTCGCCAAGGGCATTCATCACCTTGACAGCCTGGTTCATGATTTCGGGACCGATGCCGTCGCCCGGCAGAATTGCGATTTTCATTGGATAGCTTCGTAAAGATGGAAATGGGTTAAATCGTGTTGGTCAGCCACGGTTGCGCGGCGAGATGGCGTTCTTCGTACGCGCGAATCTTGTCGGCCTGCTGCAGCGTCAGACCGATGTCGTCGAAGCCGTTCAACAAACAGTATTTACGGAACGCATCGATTTCGAACGGATAGCTTGCACTGCCGCTGGACGTGCTGACCAGTTGTTTTTCCAGGTCAATGACCAGTTTGTAGCCGGGAAAGGCCTTGACTTCGTCAAACAGGTGATCGACTTGCGACTCGGTCAACACCACTGGCAACAGCCCGTTCTTGTAACAGTTGTTGAAGAAAATGTCGGCAAAGCTCGGCGCGATGATCGCGCGAAAACCGTATTGACTCAGCGCCCACGGAGCGTGTTCACGCGACGAGCCGCAACCGAAGTTCTTGCGCGTCAGCAGAATCGACGCACCTTGATAACGCGGCTCGTTCAGCACGAAATCCGGATTGAGCGGACGACGCGAATTGTCCTTGCCCGGTTCGCCCAGATCGAGATAGCGCCATTCGTCGAACAGGTTCGGGCCGAAGCCGGTACGCTTGATCGACTTCAGAAATTGTTTCGGAATGATTGCGTCGGTATCGACGTTGGCGCGATCCAGCGGCGCCACCAAACCATCAAGAAGAGTAAATTTTTCCATGCTGTTCAACTTCGACCTGCGGTGCGACGCAACTACTTGCATTGCACCTGAATTTGTTACGACTGCGTCGACATGCTGTCGACGCGAGAACGGTTGCCTGCCCTATTAGCTATGACAGGCAACCCATCAGGCAACGGCTTACTTGCCTTGAATCTTGTCACCAACGTGTTCGACATCCTTGCCGAAACCGTGAACCGTGTTGCAACCGGCGAGCAGCCAAACGGAAGCAATCAACAATGCGGCGATCTTTTTCATTTTTATCCTCTCTATTTTGGTTTCAGGTGATTACAGCGAACGAACATCGACAAAGTGACCTTCGATACCGGCAGCCGCAGCCATTGCCGGACTGACCAGATGCGTGCGTCCGCCCGCACCCTGACGGCCTTCGAAATTGCGGTTGGACGTCGATGCGCAACGCTCGCCCGGTTCCAGACGATCGGCATTCATGGCCAGACACATCGAGCAGCCAGGTTCACGCCATTCAAAACCGGCGTCCTTGAAAATCTTGTCGAGGCCTTCGCGCTCAGCCTGTTCTTTCACGAGACCGGAACCCGGTACCACCATCGCCAGCTTGACGTTGGACGCGCGATGCTTGCCGCGCACAACCGACGCAGCCGCACGCAAATCCTCGATACGCGAGTTGGTGCAGGAACCGATGAAGACCTTGTCGATGCGAATATCCTCGATCGGCGTGTTCGGTTTCAGGCCCATGTAGACCAGCGCCTTTTCCATGCCATCACGCTTGACTGGATCTTTTTCCTTGTCCGGATCAGGCACACGACCATCGACCGGCACCACCATTTCCGGCGATGTGCCCCAGGTCACTTGCGGCTTGATCTCGGCGGCATTCAGCGTCACGACCATGTCGAACCTGGCACCGGCATCGGAATGCAGCGTGCGCCAGTATTCGACCGCGCGATCCCAGTGCGGACCGACTGGCGAGAACGGACGTCCCTTGACGTAATTGATCGTGGTGTCATCCACAGCCACCATGCCGGCGCGCGCACCGCCTTCGATCGCCATGTTGCAGATGGTCATGCGTCCTTCCATCGACAGCGAACGGATTGCCGAACCGGCAAATTCGATCGCGTAGCCGGTACCGCCTGCGGTGCCGATCTTGCCGATGATGGCCAGCACGATATCTTTTGCCGTCACGCCGACCGGCAATGCGCCGTCAACCTGCACCAGCATCGATTTGGATTTTTTCTGCAACAGCGTTTGCGTTGCCAGCACGTGCTCGACTTCGGACGTGCCGATACCGTGTGCCAGACAACCGAACGCACCGTGTGTCGACGTGTGCGAATCGCCGCAAACAACCGTCATGCCCGGCAACGTTGCGCCCTGTTCAGGCCCGATCACGTGCACGATGCCTTGACGCTTGTCGCGAATGCCGAAATACGTCAGGCGGAATTCTTTCGCATTACTGTCGAGGGTTTCTACCTGCAGTCGCGAGGTCGGATCGGCGATACCGTTTGCGCGATCGGTGGTCGGCACGTTGTGATCGACAACCATCAGGTTGGCGGCATTGCGCCAAGGCTGGCGATGTGCCAGTTTCAGGCCTTCAAACGCCTGCGGGCTGGTCACCTCATGCAGCAGGTGGCGATCGATGTACAAAATGGTGGTGCCGTCATCGCCCGTGTCGACCACGTGCGATTCCCAGAGTTTGTCGTAAAGCGTTTGAGCCATGTTCGTATGCAGATAAGTCAAGTCGGCAAAGGCCGATGAGAAGCTCTCGATTATGCCATATTTGCGCCTGCCGAATCGGTCGGCATCGTCATAAGCAACGCGAGACGGGGCGTTTGTTGACAAGATGAGGACGATTTTTGCCTGCGCAATGGAACCACGGAAACACGCGGCCCTGCGTCATCGCATGGTTATCGCCTGATCGGTCGTTTAGTTGTCCAATTAGCCAGACAATGAACCGCTATTTTCTGGCTTGCTGATAGAGCGGCATCACGCGCTGCGAATAGTCGGTCAAATCGTTGCTGCGATCTGCGCTGGAAGGATGCGTGGAAAGGAAGGTAAGCGGCTCGCCGCCTCCTGTACGAGCCATTTTCTGCCACAACGTCACGGCTGCCCGCGGATCGTAGCCGGCACGCGCAGCCAGTTCGACGCCGATGCGATCGGCTTCCGTTTCATGTGCACGCGAATTCGGCAGCCCGACCAATCCCTTGTATGCATACTGTGCGCCCTGCTGACCGAGATCGCCGATACCCAGCAACGCTGCACCGACCGATATCGCGCTGCCGTACGCCATCTGCTCGGAGACGCGTTCGCGCGCATGTTCCCGCAGTGCGTGGGCGATTTCGTGCCCGAGGACGGCAGCCAACTCGTCGTCGGTCACCTTCAATTTATCGATCAATCCTGTATAAACGGCGATCTTGCCGCCCGGCATGCACCAGGCATTGACTTCATCGGAAGTCAGCACGTTGACTTCCCACTTCCAGTTACGTGCATCCGGGCGAAACACCGGCGTCTGCGCAATCAAACGATCGGTAATGCGACGCACCCGCGCCACCTGTGCAGGATCACGATTCACCTCGTTCTGCTTTTTCTCTGCAGCAATCAGCGTTGTGTATTGTTTGGAAGCGGTCTGCTCCAGTTCCTGTGACGACACCAGCATTCTCTGCTGACGATCGACACCAACCACGCCACCTTGCGTTGTGTGGACGGTTTCGCAAGCGGATACCAGCACCGCGCCTGCGATCAGGAAGAAAGAGAAAAGTGAACGTGAGCGAAGCAGTTTCATTTTGGCACCTCAAAAAAGAAACGAAAGCCAGGTGCTTCCGTCGGCATCAAGCTGCTCAGCGCGTGGCCGGAATCTTCGGAGTGGAAACAGAAACATCGCCGCATTGCGCACGATGTCGCAAGGCGTGATCCATCAGGACCAATGCCAGCATCGCCTCGGCAATCGGCGTGGCACGGATGCCGACACACGGATCATGACGGCCCAGCGTTTCAACCGTAATCGGATTTCCTGCCTTGTCGATCGATTGACGCCCCGTACGAATACTGGAAGTCGGCTTGATCGCAATCGATGCAGTGATGTCCTGTCCGGTCGAAATACCGCCCAGAACGCCGCCCGCGTTGTTGCTGGCAAATCCGTCCGGCGTCAGTTCGTCGCCGTGTTCGGTACCTTTTTGCGCGACCGATTTAAAGCCTGCGCCGATCTCGACGCCCTTCACCGCATTGATGCCCATGAGCGCGTAGGCGATTTCGGCATCGAGCTTGTCGTAGATCGGTTCGCCCAGACCGATCGGCACATTCTCTGCCACCACGTCGATGCGTGCGCCACATGAATCGCCATCGCGACGCAAGGCGTCCATATAGGTTTCCAGCTCGGGAATCATGTCTGCGTTGGCGGCAAAGAAAGGATTCTCTCTGACGTAATCCCAGCTCTGGAACGGGATCGAAATTTCACCCAGCTGGCTCATGCAGCCCTTGAACGTCGTGCCGTACTGTTCCTTCAGCCATTTTTTCGCGATTGCCGCTGCACCGACGACAGGTGCCGTCAGGCGTGCCGACGAACGACCTCCACCGCGTGGATCGCGGATGCCGTATTTGTGCCAGTACGTATAGTCGGCGTGGCCGGGACGGAAGGTCTCGCTGATATTGCTGTAATCCTTGCTGCGCTGATCTTCGTTGCGAATCAGCAATGCAATCGGCGTACCGGTCGTCTTGCCTTCGTAGACGCCAGACAGGATCTCAACCGTATCCGACTCCTGGCGCTGGGTTACGTGTCGTGACGTGCCCGGTTTGCGACGATCCAGTTCAGGCTGAATGTCTGCTTCTGACAACACCATGCCGGGCGGACAGCCGTCGATTACACAACCGATTGCGGGCCCGTGCGATTCGCCAAAAGTTGTAACAGTGAACAAGGTGCCTAAAGTGTTGCCGGACATAATCGGTAAAAAAGAGCCAAATGAAGCAGCCATTCTACCAGTGCAAGGAAGACAATTTGTTCACAATTGCTTCAAGAAAAAGCATTGCCTGATGCCGAATCGGTGTGCAATATACGGTTTCCAAACGGGAAACCCCAAAAAAATCTCGGAGAAGGCACCCATGAGCAAGTCGGTCAGCCATAGCGAGGATGACCTTGTATTTCTGGAAGAAACGGTGCGCGCATCCGGCGACGGCAAGTCAGGGATGAAAGACGATGTCTGGCAGGTCATGATCATCGACGATGATGCAGACGTGCATTCGGCAACGACTTTCGCCCTCAGCAACGTTGAAATACAAAATCGACCGCTGGCATTTTTGCATGCCTATTCTGCACAGCAGGCAAGAGAAATTCTTGCCGCAGAACCGCACGTCGCGGTGATTCTGCTGGATGTTGTCATGGAGCAGCAGGACGAAGGTCTGCAGCTCGTCCATTACATTCGCGATGTATTGCATCGTGCGGAAGTGCGCATCATCCTGCGCACCGGCCAACCCGGCTATGCGCCGGAGATCGATGCGATCCAGCAATTCGACATCAACGACTACAAGACCAAATCCGAACTGACTCGCATCAAGCTGTTCACGGTCGTGACGGCAGCAATCCGTTCGTACGAACAGATCTGCACGATCAATGCCAGCAGCAGCGGACTGGACAAGATTCTGCGTGCCAGCACCGAGCTGATGGCGCTGACCACGCTGGAAGACTTTGCTTCCAGCGTCATTCAGCGCATCGGCAGCCTGCTTGGCATGCCGGACGACGGCCTGCTCTGCGTGCAAGAGACGCTGCATAACCAGCAGACCGAATTATTCGTTGTTGCCGCTAACGGCGCATATCAGGATGTCGTCAATCACCCAGTCTCGTCGTTCGACGATGCGCGTATCGGCAATGCCCTGTCGCGTGCGCTGAATGAACGTCGCAATATCTACGGCCGCGATTTTGCCGCCCTGCATTTCACCGGCGACGCATCGCGCAGCTTCGCTGCCTTTGTGAGGACTGACCGCCCGCTAAATGAAATCGAAATTCGCCTGCTTGAAGTTTTCTGCAGCAATATTTCGGTCGGTCTCGCCAATATCATGCTGGTCAGCCGGCTGCACAATTCCGCATTCTATGATTCGCTGACCAAGCTGCCGAACCGCACGCGCTTGAAAGAAATCATCGACGAAACGCTGGTCACAACACGCACAAATGCTCCACTTGTTTCTCCAACCACGCTGGCGCTGATCGACATCGACCACTTTGCGGAAACGAACGACACGCTCGGCCACCAGTTCGGCGATCTGCTGCTGCTTTCCGTCGCAACGCGTTTGCAGTCCCGTCTTGGCGATCGGCTGATCGTTGCGCGTGTCAGCGGCGACACGTTCGGGGTGTTGGGCGACGACAATCAGGTCAATCCCGATACCGTACTCGCGCAATTCGAAAAGCCATTCAGTATTGATGGGCAGGATGTACAACTGTCGGCCACGGTCGGCCTGGTTCGGCTGTCCGAGCACGAAGGCCGCGGCGTCGAGGCGTTGAAGAATGCCCATATCGCGTTGAAGCGCGCGAAGCTGCAGCAGCGCACCGGCCATTTCTATTTTTCCCAAAGCATGGGCATCGACATCCGCGAACGCGTCAACATGATGCATGCGCTGCGCGCCGCCTTTGAAGAAAAACGCCTGTTCGTCGTCTACCAGCCCCAGATCGACATGATCACGCGAAAACCGGTCGGCGCCGAAGCGTTGCTGCGCTGGCAGCACGAAGACGGCACGATGATTTCGCCGAACCGGTTTATTCCGATTGCCGAATATTCCGGCCTGATCATCGAACTCGGCGAATGGGCGCTGCGCCAGGCTTGCCTGGAAGTGGTTCGCATCCATCAAGGCGGCTTTACCGACTTCATGATGTCGGTCAATGTATCGCAGGTGCAGTTCCGTCATCCGCACTTCCTCGCGATGTTGCGCAAGACCTTAAGCGAAACGGGAGCACCGCCACACTGCATCGAACTCGAGATTACCGAATCGATGGCGATGGAGGAACCCGAAGCGCTGATCAAGCTGCTGGAACAGATCACCGCAACCGGCATCAGCATTGCGATCGACGATTTCGGTACCGGTTTTTCGTCGCTCAGCCATCTGCAGAAACTGAATGTCGACCGCCTGAAAATCGATCGCGCGTTCGTCACGGAAATCACCGAATCGGCGCGCGGCAGCAGCATCGCAGAAGCCATCATCCAGCTCGGTCGCAATCTGGAACTGGATGTCATCGCAGAAGGCGTCGAAGACGAGCGTCAGGCGGAAATTCTGTCTCAACTTGGTTGTGCCGTTGGCCAGGGCTATCTGTT
The DNA here is from genome assembly GCF_035565035.1 of Oxalicibacterium sp. Classification (GTDB taxonomy): domain Bacteria; phylum Pseudomonadota; class Gammaproteobacteria; order Burkholderiales; family Burkholderiaceae_D; genus Oxalicibacterium. The sequence goes on along the minus strand of NZ_DATMTD010000042.1, from coordinate 12,354 downwards.
CTCCAGACCGCTGGCGTCCGATGTGCTGCACGACTGGCTGCACAGCCATGCACAGCAGAGCTGATACCGGCGTATCGAAATTTCGGGGCGGCTCTCTCCGGCTGCCCCGCCCCGTTTCTTTCCTTTTTTCATAATCCCGGTACGATCGGGCATCATGAAGAACGCGCTCTTCACCCGCTCGATCTTGTCCGCGGTGGCGATCGGCCTGCTGGTTCCTGCCCTTTTATTCCATGGCTGTCAGTGGCTCTACGGCTTTCATTCGGAAGCGTCTGAAAAAACTGCAAAGCTGGCAGAGGACAGCGCCGTCGTTCTTGCCGACAGCCTGAATGAATCCTTGTGGAATCTGGATCGCAAGGGCTTGACGGCAAAGTTGACTACCGCGTTTGCCCGCAATGGCGATCTCATACGTGTCGATGTGCGTGACAACAAGCGCATTCTGTTAGCCACGGATCAACGCGCGGAAAGAAGGAATGGCCCAGCTTCGACCACAACGATCGACGTCGAATATCGCGGTCAGTCTGCAGGTTCGCTGGTTGTAGAAGTCAGCGGCAAACGCCTGCAGGAACAAGTGACTGCAACCCTGCGGCAGGAAATGCTGTGGCTGGCGGCGCAACTTGCACTCTCCTCCCTGCTGATTCTGCTGCTGTTACGACGATATTTTTCGTCGCACCGGGAGATCTCGTCTCCTCTCACGCCCTCATCCAGCAAGACGACGCAATGTCCGCCGGAAGAAATGCTTCCTGCACCTTCACAGGACACCACGCTCCTGCATATTCTGGTTGAGCAGAATCCGATCGCCGTCATCAAATGGGATGCCAATCATCAGGTTATTGAATGGAATCCGGCGGCGGAAAGCATGTTTGGTTATCGTCGCGAACAAGTGATGGGACGGCACGCGCGCTTTCTCGTACCGCACGACCAGCAAGCCGGCTTTAATGCGACCGGCATGCCGAAGTTGCGCCAGAACCTGACTGCCGGCGGCGATCTGTTGATCTGCGAGTGGTCCGATATCGATCTCGGTGACGGCTGGCTTTCGCTGGTGGAAGACATGACGGAGAAACGTCGTTCGCCGGAAATGCAGCGTCTGTCCGAAATCAAGTTCGAAGGCGCATTCCGCTTCAATCCGGATGCGGTGTTGATCACGCGCGTCAGCGACGGCACCTACCTGGAAGTCAATGCCGCATTCGAACGGCTGAGCGGCTACACACGCAAGGAATGGGCCGGCAAGACGGCGCTGCAACTGCACATCTGGCTGTTTCCCGAAGAACGTGAAGAACTTTTCCGGCAACTTGCCCAGCGCAATACGGTGCAGGACTTTTCGTGGAGCATGCGCAACAAGGCAGGCGAAATCCGTAACTGCCTGATCAACGCCACGCGCTTTGCAGTGGATGACGAACGTTATGTGCTGGCTGTCATTCGCGATGTAACCGATCAACGCCTGCTGGAAGAACAAAAGGCAGAAGCCGACCATGCCCTTTTAAGATTGGCGCAAGGCACGCAGGGGATCGCCGGCGAATCGTTCTTCGAATTACTGGTTGCCGATCTGGCTTCCGCGCTGCGCACGGACTGTGCCTTCATCAGCCTTGCTGAACCGAATGACCCGGCGCGCATGCAGTTACTCGCTTCATACCGGCACGGACACGATGCCGATGCGGCCGATGCCGCTGATTATCCGTTGCCCGGTGCGCCGTGCGAACGCGTGATGGCCGGGCAGTTGCACGTATTCGCCAGCGATGTCGAACAGACGTTCCCGGACTATCCATCGCTGAAGGAACAAGGCTGGGACAGCTACGCGGGTGCGCCGCTGCACGATGCCACCGGTCGCATCATCGGCGTATTGGCCGTCATGCATTCGAAGGCGTTGCGCAATCCCGATCTGGTCCGCTCTCTGTTGCGGGTCTTCAGTGAACGCGCATCCGCGGAACTCGAACGCAAGCAGGCTGAAAAGGAATTGCGTTTCAGCGAACAGCGTTTTGCCACCATCTTTCATTCCACACCAATGGCGATGTATGTCACGCAGATCAGCAGCAACAGCGTGGTCAAGGACGTCAACAGCGCCTTTGAACAATTATTCCTGCGACCGCGCGATGCCGTCATCGGCAAAAATACGCAAGACCTGAAAATGTTCTGCACGCCATCAGACCGCGACATGCTGCTGGAAGAATTGAAAGCCACCGGCAGCATCCGCGACCTGAACGAAGTCTGGATGGTGCGCGGCAACGGCAGTGAAATCCTGATCCAGTATTCAGGTCATATTTTCCAGCTGGAGGGCGAACAGTACGGCATCTTCGCCTGCCAGGACATTACGGAAAAACGTCGCATTGAAAATGAAATCCGCGAGCTCAACGCCACGCTCGAAGACCGCGTCGTCGAACGCACGGAAGAACTGCAGCAAGCCAATCAGGAACTGGAAACCACGCTGGAAGCGCTGAATCAGGCGCACGAGGAACTGGTCAACAATGAAAAACTTGCTGCGCTGGGCGCTCTGGTTGCCGGGATCTCGCACGAATTGAACACGCCGATCGGCAACAGCCTGATGGTGGCCAGTACGCTGACCGATCAGACCACGGCATTGGCGGAAGCCTATCGCAATCACCAAGGCATCAAGCGCTCGACGCTGGAAAATTACGTAGCCGATGTCGGCAAGGCCGGTGACATCCTTGTGCGCAACCTGCATCGGGCAGCGGATCTCGTCAACAGTTTCAAGCAGGTGGCGATCGACCAGACCAGTTCGCAACGACGCAGCTTTTCTCTGGCGGAAGTCACCGGCGAAATTCTGCTGACGTTATGGCCGGTGATTCGCAAAAGTCCGTTCATCGTCGAACAGGGCATTCCGGATGACCTGGTGTTCGACAGTTATCCCGGTCCTCTGGGGCAGGTACTGAACAACCTCATCAACAATGCGCTGCTGCACGGTTTCGAAGGACGAAATCAGGGAGCGATCGTGATCGCCGCACGCGCCGTCGATGGTATGGAAGGCTGGGTTGAACTGACTGTCAGGGACGATGGCGTCGGCATTCCTACCGCCAACCTGAATCGCATCTTCGATCCTTTCTTCACGACCAAGCTCGGGGAAGGCGGTTCCGGCCTCGGCCTCAACATCACGCACAACATCGTCAGCGGCGTCCTCGGTGGTCGTGTGCGTGTGCAAAGTGCAGTTGGTGTCGGTACGACATTCACGTTGCTGTTACCGTTGTCCGCACCGCAGCGGCACAACGACAACGATGCGTTGCATCCGGAATGACATGAACGTCATCGACGCAAACCGGTCCACGCCAGAAAGCGCTGCAGGAATTCCGGCATCGCGGCCAGAATGACGATCAGCACGACGGCGTTCAGCAGTGCCGTCACCAGGAACAACTGCGGAATATTCAAACCCATCTTCAGCAATACCATCGCCAGCAACGCAGCGATCACCATGAACAATGCATTCAGGATATTCATGCCGGCAATCGTGCGTGAAATATGCGTCGGCTCGCAGCGCGTCTGGATCAGCGCAAACAATGGCACGATGTAAAACCCGCCGAACACGCCAATCATCAAACAATCGAACAGGATGCGCATGCTGCCGGACTGGTGGACGAAACTGGCGATATCGACAAGTGCATTACCGGCATATGCATTACTCGCCAGATACAAATCGATACCGAACAGTGTCAAGCCCAGTGCACCGAATGGCATCAAGCCGATTTCCACCTTGCGGCCCGACAGGCGTTCGCACATCAGGGAGCCCGTACCTATACCCAGCGAAAATATCGTCAGCAACAGCACGAAGATGCTGTGATCGCCGTTCAAATACTCTTTCGAATACAGAGGGAATTGCGCCAGCACGATCGAGCCGTAAAACCAGAACCAGGAATTCGCCAGCATCGCGATAAAGACCGATCGATTGCGCATCGAAAAACGGATGTTGCGTACCGTTTCGGTGGCGATGTTCCAGTTGATTTGCAGGTCAGGCGCCGGTGCCGGAGAATGCGGCATCGCGCGACCGGCCACCCAGCCGGCCACCGCGATGACAATCGCGCCGACCGCCACATATTCGATGCCCCACGGTTTCTGCGATACCAGCACGGCACCGAGAACTTCACCCAGCAGAATGCCGACAAAAGTCCCCATCTGTACCACGCCGTTCCCGCCCGTCAGCTCGTCGGCATGCAATTTCTGCGGCAGATATGCGTGCTTGATCGGACCAAACAGCGTTGAGTGCAAACCCATGCCGGCAACCGCGGCGATCAGCAGCCACAGGTCATGCCGCATCCAGCCGATTGCGGCAACCAGCATGATCGCGATTTCCAGCAGTTTGATGTAGCGCACCATGCCGGATTTTTCGAACTTGTCGGCCAGTTGCCCGGCCAGCGCCGAGAAGAGTACAAAAGGCAAAATGAACAGGCCGGGAATCAGGTTGTTCAGCAACCCGCGATCCATCGTCGTCCAGTCCAGTGCCGAGAACGTCAGTACGGTCAGCAACGCCGTCTTGAATACGTTGTCGTTGAAAGCACCAAGAAACTGCGCCCAGAAGAACGGTGCGAAGCGGCGTTGCGCGAGCAACGAGAATTGGCCTGGTTTGCGCATGAAAAATGGAAGGACGACAGACGGTTGCTGGGAACGGGCAATTGACGTGAAATGCATTACGCCGTTTTCGAATCACCGGATTGTAAGGGATGCCAAAGAATGCGACGAAAAAACAAAACCGTTCGCGCATCCCTCGGGATGTGCGAACGGTTTCAGCTGCCAACGGCGCTCGCTGGATCAGCGGCGCAACGTTCTATCTCTCGTCAGCCTCTGCTGGCCAATCCTGGATATACGATTTCAGCATCTTGTTCTCGAAGCTCTGCGCTTCCAGCACCGCTTTTGCGACGTCGTAAAACGACATCACCCCGACCAGCGACTTGCCTTCCAGCACAGGCACGTAACGTGCGTGCTCTTCCAGCATCATGCGTCGCACGTCGTTGAGATCGGTATCGGATGTGATCGTGATGGGATTCTTGTTCATGTGCTTGCGCACCGGTTCGCTGCCGATCGTGCCGCCGTTGGCATGCAGCGTTGCCATCACTTCGCGGAATGAGAGCATTCCGATCAGGTCGCCGCCCTCCATCACGACCAGCGAACCGATGTCCTTCTCCGCCATTGCATTGACAGCGTCCAGCATCGGGCTGTCTGGCGTCACCGTGAAGAGAATGTTTCCTTTTACCTTGAGTATTTCGGATACTTTCATGGGACCGTCCTCGCACGTTATGGTTTTACTTCGGACAATTGCAATGTAGCCCAAGCGCAGTGAAAAATCCACTATCCGGGATGGCGTAAGGAACGTGTCAGGAAACACGCTTCCGCAGGACAGGCGTCGGGGTTCACTGATACGACAACGCATTGCGCAAAAATATCCGCACGCTCTCGTCGACGCAGAATCGACTTGCATCCGGACCGTATGCGTACTAGTCTGAAATCACGGCAGCAGGAGGAGGAATATCATGGCTGTGATCGCACACAAGGCGCACGCTACATTCACCGAGTTCTATACCGATTACCTGAGCGGGCATACCGACAGGACGTCGCGCGAACTGCATTTCTTCGGCTCAACGCTGGCAATTTTCTTTTTGATTGCGTTAGTGCTGACCGGCAATGTCGTATGGCTGGTTGCGGCAGCACTGTCGTTCTATGGTTTCGCATGGATCGGGCATCTGATGTTCGAAAAAAACCGTCCCGCCTCATGGCGCCAGCCCTTCTACTCATTCGCAGCGGCATGGCTGATGTACTGGCAATTGCTGACCGGGCAGGTTTCCTTCTAGTGCGCTGCTTGCGCGAAATGTGCGCTCAGCGATTGATTCAATCCTTCTTCGACTGCCCCTTCAACCTGTTTTGCCAGGGCTGCATTGCCGGACGCATCGAACACGAACAGGCGATAAATATCGGCCAGTGTCAGATATTGCGGATTGGCGAGCAGTACCCAGCTATCCAGGCCATCGGTAATGCGCTTGCCCCATTGCATGCGGCGCGTGCCTTCTGCCTTGATGCGTCCGACCCAACCGGCGTCCAGCATCTTCTGCAATAACGCTTCCGCCTCGTCGAAACCCAGGCGCGTCTTGTCTCGAATCAGCTTTGTATCGACCACGGCAGATTGCGACGATGCACGCGCGACGTACAGCACCTCAAGCAAGGCCATCGCATCGACAAACGCGCTGCCCGGCTGCGGTACATGCCACCAGCGTTCGTACTTGACGATCGGCAGCGCTGCGGTCACAACTGCACCGCCCAGCGTGATCAACCAGCCCAGATAGAGCCACACCAGAAAAATCGGGAATGCCGCCACCGCGCCATAAATCACTGTATACGTCGGCACCTTGACGACGAAAATCGCGAACAATCGCTTGATGATTTCGAACGCCAGCGCAGCCAGCAAGCCGCCGCACAATGCATCACGCCATTCGACCGGCCGGTTCGGCACAACGATATACAGCAGCGTGAACGCCACCGTCGTCAACAGGATGGAAATCGACGAATAGAACATGCCGCCCAAGAACGGCACATGCCTGACCGCGCCATTGGTCGCAGAGAACAGGTATGACGTCAGCGTGATGGACGCACCGATCAGCAACGGTCCCAGCGTGACAATTGCCCAGTAGACGAGAATGCGCTGCGTGATCGGTCGCTTGGTCTTTACGCGCCAGATCTGGTTGAACACGCGGTCGATCATCAACATCATCGCCACTGCCGTCACGATCAGGGCCACCGCACCGAAGGCCGACAATCGCGTCGCCTTGCTGGAGAACTGCGTCAGGTAACCGAGGATGGTGTTGGCAATGCCTCGCGGCATCAGGTTCTGCACGAAGTATGCTTCCAGCGATGCGCGGAAGGTATTGAACAACGGGAAGGTCGTGAAGATCGCCAACGCAATCGTCAGGATCGGCACCAGCGCCAGCACGGTTGTGAAAGTCAGGCTGCCTGCCACCTGCGGCAATCTTTCCTCGTCCAGCCTGCGTGCGGCAAAACGGAAAAGATCACGCATTTGCGTCCATGTCAGGTCGCGTGAAAAAGTAAATCGTTTCAATCCGGGAAGCTTCATTATTCTTGGGTTCGTCCGCGTGGTTGCCCGTATGGTCGGGTCGCGCATTCGGCCTGCATTCGGTTAAGAGAGGCAGGATTTATTGTCTGTAAAGCATCCTATAATAACAAGCATGTCTACCTCCACACTCCCTATTCTCGTTTTGTACTATTCGCGTCACGGTTCGACGCGCAAGCTCGCCGAATTGATCGGCCAGGGCATCGACAGCGTGGCCGGTTGCGAAGCCCGCCTGCGCACGGTACCGGCGGTTTCCACTGTGACGGAAGCGACTGCGTCGGCCGTGCCCGATGAAGGCGCGCCGTATGTCGAATTGCGTGATCTCGAAGAATGCGCAGCGCTTGCGCTCGGTTCGCCGACCCGCTTCGGAAACATGGCTGCGCCAATGAAGTATTTCTGGGATGGCACGACATCGCAATGGCTGGCCGGTGCGTTGGCCGGCAAACCCGCCTGCGTCTTCACTTCGACCGGCAGCCTGCACGGCGGGCAGGAATCGACGTTGTTGTCGATGATGCTGCCATTGATGCATCACGGCATGCTGCTGCTCGGTGTACCGTACACGCAGGCTGAACTGATGACCACCAGTACGGGCGGCACGCCATATGGTGCGTCGCACTGGTCCGGTGTCAGCGGCACGCAGGCGATTTCTGCCGAAACGCGCACCTTGACCATCGCACTCGGCAAGCGCCTGGCGGAAACCGCCGTCAAACTGCACAAAGCCGGCGCATGATATCGCCGCAACATCAGTCAATTCTTCACCGCGGCGCAGTTGCCGCCCTGATCGCATTGATCATTCTGTGCGTCGCGTGGGAAACGTTGCTGGCTCCGGTGCGTCCCGGCAGTTTCTGGCTGGCGCTGAAAGCCCTGCCTTTGCTGATTCCATTGCGTGGCATCGTTAAACGCGATCTCTACACAATGCAATGGTCGTCCATGCTGATTCTCCTCTATCTGGCCGAAGGTATCGTGCGAGGCTGGAGCGATGGCGGACTTTCTTCACTGCTTGGCTGGATCGAGGTCGCGCTGGTTGTCTTGTTCTTTATCTGCACTATCTGCTACCTGCGCCCGTACAAGAAAGCGGCAAAGGCGTTGACCAAACAAGCGTTGCGGAAAGCCGCTGAATGACAGGCTTCATTGCAGCCTGCCGTAATGCAATCGGCGCCCGGTACGTGCTGACCGATGCTGTCGATATCGCGCCTTACCTGCTCGATAAACGCGGCCGTTTTACCGGCAGCGCCTGCGCTGTGGTTCGCCCCGGCTCGACCGAAGAAGTCGCCGCCACCGTCCGTCTCTGCAACGATTTCAATGTGCCGATCGTGCCGCAAGGCGGCAATACCGGCCTCGTACTCGGCAGCGTTCCCGACGACAGTGGCAAGGCGATCGTTCTCTCGCTGCAGCGCCTGAATGCCATCCGCAACATCGATGCCGTCAACAATACGATGACCGTCGACGCCGGTTGCATTTTGCAGCACGTACAGCAAGCCGCGGGCAATGTGCAACGACTGTTTCCACTGTCACTGGCCGCAGAAGGCAGTTGCACGATTGGCGGCAACCTGTCGTCGAACGCCGGCGGCACCGCCGTCCTGCGTTACGGTAACAGCCGCGAATTGTGCCTCGGGCTGGAAGTCGTGACGCCGCAAGGCGACATCTGGAACGGGCTGCGCGCACTGCGCAAGGACAATACCGGTTACGACCTGCGCGATCTCTACATCGGTGCGGAAGGTACGCTCGGCATCATCACCGCCGCCGTACTCAAGCTCTTTCCGCAACCGAAGGCGCAACGTACCGCGCTGGTCGCCCTGCGCACGGTCGACGATGCGCTACGATTGCTGATGCTGGCGCAACAGCAGTGTGGCGCGGCATTGACAGGATTCGAGTTGATGTCCGCTTTTTGCATGACGCTAGTTCAAAGACATTTTCCGCAAACGCGCGCACCGTTCCCCGCAGCTTATGCACACTATGCGTTGATCGAACTGTCCGACAGCGAATCGGATGAACATGCAGGCATGCTGCTCGACAATGTGATCGGTGCCGCCATGTCGCAGGACATTGCGCCGGATGCAGTCGTCGCGACCTCGCTCGCGCAATCGACCGCCTTGTGGGAATTGCGCGAACGCATTCCGCTGGCGCAAGCCGCCGAAGGGCGCAACGTCAAGCACGACGTCGCGCTGCCGATTTCACGAATCGGCGATTTCATCGCGACCACGGACGCTTTACTGCAGCAGGCGATCCCCGGGCTGCGCATGGTGACGTTCGGCCATGTTGGTGACGGCAACCTGCATTACAACGTGGCCCAACCGGAAAATGAACCGGACAGCTTTCTGCTGCCGCATCAGGCTGCGATCAATCGCATCGTGCACGACAGCGTCCATCATTTCGGCGGATCGATCTCGGCCGAACACGGACTGGGTGCGTTGAAGCGGGATGAAATCCTGCGTTACAAATCCGCTGTCGAAATGAACCTGATGCGCACGATCAAACAGGCGCTCGATCCGCGCAACCTTATGAATCCGGGCAAGGTCGTTTAGCCAAAACTGTTTTCCCACTCACTGCGAGGTACCATGCAACCGCTGCTGCTTCTCGTCCTTCTCACTATTTCCGCGCCGGCACTGGCGATTTACAAGTGCGAATCAGCTGGTCGCACCGCCTACAGCGATGCGCCGTGCCATGACGGCAAAGGGGCCGCACTCGACATCGATACCAGACCGTCCGGCGATCCGGAAGCGGCGCAACAACAGCTGTCGCAGGAAAAACGCGAACTGCAGCGTATCGAAAACGCGCGCCAAAAACAGCAAGCCATCGATCAGCGCGAACGCCGCAAACTGTACAAGGCCAGCGAAGCGAAGAAAAAGAAGTGTGCCGATCTGGCATTGCGAAAAAAATGGGCGGATGAAGATGCCTCCTCTGCCCATCCGAAATCCCAGGAACGCGCGAAACGTACGGCCAGGCGCGCTAACGAGAAACATGAACTGGAATGTGCGGCGTGAGTGAAATGATCTAAGGTCTGACCATTCGCCGCGAACTTGCCGTGGCGAAAAGTCGGCCGGTCATTTTTTACGATAACGACCGGAACAGACCGCATGTCAAATTCCGGTCACATCGACTTGATATTCTGTGCGCCTGCTCTGTAAAGAGCCGCTCTGGCGGTGTCATTGCCGCCCTACCGGCGCTGGCGGTCGGGAAACATACCAGCACCAATTCACGCAATGGCACGGGACTGACGCGCAGATCTTCTGCCCGCTATTTCGTCAGGCCGCATGCACGGTTGTCACACCTCATGTTATAAATAACGCTCTGTCAGCATCCGGTTTCGGGCAGCCGAACCATGCAAGTCTGCCCGATTGTCTTGTCATATTTCTTATCAGGAGATTTTATGAAAAAGATTGCAGAATTCAGAGTCAAAAGCGACGCCGGCAAGGAGCTTGTCATTGAACAGGATGACAAAGGGCGTACCTATCTCGATTTCGGCTCGGTAAAACTGCCGCATGACTTCGTCGGTTATCGCATCAAGGATACCGATCGCATCATGGAAGACCTCGGCAACGGCAAGTTCAAGCTCAAGGGCAGCAACGAAACCTATAATCGCATCTGAAAATGACATCGGAAGCGGAAATGTCCTTTTCCGCTTCATTTCCTGCATCCGGCCCCATCACCGGCATCTCCCTCAGCATTTCCGCTCGCACAGCAGTTTTTTCACGGTCACGCGATAGAGAATTTCTTGCACCGCCATCGTTATTTACAAACGACCATACGCACATCCCGGGCTAGAATCGGCGGGCACTCTCCTTTCATCACAGAATTCATCCGTCTCGCACCTTCACATTGAATGGAATAAAAATGTCCAATAAAAAACTGACCACCGTTGCAGGCGCCCCCGTCCCTGATAACCAGAACGTCCTGACTGCAGGTCCGCGCGGACCGCAGTTATTGCAGGATGTCTGGTTCCTTGAAAAACTCGCCCATTTCGATCGTGAAGTCATCCCCGAGCGCCGCATGCATGCCAAGGGCTCTGCTGCATTCGGTACCTTTACCGTGACCAACGACATCACCCAGTACACAAAGGCAAAACTGTTTTCGCAGATCGGCAAGAAGACCGATCTGTTCCTGCGCTTTTCCACCGTTGCCGGCGAACGCGGCGCAGCCGATGCAGAACGCGACATCCGCGGTTTTGCCGTCAAGTTCTATACCGAAGAAGGCAACTGGGATCTGGTCGGCAACAACACGCCGGTTTTTTTCTTCCGCGATCCGCTCAAATTTCCTGACCTGAACCATGCGGTCAAACGCGACCCGCGCACCAACATGCGCAGCGCAAAAAACAACTGGGATTTCTGGACCTCGCTGCCGGAAGCACTGCATCAAGTCACGATTGTGATGAGCGATCGCGGCATTCCATCTTCGTATCGCCACATGCACGGCTTCGGCTCGCATACGTTCAGCTTCCTGAACGCGAAGAACGAGCGCTTCTGGGTCAAGTTCCACTTTCGCACGCATCAGGGCATCAAGAATCTGACCGATGCCGAAGCAACCGAACTCGTTGGCCGCGACCGCGAAAGCGCTCAGCGCGATCTGTACGACTCGATCGAGAAAAAGGACTTCCCCCGCTGGACGATGTCGGTGCAGATCATGCCGGAAATGGACGCGGAAAAAGTCCCTTATCATCCGTTCGACCTGACGAAGATCTGGCCGAAGAAAGACTATCCGCTGATCGAAGTCGGTGTGCTGGAACTCAATCGCAATCCGGACAATTACTTTGCCGAAGTCGAACAGGCCGCGTTCAATCCGGCCGCCATTGTTCCCGGCATCAGCTTCTCGCCGGACCGCATGCTGCAAGGTCGTCTGTTCTCGTACGGCGATGCCGCGCGCTACCGTCTCGGCGTCAATCACCACCAGATTCCGGTCAATACGCCAAAGTGTCCGTTCCATTCTTTCCACCGCGACGGTGCAATGCGAGTGGACGGCAATCACGGCAGCCTGCTTCACTATGAGCCCAACAGCTATAACGAGTGGCAGGAGCAACCGGATTTCCGCGAGCCTCCGCTGAAGCTGAACGGTGCAGCCGATCGTTTCGATTTCCGGATGGACGACGACGATTATTATTCGCAACCGCGCGCACTGTTCAAACTGATGACGCCTGCACAACAACAGGCGCTGTTCGACAATACGGCACGCGCAATGGGCGACGCGCCGATCGAGATCAAGCAGCGTCACATCGACAATTGCATGAAATGCGATCCGGCTTATGGCACCGGCGTGAAAAAGGCGCTCGGCCTCTGATCGACATGGACGGCCGGACAAAACCC
>NZ_DATMTD010000041.1:0-7587 GCF_035565035.1 Oxalicibacterium sp. | reverse complement strand
CATTCGATGAGACTGCTTCGGATGCGCAGTCGTGGATTTTCAAGCGGCGCTTAGCCGTATAAATCATGGCAGGCAGTTAAGGGAATAACGAACCACATGAAAAAGCCTCGCAATGCGAGGCTTTTTTATCAATTGATTGCCAGCAGAATTACCAGATCTGCCACCAAGGTTTTTCGTTCTTCTTGCCACCCTTGAAGTAGATGCTGTCAGGGAAGTTCCGGCGCAGCACGCGTTCTGCGTCATCGCGCAATTGTGGCAGATCCAACGCGTTATACGACCGCATCATGATGAACAACGCTTCTTCCGCTGCAGGCGCACCCGGATAGTTTTTCACGGCAGCTTGTGCACGATTGGCTGCTGCCAAATAGGCGCCGCGGCGATAGTAGTAGTCGGCAACGTGCACATCGTATTGCGCCATCGCGTTGACCAGATAGGCGAGACGCGCTGTGGCATCCGGCGTGTATTTGCTGTCGGGAAAACGTTCGACCAGCAGCTTGAATGAATCGAAGGCTTCGCGTGCCGCTTTCGGGTCGCGCTCGGTGTTGTCCTGTCGCGACAGGAAATCAAAAATACTGACCTTGTCGTTGAAGTTGATCAGGCCGCGCAGGTAATACATGTAATCGACGTTCGGGTGATCCGGGTGCAGCTTGATGAAGCGCTCGACTGCTGCGAGTGCCTGCGGCTGATCGCCTTGACGGTAATAGGCATAGGCGATTTCCATCTGTGCCTGTTGCGCATAGGTACCAAACGGATAACGCGATTCCAGTTTTTCAAGGAGACTGATGGCTCGTTCATAGTTGAGCGCATTCAGTTCATCGCGGGCCTCCGAGTATAATTTCGACGGCGACCAGTTTTTGGTTTCGTCGACCTGATCGGAAAAACTGCTGCACGCGGAAAGCAGAAGAACGAAAACGATGAGGATGATTTTTTGCATGTGGTTTTGCATGATTTTTGCGGGGTGCCGCTGGACAATGAGTGATTATAGCCGATGGGACTGCCAGTGAACCCGACTGAAACAGCTGTACAGAATAATATGTCTCCCGATGGCGACTGGGATGGCCTCGACGACGCGGATGTCGCGTCAAGCGAAATTCTTCCAATCGAACTTCAGCTGACGCCGGATGTATGCGGCGTTCGCCTCGACAAGGTGCTTTCCACGCTGGTCCCCCAGTACTCGCGCAGCCGTCTGCAGCAATGGATAGATGGCGGGCATGTCAGCATCGATGGCGAGGTAGCGAAGGGAAAGATGACCGTATATGGCGACGAAAAAGTCATCATCGCGCCGCAGCCTGCACCGGAGGATCAGGCGTTCGCAGCGGAGGCGATGGACTTGTGCATCGTGCATGAAGATGCCGCCATTTTCGTGATCGACAAGCCGGCTGGACTGGTGGTGCATCCCGGCGCGGGCAATTGGTCGGGTACTTTGCTGAATGGCTTGTTGCATTACTCGCCGGCACTATCTGGCGTGCCACGCGCGGGCATCGTCCACCGGCTGGACAAGGACACCAGCGGTTTGATGGTCGTTGCAAAAACGCTGGTGGCGCAAACCGACCTGGTGCGCCAGTTGCAGGCGCGCACGGTCAAGCGTGAATATCTGGCGCTGGTATGGGGAACGCCGAACGTATCGGGAAAAATCGATGCATCGATCGGCCGTCATCCGCGTGACCGGATCAAGATGGCCGTTTCCGAAAACATGACGGCCAAGCCTGCCGTTACGCACTTCACGCGGCTGGCAACCGGTGCGCTGGATGGCCGTCCGGTCAGCCTGATGCGCTGTCAACTGGAAACCGGGCGTACGCATCAGATTCGTGTTCACATGCAGTCGATCGGTTTTGCGCTGGTGGGCGATGCGTTGTATGGCAAGCCGCATCTGACACCGGTTTTTCCGCGGCAGGCCTTGCATGCACAGCGGCTCGGTCTGATCCATCCCGTTTCCGGCAAGGCGTGCGAGTGGTCGTCGGTGCTGCCGCAGGATTTCGCGGATTTGATTGCGCGCGCCGGTATCGCTGCACCATAGAGAAGTCGATATTCACGATCTGACATGAAACCGATCATTCCCGACTGGACTGTTTCGTCCGACATTGTCGGCGCATTGATGACAGTGCGCCGCGGCGGTATCAGCGCTGGTCCGTATGGCGATTTATCAGGCGAGCGTGGAATGAATCTCGGCCTGCATGTCGGCGACAGCCCGAATAATGTCATGGCGAATCGCAGTCTGCTGCATGATCGCTTGCCGAACGAACCCGCGTGGCTGACGCAGGTACATGGAACGGATGTCGTCGATGCTGCACACGTCGTCAATGCACCGCAGGCCGATGCCAGTGTGGCGACGCAGCGTGGCGTCGTCTGCGCAATCATGACGGCGGACTGTCTGCCTGTTCTTTTTGCCGATGCGGCCGGGCGTGCAGTCGGTGCGGCCCATGCGGGCTGGCGCGGACTGGCCGGCGGCGTGCTGGAAAATACGGTCAGGCGAATGCGTGCATCCGGTGCAGAAGATATCCATGCATGGCTCGGCCCGGCTATCGGTCCGGATCAGTTCGAGGTGGGAGAAGACGTGTTGCAGGCGTTCGTCTCGGATGACGAGATTGCCTTGCAGGCATTTCGCCCGATTTCAGGCAAACCGGGCAAGTATATGGCCGATATTTACCGGCTGGCGCGCCAAGTTCTGGCGAAATCGGGCGTGACACAGGTAAGTGGCGGCGATTTCTGTACGGTGACCGATGCGGAACGGTTTTATTCCTATCGCCGTGACGGCTTTACCGGACGAATGGCTGCGTTGATCTGGTTGCGTTAACCGGCTGTCAACTCGATCAGTTTTCCTGCGGCGGTTGAGATGATTGGGCTTCCGTTTGCCTGAGTGCCTGTTCGCGGCGTTGTATTTCCTCGGCCTTGCGCTTGCGTCGACGCCGTCCGCTATCCATCAGGTAGACAAGGATCGCTACCGGCAGCAAACCATACAGCAGGAAGGTCATGATGCCCGCAACGACCGAAGTTTCGGTAATCGCCATCATGAAGACGACATAAATCCAAGCGATGACGATGATGTACATGCGTGCCGGCTGAAATGCAAAAACGCAAAGATACGCGAAAAGGGCGTGAACGGGATGAAAACTGCCTTTATCAATGTGCCAGACGATGAATTTCCGGATTTTTCGTGCGATGCGGCAGAACGTGCCGATATTACAAGTATTGCGTAAACCCTTGTTTTTGCGCACTATAACGACCTTCCTCGGCGAACTGCGTTCGCTTTGTCAGTCAATTTAAGAAAATGCGTTGCGACGCAGCAAGCTGGAAATCCCGATGACAAGTGTAAAAAAATCTTCCGAGCGTTTGATCAAGAAGTATCCGAACCGCCGTCTGTACGATACCCAAACGAGTTCCTACATCACGCTCGCCGACGTCAAGCAATTGGTGCTCGGGAATGAAGTCTTTACCGTGGCGGACGCCAAGACCGGCGATGACCTGACACGCAGCATCCTGTTGCAGATCATTCTGGAAGAAGAAGCGAACGGTTCACCGATGTTTTCCATCGCGGCGCTGGCGCAGATCATTCGTTATTACGGACATGCGATGCAGGGCATGATGGGCGCGTACCTGGAAAAGAATATCCAGACCTTCATCGACATCCAGAACAAGCTGAGCGAAAACTCGAAAGAGCTCGTCGAAGGCAAGCCGTTCAATCCGGAAATGTGGACACAGTTCATGAACGTGCAGGCGCCGATGATGCAGGGCATGATGAGCAACTACATCGAGCAGAGCAAGAACCTGTTCGTGCAGATGCAGGAACAGATGGAGACGCAGTCGAAAAGCATGTTCGGCGATTTTGCCTTCAGCGCGCCGGCTGATCAAAACGGCAAGTAGCAAAAGCGCAACCATCGCGCAACCAGGCAATCATCAAGCAACGATTGTCTCCCCGGCAGCCCTTGCGCCGCCTTGTCGGCAGGCTGAACGGGTACAATAGCGGCTTCGTTTCAACCCCGGTTTTTTACCCGGTTACCCGTTCCCCTCCATGACCAACGCAACACAAAACGCACCAAAAATCGGCTTCGTTTCGCTCGGATGCCCGAAAGCCCTGGTCGATTCCGAACAGATCCTGACGCAACTGCGCGCTGAAGGGTACGACACCGCCAAATCCTATGACGGCGCCGATCTCGTGATCGTCAACACCTGCGGTTTCATCGATGCCGCCGTGCAGGAATCGCTCGACGCCATCGGCGAAGCGCTGCATGAAAACGGCAAGGTCATCGTGACCGGCTGCCTCGGTGCGAAAAAGGATGCCGACGGCGACGACATCATCACCAAGGTGCATCCGAAAGTGCTCGCCGTTACCGGCCCGCACGCGCTGGGCGAGGTGATGGATGCGGTGCATATACACATGCCGAAGCCGCATGCACCTTTCATCGATCTGGTGCCGGCGCAAGGTATCAAGCTGACGCCGAAGCATTTTGCGTATCTGAAAATTTCCGAAGGTTGCAATCACCGCTGCAGCTTCTGCATCATCCCGTCGATGCGCGGCGATCTGGTATCGCGTCCGGTGGCCGACATCATGCTGGAGGCAGAAAATCTGTTCAAGGCGGGCGTCAAGGAACTGCTGGTGATTTCGCAGGACACCAGCGCCTACGGCGTCGACGTCAAGTTCCGCACCGGCTTCTGGAATGGGCGTCCGGTTCGCACGCACATGACGCAATTGACCGAAGCACTCGGCGAGCTGGCAGCGCAATACGGTGCGTGGGTGCGACTGCATTACGTTTATCCGTACCCGCACGTAAACGATGTGATCCCGTTGATGGCACAGGGGAAAATCCTGCCGTATCTGGACGTGCCGCTGCAGCATGCGCATCCGGATGTGTTGAAGCGCATGAAGCGTCCGGCCAGCGGCGAAAAAAATATCGAACGCATCCAGGCATGGCGCGAACTGTGTCCCGACCTGACGATTCGCTCGACCTTCATCGCAGGTTTTCCCGGCGAGACGGAAGCGGAATTCGAATACCTGCTCGACTTCTTGAGAGAAGCGCAAATCGATCGCCTCGGCTGTTTTGCCTATTCGCCGGTCGAAGGCGCAACGGCGAATGACATTCCGAATGCGGTGCCGGAAGAAGTGCGCGAAGAACGTCGCGGTCGCGTGATGCTGCTGCAGGAAGAAATCTCCAAGAAACGTCTGCAGGCCAAAGTCGGCAAGACGATGCGCGTGCTGATCGACGAAGTCGAACGCAACGGCAGCGGCGTCGGTCGCACCAGCGCCGATGCGCCGGAAATCGACGGCGTCGTCTACGTCAAGCCGCCTTTCGAGCCGCATCTGAAACTGAAGGTCGGCGACTTCGTCGATGTGCGCATCATTGCATCCGACGCGCACGATCTGTGGGCGGAGGCATGATGCGATTGCTGAAAACTGTTTTGGCAATCACGATGATTGCCGCGATGCCGTCCGCGTTTGCTGTGGATACCGTTCCTGCGCCAGCGGCCAATGTGACCGCTTCGTCCGACGCTGCTGCCGCTGTCCCGACCGCGCCGCTTTTCCTGAAGCCGGTATTTCTGCGCGGCGTACTGGGTGACCAGAACGTGCAGGTCAATATTCGTCCGAAGGAACAGGTCGATGAAGGACTGGAAGGCGAATATTTCATCTTCGGCCGCTCACTGAAAATCCTGCTTGCCGGCGAAATGGAAGGCACCACCTTGTTCATGGAAGAGTCGGAGAACGGTACCGACATTTCCGGCCAGTGGGACGGCAAGTTGAATGGGGACACGTTGACCGGAAGCTGGATGTCGGCCGACGGTACGGTGACCAAACCGTTCAGCCTGACGGTAATTCCAGCCGAAACGTTGCAACCGGTATCGCATAAAAAAGTATCTGCAACCGCAAAGAAGTAATCAATAAAGTCATTTCCGGAGAATCGCTGTGACCGATCGCCCATCTTTCCAGACTGCACTGATCCACAACGATTACGCAGCGCCGGAAGGATTCAATGCGTTCCCGCAGGCGATTCATCATGCATCGACCGTGCTGTTCGATAACGTTGCGGCGATGCGTTCGCGCAACTGGCAGCAGAAGACCGGATATACCTACGGCCTGCACGGTACGCCGACCACGTTCACGCTGGAAGCGCGGCTCGCTGCGATCGAGGATGGCAAATACTGCCGTCTTGCGCCGAGCGGACTGGCCGCGATTGCGATGATCAGCTTCGCGCTGCTCAAGACTGGCGACGACGTTCTTCTTCCCGACAATGTGTACGGCCCGAATCGTGAACTGGGCAACTGGCTCGCACAGGATTTCGGCATCACGGCACGCTATTACGATCCGCTGGTCGGCGCGGGTATTGCTGCCATGATCCAGCCGAACACCAGATTGATCTGGGCGGAGTCGCCGGGTTCCGTGTCGATGGAAATCCCCGATCTGCCAGCCATTTGTCAGGCCGCCCATGCGAGAAGCGTTCCTGTCGCGCTCGACAATACCTGGTCTGCAGGACTTGCATTGCGTGCGTTCGATCTCGGTGCGGATATCGTCATGCAGGCGCTGACCAAGTATCAGTCGGGTGGCTCGGATGTGCTGATGGGCGCCGTGATTACGCGCGATGAAAGCCTCAATCGCAAGCTGGAATCGGCACACATGCGTCTCGGTTTCGGCGTCGGCGCCGACGATTGCTATCTGGTCTTGCGCAGCCTGCCATCGATGAAGCTGCGTTTTGACGCGCACGATGCGGCTGCGCGCAAGATCGCTGCATGGTTGCAGACGCTGCCTGAAATTTCCACTGTGCTGCATCCGGCATTGCCGGAATGTCCGGGGCATGAAATCTGGAAGCGTGACTTCAGCGGTGCCGGCGGATTGTTCTCCGTGCTGTTCGATCCGCGTTATAGCGAAGAACAGACGGATCGATTTGTCGATGCGTTGAAGCTGTTCAAGATTGGATTCAGCTGGGGGGGAGCGAACAGTCTGTGTGTGCCGTACCGGATGAAAACCATGCGCAACAACTGGCCTTATCAGGGGCAACTCGTACGCTTCAATATCGGGCTCGAGGATCCGGATGACCTGATGGCGGATATCGCAAAGGCCTTGCGTATCCTGTAATAAAAAAGCATCCCTGCGGATGCTTTTTTATTTGCGGACCAACGAAGGATTACGGCATCGCCTTGTTGTCGTTCAGATCGATGATGCCCTTGATCAGGCGATACAGCTTCCATAGCCATGCCAGCGCCCACACCAGAAACGCTGCAGGAATACCGACGAACGTCAGGAACAGAACGCCGCCCAGCGTCATCCATACCAGGTACCACCAGAACGAACGGATCTGCCAGCCGTGATGGCTGTAGACGAACGTGTTGGCCGCATCGTCACGCTTCACATAGTTGAGGATCAGCGGGATGAAGGAGAAGAGGCCGAGCGACAACAGAAAACTGGCGCCGTGCGCGATGTAGAGCCACCAGGCGAGATTCTTTGTCGATTGCAGTTGCGTATCGAGGACGATTTGCTGGTTCATGTCGGATCCTTTCATGGAACTCGTAGGACGTCTGATTGCAAGTATGGTTCTTGAACCATACATTCTTTAGTAGAATTTTTGCAAGCCGTTGTCCGTATTTTCCTGTTTCACAGAG
>NZ_DATMTD010000040.1:0-3069 GCF_035565035.1 Oxalicibacterium sp. | reverse complement strand
CCAGCCAGGCACGCAGCGGCTGCGACCGGGTGGAAGGCGCAGCCGCGCCGGCAAGCGCGGCATGTGGCGCAAGGGCTTCTGCGACAGCCGCCTGCTTTTTGTGAGACAAGGCGATTTCCCGCGCTTTTGCAAGGCGTTCCGCGGTCGATGCAGGGATATCCCGTACGCTTTCATCCAGTGCGTGGCGCACCTTGTAGGGAAAGGCCAGATCTTTGGTATTCATAAGTAAATTCCTTTGGCCTTGAGCGCCTGGGCCAAGGCGTGGGTGGCGCGCGAGCAGTGTGTTTTCACGCTTCCTTCCGAGCATCCCATCGCGACCGCGGTTTCTGCCACGTTCAGGTCCTGCCAATAACGCATCAGGAAGGCTTCTCGTTGACGGGCAGGGAGGTTTTCGATCTCCTGTTCGATCATGTCGAGCACCTGCTTGCGTTCCAGTTTTACCAGGCCGGATTCGGCGCCGTAGCTGCCGTCCTCCGCTTCGACCATGTCCATCGGGTCGAAATTCTCCTGGTCTTCCTGCCTGCTGCCAAAGCTGGAAAACAGGCTGATCCACGAACTGCGCACTTTTTCGCGCCGGAAGTAGTCGTGGATCGTATTTTGCAGAATGCGCTGGAACAGCATCGGCAATTCTGCCGCCGGCTTGTCGCCGTAGCGTTCGGCCAGCTTGATCATTGCATCCTGCACAATGTCCAGCGCCGCTTCATCCTTGCGGACCGCGTAGGCTGCCTGCTTGAAGGCGCGCCGTTCCACGCTTTCCAGAAAATCCGAGAGTTCTTGATCAGTTGCCATTCAATGCAGCGCAGACTGCGCTGCCCGGGACGTTGCGACGGGCGGACGCCAGTGACGGCCGCGATTTTCAAAACAGCAGGCATGCTAGCAAAAAAGCCTCGCTGGCGGCAATTTTTGCCAAAAATCCTTGATTTCAAACGGATTTTGCGGGATTTGACTTGACCTGAATGGTGCAACGCAGTAACGTATCGTTCCCTCTTTGCAATTCAAAGAGGTTCTATGGCCTTTTGCGCGTTGCCTATCACGCAGTATCGCAAAAGGCGCGCTTTTCACTTGAAAGCTGTTTGCTCTAACCCGCGCCACAAGCGCGAGACCTCCGCAGCACTGCCTCAGGAACTCCGGCCGAACGAGTCGCGTTTAGCACTGGTTTGAAGCACATCCACAGATGTGTGACGAATCAGCGTGACCGCACAAAAAAGGGACGCCCCAGCACTGAACGCATCATGCGGGTCACAGGAGAGAGCATCCGATCAATTTCCAATGGACCTTGAAAGGACTTGTAGCATGACCTCAGAAGCAAACAATGCCGTCGGCGAAGAGCTGACCGGCGCAGAGATCGTCGTTCGCTGTCTGGCTGAAGAAGGTGTCGAACATGTGTTCGGCTATCCGGGCGGCGCCGTGCTGTACATCTACGACGCGATCTTCAATCACAGCAAGTTCAAGCATATTCTGGTGCGCCACGAGCAGGCGGCCGTGCATGCTGCCGACGCTTATTCCCGCAGTTCCAACAAGGTCGGCGTGTCCATCGTGACTTCCGGCCCCGGCGTGACCAATGCGGTTACCGGCCTGGCGACTGCCTACATGGATTCGATTCCGATGGTCGTGATTTCCGGCCAGGTGCCGTCGACCGCCATCGGCCTGGACGCGTTCCAGGAATGCGATACCGTCGGTATCACGCGTCCATGCGTCAAACACAATTTCCTCGTCAAGGATGTCAAGGACCTGGCGGCAACGATGAAGAAAGCTTTCTACATCGCGACCACCGGACGTCCCGGCCCTGTGCTGGTCGACATCCCCAAAGACATCACGATGCACAAGTGCGTTTTCGAATATCCGAAGGACGTCGAAATGCGCTCGTACAAGCCGGTCGACAAGGGTCATTCCGGCCAGATTCGCAAGGCAGTGCAACTGCTGTTGCAAGCCGAACGGCCGATGATCTACACCGGCGGCGGCGTCATCCTCGCGAATGCATCGGAAGAACTGAATCGCCTGGTCGACAAGCTTGGCTACCCATGCACCAATACCCTCATGGGTCTCGGCGCGTACAAGGCAACCAGCGACAAGTTCATCGGCATGCCGGGTATGCACGGCACTTATGAAGCCAACATGGCGATGCAGCATTCGGACGTGATGATCGCGATCGGCGCGCGTTTCGACGACCGCGTGATCGGCAATCCGAAACATTTCGCCTCGTCCTCGCGCAAGATCATTCATATCGATATCGATCCGTCGTCGATCTCGAAGCGTGTCAAGGTCGACATTCCTATCGTCGGCAACGTCAAGGAAGTGCTGCAGGAATTGCTGGCACAGCTCGACGCGGCTGAAACCAAGCCGAACGCAGCGCATCTGTCCAGCTGGTGGAAGCAGATCAACGAATGGCGCAAGCGCGAATGCCTGAAGTACACGCCGTCGACTGAAGTCATCAAGCCGCAATCGGTCGTGCAAAAAGTGTGGGAGGTGACGAAAGGCGACGCCTTCATCACGTCCGACGTCGGCCAGCACCAGATGTGGGCCGCGCAGTACTACCCGTTCGACAAGCCGCGCCGCTGGATCAATTCCGGCGGCCTGGGCACGATGGGCGTCGGCTTGCCGTACGCAATGGGCGTGCAGATGGCCAATCCGGACGCAACCGTCGCCTGCATCACCGGCGAAGCGTCGATCCAGATGTGCATCCAGGAACTGGCGACCTGCAAGCAGTACCACATGACGCCGAAGATCATCCTGTTGAACAACCGCTTCCTCGGCATGGTGCGCCAGTGGCAGCAGCTCGAATACGGTTCGCGTTACTCCGAGTCGTACATGGATTCGCTGCCGGACTTCGACAAGCTGGTCGAATCCTACGGCCACGTCGGTATGACGGTCGACAAGCCGCAAGACCTGGACGGCGCGATGCGCGACGCCTTCGGCATGAAGGATAGACTCGTATTCATGAACATCATTACGGATCAAACCGAGAACGTCTGGCCGATGGTCAAGTCAGGCAAGGGTCTGACTGAAATGCTGCTGGGCTCGGAGGAACTGTAATGCGTCATATCATTTCTGTATTGCTGGAAAACGAAG
>NZ_DATMTD010000039.1:0-11971 GCF_035565035.1 Oxalicibacterium sp. | reverse complement strand
ATCGGTGGTGGTCGCGGTGCGGGAGTGGGCGCGGGCGTCGGCCTGCTGACCGGCAGCGCGGCCGGTTCCAACGCGGCCAACGCCTCCGGCTACGCTACGCAGCGTCATTACGACTTTGCCTATCAACAGTGCATGTACGCGAAAGGCAATCACATTCCGGTGCAGGGCCGTTTTGCGGCACCGACCTATCAAAACCCTGGTTACCAGAATCCGTCGCCGCAATACAACCCTCCGCCACCGCCGCCTGGACCGGGCTACGGGTATCCGCGTTACTGATTTACCGTTAGTGTCTCCTCCCCTCCCATGAGAATGGGTTACCCGTGCAGCGTGAGTTGCGCGGGTTTTTTCATGGAAGAGTGAAAAATCGACAACCTCTTTGCGACACGTTCATTGCGTGGCAAAACCGTTTAAAATCTGCGCCTGATCATTTCCCTGGACTTGCACGATACGATCATATTTGCCGATGCCGTTGTACGGCTCGGCTGCTGCTTGTGTGCCGGCCATGCCTCGGCTTGCCGGACGTATCGATCATTCCTATAAGAACATGTCCGATCCCGTTACCGTTACCGTTGCCGTTTATTTTGTTGCCTCACCGCTGCAATATCTCGCCGCGAAGCGTATTGCCGAGCGCTTTGAACAGGGTGCGCGTCAGATATTGGTCTGGTACAAGCCAGGATTGAAACAGGTGGTCGATCCTGAAGAATGGGATGCCTGCACTTACATGTCATGGCCACGCTGGGAGCCGCTGCCGGGAGCATTCGGCCGTCATCGTCGTTTGCGCGCCAATATCGCCATGATTGCGAATCTGGTTGGCAAATGCGATCGGCTTGTCATCCATAGTGCGGTATTTGATACCGAAGCCATCAACTATTTTCTGCACGCCCTGCCGCAATCCAGCGGCGCAGATGACGTCCATGCGCGCATTCTTCCGGATGGACTGATCAGCATTCGGCGCTATCCGCTGAACCTGCACAAACGCATTGCCCAGCGGGTACGCCGTCTGCGGCGCTTCCTTGCACCGGAGTTGGTATATCAAACCTTCAGCGGTGATCGCATCGGTTCCGACGCGCCATTCGTCGATCGCGTGTATGTACTGCCAGGATTGCCGCATGAATATCCGCACGACAAGGTCGTCGAATTGCTGCCACTAGTTGATGTCGATGTTTCTGCGCAAGACGTCGCCCAGGACGGTCGCAAACGAGCACTGGTGGTTGGTCAGCCACTGGTCGGTGCCGGTCTTCTGGCACCTCGGGATCTCGCCCCGCTGACAATTGAAATCCACGACTGGCTTGCCGCGCAGGGAATCACGGATGTCGATTACAAGGGACATCCGAAAGATCCAATGCGGGAGTTGCAACATTCCGACTATCGTTTGATCGAGCCGAATGGTGCCCTTGAATCCTGGATGGCTGCAACACGTTATGACGCGGTGGTTGGTGTGCGCTCTTCGGCGTTGATGTTTGCCCGGCAGATTTATCCGGAATCAGTGCAGGTCAGAGCGTTTGGCTGGGATCGAGTGAAATTCAAGTCCGAGCAGGAATGTACGGATATGAAAAATGCGTTTGTATTGTGTGGCGTAGACGTGGTTTGAACAACAGTTAATTGACGCACTGGCAGCTATACTAGTGGCCCTCATACGAATACCCATAAATATACCTAAGCGTATCTGTATTTGATTCGTTCGGCGTACCTGGCGAATTATTAAGCGCACTGATGACGATGATTTTCCCTACACAAAAACTTTTGCGGGCGCGCGTCTGGCTGCTAACGGCAGTATGTTTTGTACTGCCGATGAAAGCCAGTTTTGTATATATCTTAAGTGCCATCTTGCTGGTCGTTTGGCTGTTGGAAGGACGTTTTGCCGAAAGGTCGCGGGCGGTTCTTCAATCCAAATTATGTCTCGCGTTTGTTGCCTACTACCTCGTCTACATATTGGCGATGTTATGGACCGAAGAAACCGCCAAAGGTTGGTCCATGGTTGATCGGCAGACACCTTTCCTGCTATTTCTGTTGTATTGGAGCAGCGCGGAGCCGACATATCGGGAGCGATATATTTCAGCATTGATTGCCGGGCTCGGAGTGTGTGCGCTGCTGGCGAATTACAATCTTCTGCAAATGTACTGGTTTACCAATTGGCCGTCCGGTATTCATGTTGTTAAAAGCACGTACGATACGGCGCCATTTGTTGATCGCATCCTGTACACACCGATTCTTGCGCTTGGCGCCTATTTTTGCTTGTCGCGCGTTTTCCAAACGACGGGCAGCGCACGTCTGGTTGCAATTGTGATGACTGCGATACTCATCTTCAACCTGTCGTTTTCTGGCGGTCGCTCGGGCATGGTGATGTTTGCCGCATTATTCGTGTTGTTTGTATTTGAACGAATCCGTCGACGCAGTGTGGCGCTTTTAGCTTGCGCGATCATTTTACCGGTCGTCTTTTTTACGGCATATAGCACGCAATCCTATTTCGCAAAACGCGTCGATGCCGCGATTACAGATATTCGCTCATTCCATGAAAATCCGGATACGTCGGTCGGGTTGAGGCTTGTTTACTGGACGACCAGCTTTCATGTATTTGTCTCGCATCCATTGTTCGGCGTAGGTAGTGGCGATTTTCAAAAAGAATATACCGCGGCCAAACCGGCAAAATGGGCGATGACTCCTGACTCATTCAATCCGCATAATCAATTTCTGATGACGGCGGTGACCACCGGTTTGCTGGGGCTGTCGCTGTTGCTGGCAATTTTCTATCAAGCTGCACGAGCCGGCTATGACGTGCGCATGACGACTTTCCTCATCGGGTTCGCAGTAGTTTGCCTGTTTGAAAGCTATTTATGGCGCTCCAATACGGGACTGACTTTTTGCGTGATGACAGCAGTTCTGGCTAAAAAAGATAAGGTCCTTACTTCATGATTCCTTTACGAATTGCATTCGTATCGGTGCATCCAAGTTTGCGTAGGTTTCGCAATGACGGTTCGTTCATCTACCGCTGTGAAAATCTGGCACTTGCGCTGAATGCATTGGGACATAAAACCAGTTTGCTGCATGTCAGTGCGTTGTTGGTCAGAAGCGATTTCGACGTGGTCGTTTTTCTGAGGCCCGAACGTTCATGGATGTTCGACCATGCTGTGCGTCGTTTGCGCAAGCGCGGCGTGATGTTGATTGCCGATGTGGATGATTTGATCTTTGATCCGGATTGTGCGGATTTTCGACCATCGATCCGTAACGGGAAAACGAATCAAGAGGAAGTACGCGAGGCGTTTGCCATCAATGCCGAAGCGATGTCCATGATGGACAAGGTACAATTTTCCACGCAGGAGCTGAGACGTCGTTATCGCGCGTTGTATCCGAATGCGGTGTGTAATGTAATTCCGAACAGTGGTTATCGGAGCTGGAACAAGATAACGCCGAATCCGGACACCGGTCGTAATATTTCCTACTTGGTAGGCACGCGCACGCATGACCGCGATTTTTCAATCGTGGTGCCGGTGTTATTACGCTTGCTGGAAAAACACCAGGATTTGACGGTGCGACTGGTTGGTCCCATTGATGTCGGTTTGAATCATCCGCGCGTTGTACGGCTCGAACGGGTGAAGTTCAGCAAATACGCCGAACTGGTGCGCGACAGTTACATCACAATCGCACCATTGGAGGACACACCGTTCAATCAGTGCAAATCGGCCATCAAGGCGACGGAAGGCGCGATGATGAATGTACCGACTGTGGCCTCGCGCGTGGGTGAGTACAACAATATCGATGTGCTCGGTCTGCTAAAAGCAGGTACACCTGAAGAGTGGGAAACGCAACTCGAATTCGCGCTGGATGCTGAAAATCACCGTCAGTTGAGCGACGGTTTACGCGAGCGCATGCGCGCGTACGGAGACATCGACCGGCATGCCGTTCAGTTCATTGACTTTGTGACACACTAGACGGCGCTGTTAACGCTATTAGCTGTCGTGCTGCCTTTACCCACCTATTAACTGGTCGACAGACTGAACGTGAAACGAATTCTCATCATCCGCACCTCCGCAATCGGCGACATCGTCTTCGCATCCCCCATTGCCGAGGCATTGAAGCGAACCTATCCGCAGGCACACATCGCTTGGCTGGTAGAGCCGGGAACGGATACGCTGATTCGTCCTGATCCGCATATTGACGAACGCATCCTTTGGCCCAAGGCGGAATGGAAAGCCTTGTGGCGCGATGGACGCCGGATGGAAGTGTTCCGACGCATGCGCGCCTTTCGCACGATGTTGCGCGAGCAGCAATTCGATGTCGCAATTGATCTGCAGGGCTTGTTGAAAAGTGGTGTCCTCGCCTGGATGACGGGTGCGCCGCGACGTATCGGCCTTGGGTCGCGCGAGGGCAGTCAATTCTTGATGACTGAAATCGTTTCACGTGGCGGTGATTCAGCGCGTATCAGTTCCGAATATCTGTATCTTGCACAACAGCTTGGTCTCGATACCGGCGACTTCATGCCACAGCTGTATCTTGATCCGAATGTCGAAGCGCGCGCGCTGGAACGTCTTGCTGCCAACGGGGTGACGCCCGGTAAATACGTCGTCTTTGCCGCTTTTACGACGCGGCCGCAAAAGCACTGGTTTGTCGACGCGTGGCAAAAGCTGGCACCGACGGTAAAACAGCAAACTGGATTGACGCCGGTTCTATTGGGCGGTCCCGCCGATCGCGAAGCGGCAACGGAAATTGCAGCCGGCGCACCGACGATCGTCAACCTGGTCGGACAGACCAATCTGGCGGAAGCCGCGGCCGTGTTTCGTCACGCGGGCGCAGTCATTGGCGTCGATACCGGACTGACGCACATGGGCATCGCCTTTGCCCGGCCGACCGTTGCGATTTTCGGATCGACCTGTCCGTACAGTGTGACGGGGCGCGATAACGCGCGCGTGATCTGGCTCGGCCTTTCCTGCTCGCCATGCAGGCGCAAGCCGACCTGCGGCGGTGCGTTCACCTGTTTGCGTGACATCACCCCGGAACATGTGCTGGCCGAACTGCAACTGGCGATGGGCAAGGCCGCATGAAGATCCTGCACGTCGAGGCCGGCAAGCACTACTACGGTGGCGCACGTCAGGTTGCTTACATCATGGAAGGGCTCGCACAGCGCGGCGTCGAGAATTTTCTGGCGTGTCCGATCGGCGCAGAGATCGCCGACGCAGTCGGCAAGACAGCACAGGTCCATCAACTTGCGATGGGCGGCGATACCGATTTCGGCATGGCATGGCGTCTGGCAAAGTTGATTCGTACCGTGCAGCCGGACATTGTTCATCTGCACAGCCGTCGTGGTGCCGATTTGTGGGGCGGTATTGCAGCGCGTCTGACCGGCACGCCATGCATCCTGTCGCGACGTGTCGACAACCCGGAGTCGCGCCTGCAGGTGGCGCTCAAGTATCGACTTTACGATCACGTCATCACGATTTCCGAAGGAATACGGCGTGTACTGCTCGATGAAGGACTGTCGCCACAACGCGTGACGTGTGTGCGCAGCGCGGTCGATGCTGCGCCTTATTTGAATCCGGTCGATCGTGCCGCTTTCCGCCGAGAGTTCTCGTTGCCGGATCAGTCCATTATCATCGGCATGGTGGCGCAGCTGATTCCGCGCAAGGGACATCGCTATCTGATTGAAGCGGTTGCCTCATTGCGGGGCAGTTTTCCCGATCTGCGCGTGCTGCTGTTCGGCAAGGGGCCATTGCAGAGCGAACTTGAAAACGAGATAGAAAAAAACGGCCTGGGCGACATCATCCGTTTTGCGGGGTTTCGCAACGATCTGCCGCAATGGCTGGGCGGACTGGACATCCTGGCGCATCCGGCCGATATGGAAGGACTGGGCGTGTCGCTGTTGCAGGCATCTGCTGCAGCGGTGCCGATCGTCACCAGCCGCGCCGGCGGTTTGCCGGAGGCAGTGGCAGAAAACGTCAGCGGCTTGCTGATTCCGCCTGGCGACGTGCCTGCTTTGGCATCGGCATTGCGACGCTTGCTGGAGGATGCCGACTTGCGCAAGGAAATGGGTCAAGCCGGGCGCGCCCGCATTCTGGCGGAATTCTCGATCGATGCGATGGTAGACGGCAATCTTGCGATTTATCGCAAGGTACTGGCCGATCGATCCTGATGTCGAGCAGAGTTTCCCGTGCCGTTATGGATGCCGCAGACCGGGTATCATTCCGGTCATTGCAATGGCGTTTGCCGAATTTTGCCGAATACCAGATTTCACATCGATAAAACCATGAACAATCTCGAACTTTTGCGCAACGCGCTGAATGATCACCAGAACGTGATGAAGCAGCTGGAATCCCTGCTGCCGCAAATCGACACGGTGGGCCAGGTGATGCGTGAGTGCCTGCAGCGCGGCAACAAGATCCTGCTGATGGGCAACGGCGGCAGCGCGGCCGATTCGCAACACATCGCCGCAGAAATTGTCGGTCGCTACAAGCGTGAACGACGTGGCTTGCCGGCGATTGCGTTGACGACGGACACATCGATCCTGACCGCGGTCGGCAATGATTACGGTTTCGACTATGTTTTCTCGCGTCAGGTAGAAGCGCTATGTGACCCGCAGGACGTCGTCGTCGGTATTTCAACCTCGGGTAACAGCGGCAACGTGGTCAAAGCAATCGAAGTGGCGAAGCAGATTGGTGCCATTACGGTTCTTTTCTCCGGCGGCAGCGGCGGCAAGCTGGCGGATATGTGCGATTACGCGCTGGTCATGCCATCGAAGGAAACGGCGCGCATCCAGGAAGCACATCTGTTTATTGCGCACAGCGTGTGCGAAATCATGGATGTGGAGTAAGGCCATGCACGCGCAATTGCTCGACGTTGTTCGCAACAAGCTCGCTGCCAGAAACGATAAAGCGTGGGCGCTGGTCATTGGCGACCTGATGCTGGATCGTTACCTGATCGGTGAAGTCGAGCGTATTTCTCCCGAAGCGCCGGTTCCGATCGTATTGCTGAAGCAGCATTACGATCGCGTCGGCGGCGCTGCGAACGTTGCGGCCAATCTCGCCAGACTCGGTGTCGTTACCCGTATTGCGGGCTGCACGGGTAATGACACCGATGGCAAAACGTTGTCCGACATGTTGTCCGCGATCGGTATCGCACCATCCGGCATTCTGCAGTCCGCACATCGTCCGACGACGACCAAGACACGCATCCTCGGCGGGCATCAGCAAATGATGCGGCTCGATCAGGAGAGTCGCGCACCGATCAGTGCGGAAGAAACACAGCAGTTGTTCGATCTCGTGCTGCAACAGATCGAACAGCAACCGGCTGTTGTCATCCTTTCCGACTATGCAAAGGGCGTGTTGAGCACAACGCTGTGCGAAAAAGTGATCGCACGTTGTCGCCAGCTGAAGATCAAGGTGCTGGTCGATCCGAAAGGTCTCGACTTCAGCAAATATCGCGGTGCGACCGCCCTGACGCCGAACAAGCGCGAAACTGCCGAGGCGTGCAAGGTCGATCCGAAAGACAATCAGGCATTGCTGGCCGCCGCCACCGCACTGCAGCAGTCGCTGGAACTGGAATTCCTCGCAATGACGCGAGGCGAAGAAGGCATTTCGATTATCGATGCGACACACACGCAGCATATTTCTGCCACCGCCAAGCAGGTATTCGATGTATCCGGTGCCGGTGACACCGTTATTGCCACGCTCGCCGCAGGCATGATCGCCGGATTGACGCATACGGAAGCGTTGCAACTGGCGAACATCGCTGCCGGTATCGTGGTCGGCAAGGTCGGCACTGTGCCGATCACGCGTGAAGAATTGCTGCATGAACTGATCGCGCAGGGTTCGACCGCGCAAGTCAACAAGATTCATGATCTGGATAGCCTGAAGGCGCAAGCCGATGCGTGGCGTGCAAGCGGGCAGAAGATCGTATTCACCAATGGCTGTTTCGATCTGTTGCATGCCGGTCATGTGACGTACCTGGAAGCTGCCCGCAAGATGGGTGATCGCCTGGTGCTGGGTTTGAACACCGATGCTTCGGTGCGCACTTTGAAAGGCCCGACGCGGCCGGTGATTCACGAAGCCGATCGCGCGCGCGTGCTCGCCGGACTGGAAGCAATTGATGCCGTCATTTTATTCGGCGAAGACACACCGCTGAATTTGATCAATGCAGTTCGGCCGGACATTCTGGTCAAGGGCAGTGACTATACGGAAGACCAGGTGGTCGGCGGCAAGGAAGTCAAATCCTGGGGTGGCCGCGTCGCATTGGTCGACGTCGTGCCCGGCCGCAGTACATCGAACATCATCGACAAGCTTGCGCACTAGTGAAAGCGTTGCACTCGGATAGCGGCGCATTCAAAACAGGAATCCGTGCAATGCAGATTGTGCGGATTTTTTATTTGCGAAGAGAAAGTATTCTGAAAAGCTTCGCATGCGGTGACATGTGGCGACACCTTATCGCGCGGCGTACAATAAAAACAGTGTGCTGACGGGGATCAAAATGAAAAAAGTGGAGCTGAACCAGTTGCGTGTCGTCTGGTACCAGGATTCGATTTCAGGCGAAACGTCATCGGCCAATTATCGCGGCACAACGCAGAATTTCTGGGTACATCTCGAATACTTCCCGCGAGAAATTACCGAAGCGTATTTACTGGACGACCACGAGGAACGGCCGCATCCGCAGGCAAACTGGGCCTACGCGCGCGGCATTCTGGTGTAAGTATTGCGGTAACGTCATGCAGCCTGCGCGATGCAGGCTGTCACCCTCTTATTTCGGAAACATCTCGAACGCTTCACCGACCTTCAGTGCAACGAGGTCATACAATGAATGACGTGGTTGCGGTCCGGCACGTTCAAATCCTTCAATCGTGTCGGGCTCGACACCTTCAGGCGGCGGGACAAACTGCATCCAGTCTTCATAACCCGGATGCTCCTTCAGATTGCGATTGAGTTCATCCAGAAATTCCTGCGTGCTCAGTTTTCTTTCAGCCATGGCAACCTCTTCTCGAAGAATGACGGTTCCAGCTTAGCACGATGCGCACCTTCTGCAATGTGCGCCGCGGCACATGAGATCAGGTTTTGTAGACGCCGCAGCCGATGATCAAATCTTCATAACGATCGAGATACATCGACTTCGCTTCGACCTGCTTGGAAATCGGGTTGAGGAACATGTAGTCCTGCCAGCCCTTGCCTCTTTCCGTAATGATCTTGATGCGCTCGCGCACATACAGATTGCCGGCGCCGTCCTTTGCATCGATCAGGTCTTTGCCGATCAATGCAGGGTTGGCACCGTGAGCAAGGTTTCGGCCGTGCATGTCGTAGACAACGACATACAGATCGCGATCGCAGTAAGGACCGAGCTTGTTGCTGATGTCGGCAAAGGCTTTCTCGCGACCATGTTCATGCATGGCTTCGATCGCCTTGCCGACCATGTCTCGCGCTTCATCCATCGAACCGTGGCTGCCGCTCTTGATGGTAAAGATGCCAACAACGTTGTTCAGTTCCGTGGTCTGGTTCTGCAGCGCTTCTGCAGCGGCAGCCGCTTCCTCGACCAGCGCAGCATTCTGCTGCGTGACCTGATCCATTTGGACAATCGCCTGATTGATCTGTTCGATGCCGCTACTCTGTTCTCGACTGGCCGTACTGATTTCCGTCATGATGGCGTTGACGCGCTGGATGCTGTCGACGACTTCCGTCATCGTCGTGCCGGCATTCGCAACCAGCCGGCTGCCATCCTGCACCTTGCTGACGGAATCCTCGATCAGCGTCTTGATTTCGCGCGCAGCGGTTGAACTGCGTTGCGCCAGACTGCGTACTTCGCCGGCGACGACGGCAAACCCCTTGCCCTGTTCGCCGGCACGGGCTGCTTCCACTGCTGCGTTCAATGCAAGGATGCTGGTCTGGAACGCGATGCCGTCGATAACGGAAATGATGTCGACGATTTTCTTGGACGACGCATTGATCGAATCCATCGTGTTGACGACTTCGCCAACGACCTTGCCACCTTTGACCGCGACTTCCGATGCGGTGCGTGCCAGCTGATTGGCTTCGGTGGCATTGGCGGCATTTTCCTTGACGGTCGATGTCATCTCTTCCATTGCCGATGCGGTTTCTTCCAGCGCACCGGCTTGCTGTTCGGTGCGCGACGACAGATCGAGATTGCCGTCGGCGATTTCGTGCGTGGCGGTTGCCAGCATCTCGGTACCGCGGCGGATGTGCCAGACCACGTTGGCCAGTCCCTGGCCGATGCCGTTGATGGCGGTCAGCAACTGGCCGATTTCGTCACGTCGATCGGTTTCGATGCGCGTCGTCAGATCCCCCGCAGCAAGTTGCCGGGCCACGTGGGTGGCTTGCGCCAACGGCCGGTCAATCATTTTTCGGATGACGGCATACAGCAATGCGGCGAGGATCAGTAATGCAATCAGTGCCGCCAGTGCAGACAGATTACGCAGCGAGGTGGCTTCGCGCGAGAACTCGTTCGCATCGGTTTCGCCGACAACAACCCAGTTGCGATCCTTGAAGTAAGTGAAGATCGCCATGCGTTCGGCTGCACCTGAGGTGGCCGGACGATAGCGAATCACGCCGTCCTTGCGATCCAGTATTTCCTTGATGAAGTTGCGACCGTCGATGTCCTTGTCGGTGAGGATGTTCTGGCCTTCGCGTTTGGCCGCAATGACCAGCTTGCCGAAATCGCTGCCACTGCTCGCGTCGAGCACATAGTAGCTACCAGTCTTGCCGACTTTGAGCGACAGCAAACGGTCTTTGATCATCGATGGATCACGCGTCATGCCAATTATCAGACGACTTTTTGCATTGACCTCGTCGGCAGCAGAGCGCTCGAGCAGATCCGTGGTCGCGCGGCCGTTTGCCCAGACGAATATGCCGAGAAGCAGCGCAATCATAAAAAACGAAATGGTGGAAAGCTTCGCTCCCACTCCGAGCCTGGAGAAATATCGTATGAGGCGGTTCATCACTACATCCATTCACAAGCTAGATTGCGGTATTGAATCATTCCGTACGGGAAACATAATAACCGGATATGGGAGTAACGATGAATGATGGTGGCCACAATTAAACGCGCTTTTATCAGCGTATTAAGCGCTTTTAGTGCCTGTCGCCACCTGATCTCCCCTAAGCGGTCGCATGCCTCGCCATATAAATTGGCGTTGTTATGATGTATATCGGCTGTTTTTTGCAAAACGATAGCCGTTCACGAAGAGTACTAGCGTCGGAGTGGCAAAGCCCGAATTTTTTGGAAGTCGACTGGCAGCGGCCAGACAGAGGCGCTAAAAAACCGGCGACGGGGAAAGTCGCCGGATTTGTGATGGTCAGAATTTATAGCCGACCGAGAGGAAGCTGACGTAAGGGTCGAGTGTCAGTTTGGTGCGAGACCGTGTGATCACGGTGCCTGCTGCATTCCTGCCAGTGATTTCTGCATCCGTTTCCAGCGGAATGTAGGACAGGGAAAAGCCGATCGACCATCTCTTGTCGAGGTTGTAAGTCACACCGATGTTTGCGACTGGAGCCCACGAGGAACTCAAGTCGGCCGATGCTGAGCCCGGGCCGCCCAATACCGGTGGCGTCACACGAGCTTGCAAGGCAGGTGACAGCTTGACACTTGTGTACCAGACGTGGGTTGCACCAATGCCAACGAACGGCCGCCATTTATCTTCCGCCTGACCGAAATACCACTTCGCAAGAATGGCCGGACTCCATTGTTTGGCGCTGCCAAGATGGCCTAATGATTCTAATGAACCTTCGCCCTTCAGGTTAAATTTTGGTGGAACACCCGCGTCCAGCGTCAGTGCGAAGTTGTCGGTAAAGAAGTGCGTGAAAGCCAGGCCAACAGTATCGGCATCACCGACGGAGGAGCCGCTGTTAGGTATCGCACCAATACCCGGCTGGCTGAAACTCAAAGGTTTGCTGGAATCGTCCGTATACAGATGAAACCACCCCAGATTGACAATATTGTCTCCCGCGCTCTGGGCGGCTGCGGGCAAAGAAAACGCCGCCATGAG
>NZ_DATMTD010000038.1:0-6704 GCF_035565035.1 Oxalicibacterium sp. | reverse complement strand
ATACCGGGACAGATGACAATTCTTTGCTGCTTACTTCTGAATCTTTTGTACTGCTGAATTCCGCTGAAACTTGAACGTCTTCCTAGTCAGTTGGGGACAGAGTAATTCGCCGCCTTCGCGGCTCACAAACTCTGTCCCACAAACCGGACCATTAGTTGGGGACAGAGTAATTCGCCGCCTTCGCGACTCACAAACTCTGTCCCACAATCAACAAGGCGTCTGTCCAGCGCGACTTAATCTCTTTCGAGGTCAATGTCGATACCCAGCGAGCGGATTTCCTTCACCAACACGTTGAAGGATTCCGGCATGCCGGCGTCGATCACGTGATCGCCCTTGACCAGGTTTTCGTACACCTTGGTACGGCCGTTCACGTCGTCCGACTTCACGGTCAGCATCTCTTGCAGCACGTACGATGCACCGTAAGCTTCCAGCGCCCAGACTTCCATTTCGCCGAAACGCTGACCGCCGAACTGCGCTTTGCCGCCCAGCGGTTGCTGCGTAACCAGCGAGTAAGGACCGGTCGAACGCGCGTGCATCTTGTCGTCGACCAGATGGTGCAGCTTCAGCACGTGCATGTAACCGACAGTGACGGTGCGCTCAAACGCTTCACCGGTGCGCCCGTCGTACATCGTGACCTGGTTCTTCGAAGGCGTCATGCCGAGCTGCTTGGCGATGTGATCCGGGTATGCCAGATCCAGCATGCGGCGGATCTCATCTTCGTGCGCGCCATCGAACACCGGCGTTGCGAACGGCACGCCATATTTCAAGTTGCTTGCCAGTTCCAGGATCTCGTCATCGGAGAAGCTATCGAGGTCTTCGGATTTGCCGGATTCGTTGTAAATCGTTTTCAAGAATTTACGCAGTTCGGCTGCCTTTGCCTGCGCCTTCAGCATTTCACCAATACGCAGACCCAAACCTTTTGCCGCCCAACCCAAGTGAACTTCCAGCACCTGACCGACGTTCATACGCGACGGCACGCCCAGCGGATTCAGCACGATGTCAGCCGGCGTACCGTCTGCCATGTATGGCATGTCTTCGACCGGCACGATGCGCGACACCACACCCTTGTTGCCGTGACGACCTGCCATCTTGTCGCCAGGCTGCAGGCGACGCTTGACCGCGAGGTAAACCTTGACCATCTTCTGCACGCCTGGCGGCAGTTCGTCGCCTTGCGTCAGCTTCTTGCGCTTCTCTTCGAAAGCGAGGTCGAACTGGTGGCGCTTCTCGGCGATCGATTCCTTGATCGCTTCCAGCGCGTTCGCTGCGTCGTCGTCAGCAGGACGAATGTCGAACCAGTGGTATTTGTCCAGGTCAGCCAGATAGTCCTTGGTGATCTTGGCGCCCTTGGCGATCTTCTTCGGACCGCCGTTGACCACTTTGCCGATCAGCATTTTTTCCAGACGCTGGAAAGCATCGCCTTCGACGATACGCAGCTGGTCGTTCAGATCCAGGCGATAGCGCTGCAGTTCATCGTCGATGATCTGTTGCGCGCGCTTGTCACGCTGGATACCTTCACGCGTGAAGACTTGCACGTCGATGACGGTCCCGACCATGCCGGATGGAACGCGTAGCGACGTATCTTTCACGTCAGATGCTTTTTCACCGAAGATCGCGCGCAGCAGTTTCTCTTCCGGCGTCAGCTGCGTTTCACCCTTCGGCGTCACTTTACCGACCAGCGTGTCGCCAGCGGTGACTTCTGCACCGATGTAAACGATGCCGGACTCATCCAGACGCGCCAGCTGGTTTTCAGCCAGGTTCGAGATATCGCGCGTGATTTCTTCTGCGCCCAGCTTGGTGTCACGTGCGACGACCGACAGCTCTTCGATGTGAATCGAGGTGTAGCGATCGTCAGCCACGACTTTCTCCGAGATCAGGATCGAATCTTCGAAGTTGTATCCGTTCCACGGCATGAATGCCACGAGCATGTTCTGACCCAGCGCCAGTTCACCCAGGTCGGTCGATGCGCCGTCGGCGATCACGTCGCCGCGTGCAACGCGATCGCCCACTTGCACGATCGGACGCTGGTTGATGTTGGTGTTCTGGTTCGAACGCGTGTACTTGATCAGGTTGTAGATGTCGACACCGACTTCGCCCGCTGCCGCTTCATCGTCATTGACACGAATCACGACGCGGCCTGCGTCGATGTAATCGACCACACCGCCGCGCAACGCCTGCACCGTGGTGCCGGAGTCGACTGCAACAGTACGTTCGATACCGGTACCGACGAATGCTTTTTCAGGGCGCAGGCAAGGGACAGCCTGGCGTTGCATGTTGGCACCCATCAATGCGCGGTTCGCGTCATCGTGTTCGAGGAACGGAATCAGCGAAGCTGCAACCGACACGACCTGACCCGGCGCCACGTCCATGTACTGGACGCGCTCAGGCGAGACCAGGATGGTTTCGCCGGCTTCACGTGCCGACACCAGTTCATCGGACAGCTGACCGGATTTGTCGATCGTCGCGTTCGCCTGGGCGA
Source organism: Oxalicibacterium sp. (assembly GCF_035565035.1). GTDB lineage: Bacteria > Pseudomonadota > Gammaproteobacteria > Burkholderiales > Burkholderiaceae_D > Oxalicibacterium. The sequence continues at coordinate 4,228 of NZ_DATMTD010000038.1, read as the reverse complement.
TGATGTAACGGCCTTCTTCGATCGCCGACAGGTAATCGATCTGGTTCGTGACCTTGCTGTTTTCAACCTTGCGGTACGGCGTTTCGAGGAAGCCGTACTCGTTCAGGCGTGCATACAATGCCAGCGAGTTGATCAGACCGATGTTCGGGCCTTCCGGCGTTTCGATCGGGCACACGCGGCCGTAGTGCGTCGGGTGCACGTCGCGCACCTCGAAGCCTGCGCGCTCGCGGGTCAGACCGCCAGGACCCAGTGCGGAGACGCGACGCTTGTGCGTGATCTCGGACAGCGGGTTGGTCTGGTCCATGAACTGCGACAGCTGCGAGGAACCGAAGAATTCGCGGATCGCTGCCGAGATCGGCTTGGAATTGATCAGGTCATGCGGCATCAGGTTGTCAGCCTCGGCTTGGCCGAGACGTTCCTTGACAGCGCGCTCGACACGCACCAAGCCGGCACGGAACTGGTTTTCCGCCAGTTCGCCAACGCAACGCACGCGGCGATTACCAAGGTGATCGATATCGTCGACTTCGCCGCGGCCATTGCGCAGCTCGACCAGGATTTTGATCACGGCCAGGATGTCGTCATTCGACAGCGTCATCGGACCGGTCAGCTCGTCGCGGCCGACGCGGCGGTTGAACTTCATGCGGCCAACTGCCGACAGATCGTAACGATCGGCGTTATAGAACAGGCCGTTGAACAGCGCTTCCACCGAATCCTCGGTTGGCGGTTCGCCCGGACGCATCATGCGGTAGATCGCGACGCGCGCAGCCATCTGGTCGGCGGTGTCGTCAATGCGCAAGGTTTGCGAAATGTAGGCGCCCTGATCCAGGTCGTTCGTATACAGCGTCTGGATGCTGTCGACCTTGGCTTCGCGCAGTTTGGCCAGCACGTCTTCGGTCAACTCGTCGTTGGCATTGGCGATCACTTCGCCGGTATCGCCGTCGACGATGTTCTTCGCCAATACGCGTCCCAGCAGATAGTCTTCCGGCACCGAAATGTGCTTGATGCCCGCGCCTTCAATATCGCGGACATGCTTGCTGTTGATACGCTTGTCTTTCGCAACCAGCACCTTGCCCGACTTGTCGGCGATGTCGAAACGCGCAACCTCTCCGCGCAGACGCTCGGCGACGAATTCCATTTCCGCGCCTTCTTCACGCAGCTTAAAGTTATCGAAGACGAAGAAGTTTTCGAGAATCTGCTCCGGCGTCATGCCGATTGCTTTCAGCAGGATCGTGACCGGCATCTTGCGGCGGCGGTCGACACGGAAGAACAGAATGTCTTTCGGGTCGAATTCGTAATCGAGCCACGAACCGCGGTAAGGAATGATGCGCGCCGAAAACAGCAGCTTGCCGGACGAGTGCGTCTTGCCGCGGTCATGTTCAAAGAACACGCCCGGCGAACGATGCAACTGTGACACGATCACACGCTCAGTACCGTTGATCACGAAGGAACCGGTGGTCGTCATCAGCGGCAATTCGCCCATGTAGACTTCCTGCTCCTTCATTTCCTTCACGACCGGCTTGGTCGGCGATTCCTTGTCCAGGATCACCAGGCGCACCTTGGCGCGCAATGGCGATGCGTAGGTCAGGCCGCGCTGCTGGCATTCCTTGACGTCGAACGGCGGATCGCCGAGTACATACGACAGGAATTCGAGGCGCGCAAAACCATTGTGCGACACGATAGGGAAAATCGACGAAAAAGCGGATTGCAAGCCTTCATTCTTGCGTTGGGACGGGATTTTGTCCGCTTGCAGGAAGCTCAGGTATGACTCGAGCTGCGTGGCAAGCAGGAACGGAACGTTGTGGACGTTAGCGCGTTTCGCAAACGACTTGCGAATGCGCTTCTTCTCAGTAAATGAGTAGTGCATGGACACTCCGTGAGTGACAGGGGGAAAGGATGGAGATTTCAGGGCTCAATGCTTGCAATGGCGCAAAATTGCCATTCGTGCATTAAAACCTCAAATTTCGGTCCTCGAAAAACGCAAAGAGCTCACCAGATTACATCAAGTCGATCGGGCTTGCCGCCAACGCTCAAAAACGACAAAGGAGCCAAAGCCGAACCGCCCTTCCGGGCAGTTCCGTGCTTTGACTCGGGTACTACAAAGATGCGACGGGCGCAGAAATCAAAATTACTTGAGATCTGCTTTCGCGCCAGCTTCTTCCAGTTTTTTCTTCGCTGCTTCTGCGTCTGCTTTGGCGATGCCTTCTTTGACTGGCTTCGGTGCACCGTCGACCAGATCCTTGGCTTCTTTCAGGCCCAGACCGGTGATTTCGCGAACTGCCTTGATGACGCCGACTTTGTTTGCGCCAACTTCGGACAGAACAACCGTGAATTCGGTTTGTTCTTCAGCTGCTGCTGCGCCACCTGCTGCGCCGCCTGCTGGACCAGCAACGGCCATTGCAGCTGCGGACACGCCGAATTTTTCTTCGAATGCTTTAACCAGATCGTTCAGATCCATTACGGACATCGCGCCTACGGCTTCCAGGATGTCGTCTTTGCTAATTGCCATGTGAAACTCCTAAATTTTGTTGAATACCATCGAGATTGGTTTGACAGAAACCGAAACAGCCCGCGAATGACGCGGAATTACGCCGCTTCTGCTTCTTTTTTGGCTGCCAGAGCAGCCAAGCCACGTGCAAAGCCGGAAACCGGAGCCTGCATGATGCCCATAAGCTGGGCAATGAGGACTTCACGGCTCGGAATGTTGGCCAACGCTGCAACACCCGCCTTATCGAGCGGTTTGCCTGCGTAATTGCCTGCCTTGACGACCAGCTTGTCGTTGGTTTTGGCAAAGTCGCTGATGACTTTTGCTGCTGCAACGGCATCGTCCGAGATCGAATAAATCAACGGACCGGTCATTTCGGAGGCGAGACCAGCAAACGCAGTGCCTTCGACAGCGCGACGAGCGAGCGTGTTTTTCAACACGCGCAGGTACACGCCTTCGGCACGCGCTTTGGCGCGCAGTTGTGTCAAGTTACCAACCTGGATGCCACGATATTCGGCCACGACGATGGTCTGTGCCGATGCTACCTTGGCAGAGATCTCCGCAACGACGGCCTTTTTGTCATTCAGATTGAGACTCAAGATCAACCTCCAAAAATGATGCTCGGCTCCTGCGCAGCCATGATTGGCTGCCTGCCTTGCATCGGTTCGAACACGGCGTCCGAAGTTAGGAGTCCATACTGGCAAAACCAGCAAGAGAGCTGCAAAACTTGTTCGGGTACACCATCTGCGCTGGGTATCGATCGTTGCCGATTCGACGTTTACCTTTGTGCACCATCCTGCATGCACGCCGCCCAACGGTCTTTGATTGCCTGAAGCCCTTTAATCAGCTGGGGACAGCGTATCGCTACGCTTAACTTTGTCCCGCAAAAGAAATAACGGCTTCAGCCCAAAGATGCGCCCGCCGCACGCGACGGGACTTGATTCTGATACTTAGGCGCTCAGCGTCGTTTGATCGATGCGCACACCTGCACCCATCGTCGACGACAGCGAAACCTTGCGCAGGTATACGCCTTTGCTGGTTGCCGGCTTGGCCTTGTTCAAGGCGTCGATCAAAGCCAGCAGGTTGGATTTCAGCGCTTCGTCCGAGAACGACTTGCGGCCGATCGTGGCGTGGATGATGCCAGCCTTGTCAGTACGGTATTGCACCTGACCGGCTTTCGCATTCTTGACCGCACCCGCGACGTCCGGCGTAACCGTGCCGACTTTCGGGTTCGGCATCATGCCGCGCGGGCCGAGGATTTGGCCCAAGGTACCGACGATACGCATCGTATCTGGGGACGCGATGACGATATCAAAAGGCATGTCGCCCGCCTTGATGCGGTCAGCCAGATCTTCCATGCCGACGATGTCTGCACCGGCGGCTTTCGCCTGCTCGGCCTTTTCACCGCTTGCGAAAACAGCAACGCGGACGGTCTTACCGGTGCCGGCTGGCAGCACAACGGAGCCGCGCACAACCTGGTCCGACTTCTTGGCGTCAACGCCCAGTTGCACGGAAATGTCGATCGATTCGTCGAACTTGGCCGATGCGCATTCCTTGATCAGCGCGACAGCGTTGTCGAACGGATAGGCTTTGGTGCGATCGACCTTGGCTTTGATTGCCTTGACGCGTTTGGATAACTTAGCCATTACAGACCCTCCACCGTGATACCCATCGAACGCGCGGAACCGGCGATCGTGCGGACGGCCGCTTCCAGATCGGCAGCGGTCAGGTCCGGGGTTTTCAATT
>NZ_DATMTD010000037.1:0-53760 GCF_035565035.1 Oxalicibacterium sp. | reverse complement strand
GTCAGGGTCTTCTTCGCTTTCTGTTTCGCCTTGATCTCATCCGCAGTCTTGCGAATCGCTGCAAGGCGGTAAGCGGTCGCCGGATGAACCGCTGTGTAACCATTCAACACCGTCACCGGATATTGATCGGCCAGACGCTGCCAGAATGCCGCCGCGCCATCGATGCTGTAACCCGATCGTGCCAGCATATACAACGCCAGCGTGTCGGCGGCTGCATCGAGTTCCTGCGGCATGGGCTTCACGCCCGCAGTACCGCTCAACATGCTCGTGTCAGGCGTTACGCGCGTCATGTTGTCGATGATGCCGCCGACAGTGGCGCTCATCTGCTGACGTGTCGAATGACCCAGTGCATTGTGCGCGAGTTCCTTCGCCAGCACATAGGCGACTTCCGTATCGTTGCGCGCAAAATTCAGCATGCCGCGCGTCACCAGTACGCGGCGACCATCGGAATAGGCATTGACGCTATCGACATTGCCCAGTTCGATACCGAAACCGCAAGCTTGCGTCAACGGCACATTCACCGACAGCGGGCTGCCGTTACGGCTCAATCCGAGTTTGACATTCGAACGGCTGCCGACCAAGGGACCGAGAACGGAAGCCGCCTGGCGCTCCGCATTCGGTCCTTGCGGCATCGGCTGATCCTGCACCGACGTCAGGATATCGCCGCGCTTGACGCCTGCACGAGCGGCCCCGCTGTCGTTCAGCACACCGGTCACTTTCAGACGCTCTTCAAGTCCGAGTGCAGTGGCAGCACCGACATAGTCTTCCGAATAAGAATATTTGGTCTTGGCACTGAAGCCGATCAGATTGCGTACATTGCCCTTGCACAGCGACGTGTTATTGACCAGCAGGGGCGCTGCAACACGATACAGGCGATCCTGTTGCGACGTTATCGTCCGCAACATCTGCAATTGCGGTGAATCGCTGCCTGAACCCGCTGCTGCGCCGGTCGGTGTATCGAGAGAAACCGTGCTGCAGCCAGCCAGCAGCAATGCAGCAGGAAACAGGACGGGAAGCAGCGCAGCCTTGACTAAAGGCGCACGCTTCAATTGAAACAGGAAGGGATGAAGCAGGCCTTGCATGAAATCTTCTCCTGAAAATTAGTGTTTGCCGGTGCTGCCGAATCCGCCGGCACCGCGCTCGCTGGCATCGAAGTCATCGACCACATTGAAACCGACCTGCATTACCGGAACGATCACGAGCTGCGCCAGGCGTTCCATCGGATTCAGCGTGAACTCGGTTTGTCCGCGATTCCACGTGGAGACCATCAACTGGCCCTGGTAATCGGAGTCGATCAGGCCGACTAGGTTCCCGAGCACGATGCCGTGCTTGTGGCCCATGCCGCTGCGCGGCAGGATCATTGCCGCATAACCCGGATCGGCAATGTGAATCGCCAGACCTGTCGGAACCAGATGCGTTTCGCCCGGCTGAATCGTGAGCGGTGCATCGAGACAGGCGCGCAGATCGAGGCCTGCACTGCCCTGGGTTGCGTAGGCAGGCATCTGTTCTTTCATGCGCGGATCGAGGATTTTGACGTCAATGGTTTTCATCAGGCAGGAATAGAGGATGAGAAATTAATTGTGATGACGCAAATCAGTCAGCCAGGCGCTGTGCAATTTCGCCGATCAACTGCCGCGCAAGCGTCTGCTTGTCGGCGCGCGGCAACGGCAGATGGCCTTTTTCGTCGAACAGCATCAGTTCGTTGTCGTCCTGGCCGAAAGTCTGGTGACCGATGTTGCCGACCAGCAGCGGGATGTTTTTCTTCTTGCGTTTGGCGTCGCCGTATTCGGCAAGGTTTTCCGATTCGGCAGCGAAGCCGACGCAATACGGACGTTTTTCCAGTGCAGCAACGGCAGCAAGAATATCGGCATTCTGCTCGAACTCCAGCGCCGGCGCATTGCCGCTCGCGTCCTTCTTGATCTTTTGCGCGCTGACATTCTTGACGCGCCAGTCGGCCACGGCGGCGACGGCGATGAAGACATGCTGCGAAGAAACGCGCGACATCACGACGTCATGCATCTGCTCGGCCGTCTGCACGTTGATGCGATGCACGCCATGCGGCGCATCCAGCGCCGTCGGTCCGGAAACCAATGTGACGTCGGCCCCCGCTTCACGCGCCGCGCGTGCGAGGGCATAACCCATTTTTCCCGATGACAGATTGGTGATGCCGCGCACCGGATCGATCGGCTCGAACGTCGGTCCGGCGGTGATCATCACGCTCTTGCCGACCAGCAGATTCGGCTGGAAACAGGCGACGATTTCTTCCAGCAACTGTTCAGGCTCCAGCATACGGCCCATGCCTGTCTCACCGCATGCCTGGTCACCGGCGTCCGGGCCAAGCACCGCAATGCGATCGGCTTTCACTTGCGCAACATTGCGACGCGTCGCCGGGTTCTGCCACATCTCGACATTCATCGCCGGAGCAATCAGCAACGGCAGCGATTCGTGACGTGCGACGCACAGTGTCGACAGCAGATCGTCGCAGGCGCCATGTGCCAGTTTGAAAATGAAATCGGCGGAGCATGGCGCGATCACGATCGCATCGACACCGCGTGTCAGATCGATGTGCGGCATGTTGTTGGCGACGCGCGCATCCCATTGATCTGTCACGACCGGATTGCCGGACAGTGCCTGCATCGTCACCGGCGTGATGAAATGCGTCGCCGCATTCGTCATCACCACTTGCACCGAAGCGCCGGCCTTGACGAGCGCACGCGTCAATTCTGCTGCCTTGTAGCAGGCAACGCCGCCGGTCAGTCCCAGCACGATTTTTTTACCGGCAAGATCCATTCGAAGGCTCCTGAAGATGTCGCGGGCTAGTGTATCAGTTCAAATCCTGCGGGCGCCTATTTGCCGACCCGGCGCAACTCGTCGTAGATGAACAATACTGCGCCGATGCAGATCGCACTGTCGGCAATATTGAAAGCCGGCCAATGCCAGCCGCCGACATGCACATCGAGGAAATCGATCACGTGGCCGTGCAGCATCCGGTCAATCACATTGCCAATGGCACCGCCCAACACCAGCGACAGCGCCCAGCTGAAGAGCCGCTGGCCGGCATGCTTGTGCAACAGGTAGATGATGAACACCGCCGCTGCAATACCCATCGCGGTGAAGAAATAACGCTGCCAGCCAGTTTCGGTGGCCAGGAAACTGAATGCCGCACCCTTGTTGTAGACAAGAACCAGATTGAAAAAGGATGTCACCGGTTGCGATTCACCGTACACGAACAGACGCGAGATCGCGATCTTGGTAACCTGGTCCAGCAGGATCACGATGAGTGCAACACCAAGCCACGGCATGATGCTGGTGCCGGAACTGCCGAATGTATTTGTCTTGCGTTTGAAAACCATGTGATATCCATCCTGCCAAGTCATGAAACCGCTTCGACCAACCGAAGCGGCGCGTTTGCATCGGTCCCGCATCCAGCTTTACTTCAAGCGTAACGACGTTTCTCGCCGTTGCCGAACAGATTGTCCACACAACGGTCGCACAGCCCCGGGTGTTCGGCATGCGCACCCACTGCAGGACGATAGTGCCAGCAGCGTTCGCATTTCTGCGCGCCTGACGGCGTGACGGTGACGGATTCTTCTTCCGGCGTGGCAACCTTGACAGCTTTCGCCTGAGACGTGATCAGCACGAACTTCAGATCGTCGTCCAGGCTGTTCAGCAGATCGAACTTGTCACCGCTGGCTTTCACTTCAACTTCTGCCTGCAGCGACGATCCGATGCCACCGGCAACACGCACTTCTTCCAGTTGCTTGGTCACGTCATTACGCACTTCGCGCAATGCCGCGTATTTCGCCAGCAGGGCTGTGCTGTCCGATACAGGCGGCAGCACATAGTTCGTTTGCGTGAAGATCGTATCCCCTGCATCTGCACCGGCAAAGATGGTCCATGCTTCTTCCGCCGTGAACGACAGGATCGGTGCCATCAGACGCAACAGCGATTGCGTCAGATACCAGATCGCGCTTTGCGCCGAACGACGTGCGTGCGACGTGACACCGCTGGTGTACAGGCGATCCTTCAGGATATCGAGATAGAAGCCGCCGAGGTCTTCCGAGCAGTAGCCTTGCAGCTTGGCGACCACCGGATGAAATTCGTAGATCTTGTAATGCGCCAGAATCTCGGCCTGCATCGCGTTCATCTGTGCAATCGCGTAACGATCGATTTCCAGCATGTCGGCAACCGGCACCAGATCCTTCTTCGCGTCGAAATCCGACGTGTTCGACATCAGGAAGCGCAGCGTATTGCGGATGCGGCGATAGCTTTCGGTCACGCGTTTCAGGATTTCATCCGAGATCGACAGCTCGCCGGAATAATCGGTCGATGCGATCCACAGACGCAGGATGTCCGCGCCCAGCGTGTCGGAAATCTTTTGCGGCGCGAGCGTGTTGCCGAGCGATTTCGACATCTTCTTGCCTTCGCCATCGACGGTGAAGCCGTGCGTCAGCAACGCCTTGTACGGCGCACGACCATCCAGCATCGACGCCGTCAGCAGCGACGAATGGAACCAGCCGCGATGCTGATCCGATCCTTCCAGATACAGGTCGGCCGGGAACGCCAGTTCGTCCTTGTGCGAACCGCGCAATACCGTTTGATGCGTGCAGCCGGAATCGAACCAGACGTCCAGCGTGTCCTTGTTCTTCAGATACATGTCGGCGTCGGCGCCGAGCAATTCCTTCGGATCGAGTGCCTGCCACGCTTCAATGCCGTGCTGTTCGACGCGTTGCGCAATCTGTTCCAGCAACTCGGGCGTGCGCGGATGCAGGTCGCCGGTTTCCTTGTGCACGAAGAACGCCATCGGCACGCCCCATTGACGCTGACGCGACAAGGTCCAGTCGGGACGATTGGCGATCATGCCGTGCAGACGCGCCTTGCCCCAGCTCGGGAAGAATTGCGTGTCCTCGATCGCGCTCAATGCGGTTTCACGCAGCGTCGCACCCTGATTTTTCGGCATCACGTCCATGCCGGCGAACCATTGCGACGTCGCGCGATAGATGATCGGCGTCTTGTGACGCCAGCAATGCATGTAGCTGTGATCGAACATGACCAGCTTGAACAGCGCGCCGACTTCTTCCAGCTTGGCGCAAATCGGTTTCGACGCTTCCCAGATCGTCATGCCGCCGAAGAACGGCAGCCACGATGCGTATTTGCCGTCGCCCATCACCGGCGCGATGATTTCGTCGTCGCGCAAACCGTGCTTTTTGCACGAGATGAAATCCTCGATACCGTAGGCCGGTGCCGCGTGCACGATGCCGGTGCCGCTATCGGCTGCGACGTAATCGGCCAGATAGATCGGCGCCGTGCGATTGTACGCTGCATCTTCGGATGCGAACGGATGCTTGAAGCGAACGCCTTCCAGCGCCGCACCGTCGCACGTTGCAATCGTCCTGCCCTCGAAGCCGTAACGCTGCAACACGCTTTCGACCAGATCTGCAGCAAGGATCAGCAACAGCGGTTCGTTATTGCGCGTCGTCTCGACCAACGCATAGCGCAGTTCCGGATGCACGTTCAGCGCCTGATTGGATGGAATCGTCCACGGTGTCGTGGTCCAGATGACCGCATACCCTTTTTCAACCGGCAACGCTGGCAGGCCGAATGCCTTGGCAACCTTCTCCGGTTCCGCAAACGGAAAGCCGACGTCGATCGCCGGATCGCGCTTGTCCTGATATTCGACTTCCGCTTCCGCCAGTGCGGAACCGCAATCGAAGCACCAGTTGACCGGCTTCAGGCCGCGATAGACGTAGCCTTTTTCCATCAGCGTGCCGAGCGCGCGGATTTCATCGGCTTCGTTGCCGAAGTCCATCGTCTTGTACGGACGATCCCATTCGCCGAGCACGCCGAGACGGATGAAATCCTTCTTCTGTTTCTCGACCTGTTCGTTCGCATAGGCGCGCGCCTTCGCCATGACTTCAGTGGTCGGCAGGCCTTTTCCATACAATTTTTCGATCTGGATTTCGATCGGCATGCCGTGGCAATCCCAGCCCGGCACGTACGGTGCATCGTAGCCGTCGAACTGACGCGTCTTGACGATCATGTCCTTCAGTATCTTGTTGACCGCGTGGCCCAGATGGATGTCGCCGTTCGCGTATGGCGGGCCGTCATGCAGGATGAACTTCGGACGGCCTTTCGACGCTTCGCGGATTTTTTGATAGATCTTTTTATCCTGCCATTGCTTGACCCACTGCGGTTCGCGCTTGGCGAGATCGCCACGCATCGGGAAAGGCGTATCGGTCATGTTGACCGGATACTTGCTGCTTTGCTTACCGTCTGCCTTGCCCTCGGACTTGGCTGGTTTGTTTGGCTTGTCGGACATGGGATTTTCTTTTTAAAAATTCGTTGGATCGAACGAACGGAAAGTAAAGCGTTCGGTCGTCAAATTCGGTCGGTCGCAGAAGTTGCCGCATCGGCCATCTGCTTGAAATAAGCACGCGCCTGCACCGCATCACCTTCGATTGCAGCAGTCAGTGTCGGCAGATCGATGTATTTTTCTTCGTCGCGCAGCTTCTTCAGGAATTCCACACGGATCAAGCGTCCATAGCATTGTTGCGCATAGTCGAACAGATGCGTCTCCAGCAAGACGCGGCCGCTGTCGTCCACTGTCGGTCGCACCCCGATGCTGGCGACACCGGGCAACGGCCGCGCATCCAGTCCATGTACCTGCACGATATAGATGCCCGACAACGCCGGATGCTTGTGCCCGATGCGCATGTTCAGCGTCGGGAAACCGATCGTGCGTCCCAGCTTCTTGCCGTGAATGACGTGGCCGCTCATCGCATACGGATGACCGAGCAGCGTCTCTGCCTGGGCGAAATCACCCTTCTCCAGCGCAGCGCGTATCGCCGATGATGAAACGCGGTCGCCGTGACTGGTCACGGTCGGCTGCGATTCAACCTCGAATCCGTATTCGCGCCCCGCTTCGATCAGCGTTTGCACATTGCCCGCGCGTTTGGCGCCGTAACAAAAATCCTCACCGACGATCAACCACTTGACGTGCAAACCCTGCACCAGAATCTTCTCGACGAATTCCTGTGGCGATAACGAAGCGAAATGCGCATTGAAATGTTCGACGATCACGCGATCGACGCCCGCGGCAGACAACGATTCCAGCTTGTCGCGCAGACCGGCGATGCGCTTCGGCGCCTTCGACGGATCGCCTGCACGCGCGGCGAAAAATTCGCGCGGATGCGGCTCGAAAGTCATCACAGCGGATTCCAGCCCCATGTTCGACGCCACTTCGCGCAGGCGTGCCAGCAGCGCCTGATGCCCGCGATGCACGCCGTCGAAGTTACCGATCGCCAGCGCACACGGTGCGCGCGATGCAGCATTGGGAAGTCCGCGAAATACCTTCATTGAATTGGCTGGAATTTGACGGGGAACCCGTCGCAAAACCTTGAATTATAAATGCTTTCACCCGCGCTTTCACCGCTTTCGGACGGGCACGAAGGTGTCTACATCGCGCCCCAAACCGCATTCAGCGCCGCCACGGCGGCCAATCCGGCGGTTTCCGTGCGGAGCACGCGCGGTCCCATCGACAGCATCAGTACGCCCTGCGCAACCGCCAACTCTTCTTCCCTGTCGGTGAACCCGCCTTCCGGTCCGATCATCAATGCCACCGTTTGCGGCGGGTGATGGCGTGCCCAATCGGACAATGACTGGTCGGCGCGCGGGCTGAGCATGACGCGCACATGCAGATCCTGTTGTTGCGTCCACTGGCCGAAATCGACCGGCTCCACCATATTCGTCAAGCGGTTACGCCCGCTTTGCTCGGACGCCGCGATGACGATGCCCTGCCAGTGCTGCAGTTTTTTTTCTGCGCGTTCGGCAGACAGACGCACCACGCAACGCTGCGCTGCCAGCGGCTGGATCGCGTGCACACCGAGTTCGACGGCTTTTTCGACGATCCAGTCCATCTTCGACGCTTCCGGCAAGGCCTGGGCCAGCGTGATCGCGTATGGCAGTTCGACTTCGCGCGGTTCGAACAGCTTGATTTCAGCCGTGACGCGCTTTTTTTCGATGGTGGCAATGGTCGCCGTGTATTCGCCGCCTTCGCCATTGAACAGCGTAATGCGGTCGCCGATCGTCAGGCGCACCACCTGCACATGATGGGCGACGTGATCCGGCAAGGTAACGATGCCGCCGATGGCAAGCGGCTGCGGGCAGTAAAAACGAGGCATGAATTGTCCGTAAGTTGTCGATCCGGCATGCCTTTTCACAGAAAAGAGCCGGAACGCGATTTTAGTCCGAGGCCTCACTCTGGTAAAATATGCGGCTTCGCAGCAAAGAGGTTTCGCTGCACGCATGCCTGCATTGATTCTATTCCATTCGACTCGCCATCTACTCAAACATGACTTCCACGCTCCCGACGAACAAAATGGCCAACGCAATCCGTGCGCTGGCAATGGATGCAGTACAAAAGGCCAATTCCGGTCACCCCGGCATGCCGATGGGAATGGCGGAAATCGCCGTCGCACTGTGGTCGAATCACTATTCGCACAACCCTGCCGATCCAAAATGGGTCAACCGCGACCGTTTCGTCGTGTCGAACGGCCACGGCTCGATGCTGCACTACGCGCTGCTGCACCTGACCGGTTACGACTTGTCGATGGATGAGATTCGCAACTTCCGCCAGTTGCATTCGAAAACGCCTGGCCATCCGGAAGTCGATATCACGCCAGGTATCGAAACGACGACCGGTCCGCTCGGCCAGGGCATCACCAATGCCGTCGGCATGGCGCTCGCCGAAAAACTGCTGGCAGCGGAATTCAACCGTCCGGGCTTCGACGTCGTCGATCACCACACGTACGTATTGCTCGGCGACGGCTGCCTGATGGAAGGCATTTCGCACGAAGCCTGTTCGCTGGCCGGCACGCTGCGCCTGTCGAAACTGATCGCGCTGTATGACGACAACGGCATCTCGATCGACGGTCATGTCGAAGGCTGGTTCCAGGACGACACCCCGAAACGTTTCGAAGCGTATGGCTGGAACGTCATCCGCGCAGTCGACGGTCACGACGTGAATGCCGTCAATGCCGCCATCGCGCAGGCGAAGAAATCCGACAAGCCGACGATGATCTGCTGCAAAACCGTGATCGGCAAAGGCTCGCCGAACATGGCCGGCACGCACAATGTGCACGGCGCAGCATTGGGCGACAAGGAAATCGCCGCCACGCGCGAAGCGATGGGTTGGAGCGATGTGCCGTTCGTCGTTGCCGACGACGTCTATGCCGCATGGGACGCCAAGGTAAAAGGCGCCAAGTCGCAAGGCGACTGGAATGCACTGCTGAAATCCTACGGCGAAAAATTCCCGCAGCAGGCGACCGAACTGGTACGCCGCATGAAAGGCGAACTGCCAAGCAATTTCGACAAGATCGTCACCGACTACATTGCCGCCTGCAACGACAAGAAAGAAACGATCGCCACCCGCAAGGCCAGCCAGAACGCTATTCAAGCCTATGCACCAAGCCTGCCTGAATTCCTCGGCGGCTCGGCCGACCTGACCGGTTCCAACCTGACCAACTGGAAGGAATGCGTTGCTGTTCGTGCCGACCAGGCCGGTAATCATATTAATTACGGCGTGCGCGAATTCGGCATGAGCGCCATCATGAACGGTATCGCCCTGCATGGCGGCTACATTCCGTTCGGTGCAACCTTCCTGACGTTCTCCGACTACAGCCGCAATGCACTGCGCATGGCGGCGCTGATGAAGATCCGTTCGCTGTTCGTCTTCACGCACGACTCGATCGGTCTCGGCGAAGACGGCCCGACGCACCAGTCGATCGAGCACGTATCGAGCCTGCGCCTGATTCCGAATCTGGACAACTGGCGTCCATGCGACACGGTCGAATCGGCTGTCGCTTGGGAACAAGCGGTCAAACGCCACAACGGTCCGAGCACGCTGATCTTCTCGCGCCAGAACCTGCCGTTCCAGGAACGCACTGCAGAACAGATCGCCAACATCAAACGTGGCGGTTATGTACTGCGCGATGCAGCCAACGCACAAATCATCCTGATCGCCACCGGCTCGGAAATCGAACTGGCAGGCAAAGCAGCAGACGAATTGACCAAGCACGGCGTGGCGGTTCGCCTCGTCTCGATGCCGTCGACCGACGTTTTCGATCGTCAGGATGCTGCCTATAAAGCCAGCGTGTTGACCAAAGGCGTGCCGCGCGTGGCAATCGAAGCCGGCGTCACCGACTTCTGGCACAAATACGTCGGCCTTGAAGGCGGCGTGGTCGGTATCGACACCTTCGGCGAGTCGGCACCGGCCGGCGTACTGTTCAAGCACTTCGGCTTTACCGTCGAGAACGTGGTCGCGGCCGTCAAGAACGTTTTGCAAAGCAGCGCCGCGTGACCGAAATCACGTTTCGCCGCGCGACGGCTGACGATGCGGCGGCGATCGCCGCGTTGCGTGTCGACAGCTGGCGCACCACCTATCGCGGCGTCATGCCCGATGCGTATCTCGACGGCATGCGTGCAGAAGAAAGCACGACGATGTGGTCGCAGGTTCTGCTGGCCGATGTGCCGACAGTCTGCGTCTGCGTGGCAGAAGCCGGCGATGAAATCGTCGGCTTTGCATCCGGCATGATGTTGAATCCGGAAAAGCTGGGCTTCGATGCCGAACTGACTGCGATCTACCTGAAACCGATCGCACAACGTGGCGGCGTCGGCCGACGTCTGCTGGCAATGATTGCCGATGCGATGCAACGTCAGGGCGCCAGCGGATTGATGGTCTGGGTGATTGCCGCCAATCAGGCCGCACGCAAGTTTTATGAAGAACTCGGCGCAGAGTTGTTGGTCGAACAACCGTTCACATGGGACGGCCTCGAACTGACTGAAGCCGGTTATGGCTGGCGCGATCTGGCCCTGCTGCAACAATCGTGCAGTAAATAACTGCCGAAGCGCCGTGTTCCGTTATTGAAGAATGTTTTGCAGTTGAAACCGAGTTGAAATTTTCTGGAGAAAAAGATGACCATCCGCGTTGCAATTAACGGTTACGGCCGCATCGGCCGCAATGTCCTTCGTGCTCACTATGAAGGCGGCAAAAAGAACGACATTCAAATCGTCGCCATCAACGATCTGGGCAAACCGGAATCCAACGCGCACCTGACCCGCTACGACACCGTTCACGGCAAATTCCCCGGCACCGTCGAAGTCGACGGCGATTGCATGATCGTCAACGGCGACCGCATCAAGGTTTTCGCAGAACGCGATCCGGCCAAGCTGCCATGGGGCGACCTGAAGGTCGACGTCGTGATGGAATGCACCGGCTTCTTCACCACAAAGGAAAAAGCCTCCGCCCACCTGAAAGGCGGCGCGAAGAAAGTCATCATCTCCGCACCGGGCGGCAAGGATGTCGACGCGACGATCGTGTACGGCGTCAATCACACGGTATTGAAATCGACCGACACCGTCATCTCGAACGCATCGTGCACCACCAACTGTCTGGCACCGCTGGTCAAGCCGCTGAACGACAAGCTCGGCATCGTCAACGGCCTGATGACCACCGTGCACTCGTACACCAACGATCAAGTGCTGACCGACGTCATGCACGAAGACCTGCGCCGCGCACGTTCGGCCACGCACTCGATGATCCCGACCAAGACCGGCGCTGCCGCAGCAGTCGGCCTGGTCATGCCGGAACTGAACGGCAAGCTGGACGGCTTCGCAATCCGCGTACCGACCATCAACGTTTCGATCGTCGATCTGTCGTTCATCGCTGCACGCGATACGACGGTCGATGAAGTCAACGCGATCATGAAGGAAGCCGCCGAAGGTTCGCTGAAAGGCATCCTGACCTATCAGACCGAACAACTGGTCTCTGTCGATTTCAACCACAACCCAGCCTCGAGCAGCTTCGATTCGACGCTGACGAAAGTATCGGGACGTCTGGTGAAAGTATCGTCATGGTACGACAATGAATGGGGCTTCTCGAACCGCATGCTGGATACGACGGTGGCATTGATGTCGGCGAAGTAATTTCGCACGCAGTCAGGCTCCAATAAAAAACGCCCCGATTCCGGGGCGTTTTTGTTTCTGCGACTTGATTATATGCAGGCTGTTGTCAGCCTCCCGCCTTCATCGCTTCCTCGATATCCGCGCGCGACAATTCCGGCGCGAATTGCTGAATGAAATCGTAGGTATAACTGCGCAGATACGCGCCACGTCGCACGGCCAATCGCGTCACGTTCTGCGCAAACAGATGTGCGCCGTCGATCACTTTCAACCCGTTGCCCAGCAGCGTATCGCCCTGACGATTCTGCAATGCCATCGATGCCACCAACCCCACGCCGAGGCCAAGCGCGACGTATTGCTGGATCACGTCCGAATCCATTGCGGTCAGCACGATATCGGTCGTGATATCGGCCTGCCTGAATGCGTCGTCGATATGGCTGCGACCTGTAAAACCGAGGTCGTAGGTAATCAACGGATATTCGGCCAGATCGTCCAGTGTGACTGGATCCTTTTTCAATAAAGGATGGCCATCCGGCACAACGATGGCGTGATGCCAGCGATAGCACGGAAACGACACCAGATCCTCGAACTGGCTCAAGCCTTCGGTCGCGATACCGATATCCGATTTGCCGGACAGCACCCACTCGGCAATGTGTTCAGGAGAACTCTGTTGCAAGGCGATGCGCACTTTCGGAAACGCCGTACGAAACGCCTGCACCACTTTCGGCAGCATGTAACGCGCCTGCGTATGCGTGGTCGCAACAGCCAGCGTGCCGATTTCCTGCTCCGCATATTCGCGGCTGGCGCGCTGCAGGTTTTCCGCTTCCAGCAACAGGCGGTCGATGATCTGCAGAATGCCACGTCCGGGATCGGTCAGGCCGGTCAGGCGCTTACCGTTGCGTTCGAAGATATCGACGCCGAGTTCTTCTTCAAGCTCGCGAATCTGGCGGCTGACGCCAGGCTGCGACGTGAAGAGCACGTTCGCCACCTCAGTCAGGTTGTAACCGCAACGTGCGGTTTCGCGGATCGATCGTAATTGTTGAAAATTCATCGTGAGGCACCCCGGTAATACGCCGTCGGTTTGGCAAAAATCATCTGCTCAACTTCTCGATGATCCGACGGCATCACTATGAATGCCCGTGCGGATCGCTTAGATGGAATCGTCGATAAAGACCTGCAGTTTTTTCGGGCGCACGACCAGCGTTTCGCCTTCCTTCAAATGCAGTTGTGAAAAACGGTCGTTCGAAATCACGGCCTCGATCAGCTCGCCGTTGTCATTGCGCTCCAGTTCGAGCTGTGCGAGCGGACCGATGGCGTGGGCGCGGCGCAATTGCACGATGATGCCTTCGGCGCCGGACGTGTAGCGATCGACTTCCAGATCGTGCGGACGCACGTAGCCGATGCCTTTCGTATCCTGCGTCTGTGCATAGTCGGGCGCATCGAAACGAATGCCTTCTGCCTGCAACACACCTTCATGGACACGCCCGTGGAACAGGTTGACGTTGCCGAGAAAGCCGTAGACGAAAGGCGATGCCGGATTGTTGTACACATCCTTCGGTGCACCGATCTGTTCGACGTTGCCCTTGTTCATCAGCACGATTTTGTCGGCCACTTCCAGCGCTTCTTCCTGATCGTGCGTGACGAAAATACTGGTGACATGCAGTTCGTCGTGCAAGCGACGCAGCCAGCGGCGCAATTCCTTGCGAACTTTCGCGTCGAGCGCGCCGAACGGTTCGTCCAGCAGCAGTACGCGCGGCTCCACTGCAAGCGCACGCGCCAATGCGATACGCTGACGCTGACCGCCGGACAATTGCGGCGGATAACGATCGGCCAGCCAGTCGAGCTGTACCAGTTCCAGCAGCTTGGTGACTTTTTCCTTGATCTGCGCTTCCGACGGACGAGTTGCAGCAGGACGCACGCGCAGGCCGAACGCAATGTTTTCAAACACGCTCATGTGCTTGAACAGCGCGTAATGCTGGAACACGAAGCCGACCTGACGTTCGCGCACGTGGCGCGCCGACGCATCCTGACCGTCCAGCAGCACCTGCCCCTGATCCGGCTGTTCCAGACCGGCGATGATGCGCAGCAGCGTCGTCTTGCCGCAGCCGGAAGGTCCCAGCAGCGCCGTCAGTTCGCCCGCCGGAAAATCCAGCGAGACGTTGTTCAGCGCAACAAAATTGCCGAACTGCTTGTGAATGTTTTTTACTTCGATGCTCATGATCCCTGCTCCTGAAACTGTTCGTGTGTGTCCCGCAATCGCCATTCGACGAATGATTTGAGCGCCAGTGTAACCAGTGCCAGCAATGCCAGCAACGAGGCGACCGCAAATGCAGCGGAAAACTGGTACTCGTTGTACAGGATCTCCACCTGCAGGGGAATCGTGTTGGTTTGTCCCCGAATGTGGCCGGAGACGACCGATACCGCACCGAATTCACCCATCGCCCGCGCATTGCAGAGAATCACACCGTACAGCAAACCCCATTTGATATTCGGCAGCGTCACATGCCAGAACGTCTTCCATCCGGATGCGCCCAGTACCAGTGCGGCCTCTTCCTCCTCACTGCCCTGCGACTGCATCAGCGGAATCAGCTCGCGTGCGACAAACGGGAAGGTCACGAAGATTGTCGCCAGCACAATGCCGGGTACCGCAAACAGAATCTTGATGTTGTGATCCAGCAGCCAGCTACCGAACCAGCCTTGCGCACCGAACAGCAATACATAGATCAACCCTGAAATCACCGGCGACACCGAAAACGGCAGATCGATCAACGTCAGCAAGATGCTCTTGCCGCGAAATTCAAACTTCGCAATGCACCACGATGCCGCCACGCCGAACACCAGGTTCAGCGGCACTGCAATCGCCGCCGTCAGGAGCGTCAAGCGGATTGCCGCCAGCGCGTCTTCTTCGAGAATCGATGCCACATAGGCATCCCAGCCTTTTTTCAACGCCTCGGCAAATACAGAAACCAGCGGCACGAACAAGAACAGCGTCAAAAATCCCAACGCCACGCCGATCAATACGGCGCGTACCCAGAACGGCTCCAGTGTTGCCGGCGGCACGGCGTCGGCGCGACGCGGCACAACTTCGGACAGCAATACGTGAGAAGGAATCGCCGCCATATCAGACCTTTTCCGACTGGCCGCGCTTGCGCGCCCATGCCTGCAACAGATTGATCGTCAACAGCATTGCAAACGACACCAGCAACATCACGACCGCAATTGCAGTCGCACCGGCATAGTCGTATTGCTCCAGCTTGGTCACAATGAACAACGGCGTGATTTCAGACACCATCGGCATGTTGCCGGCGATGAAAATGACCGAACCGTATTCGCCGGTTGCGCGCGCAAACGCCAGCGCAAAACCCGTCAGCAACGCCGGTAGAACCGTCGGGAAAATCACCTTGCTGAAAGTTTGCCAATGACTTGCGCCGAGACTGGCGGCGGCTTCTTCCAGCTCGCGCTCCGCATCTTCCAGCACCGGTTGCACAGTGCGCACGACAAATGGCAGGCCGATAAACGTCAGCGCCACGACTACGCCCAGCGGCGTAAACGCCACCTTGATGCCGATTGCTTCCAGATATTGACCAATCCAGCCGTTCGCCGAATACAGTGCAGTCAACGCAATACCGGCCACCGCAGTCGGCAATGCAAACGGCAGGTCGACCAGCGCATCGATGATTTTCTTGCCTGGAAATTCATAGCGAACCAGCACCCATGCCACGATGCCGCCAAAAATGACATTCAATACCGCTGCGATCAACGAAGCGCCGAAGGTCAGCCTGTACGACGCCATCACGCGCGGCGAGGTCACGGCTGCGACAAAGCCGTCCCAGCTCATCGTGAACGTATTCAGGAATACGGCCGACAACGGAATCAATACGATCAGGCACAGGTAAAACAGCGTGAATCCCAGCGACAAACGGAAGCCGGGAAGCACTCTGGTGATCGTCTGTTTCCGAACAGGAAGGGGAAGGACCGCAGACATGTAATGTTCTCTTATTACAAATTTAACTAACAAGGCGCAATAATTGCACCGCCCCGTTATAAAGAGAACGAATCTTTTTGCATGTTGTTAGAAGAAAATCATATAAGGACAGCCGTCGTAAAGTGTCGAAACGGCTCGTTCCGACACCTCACCCGACAGCCTTCTTACTTGGTTTCTGCCGCTGTTTCGATCAACTTGGCGACCGTTTTCGGATGGGACACCATGACGACATGGGATGCGCCCTTTACAACAATTGTCTGCTTCGATTGAGCGCGCTCAGCCATAAACGCCAGTGCCTGGGGAGGAATATTTTTATCCTTGTCGCCATAGACGAAGAAAGACGGCAGGTTCTTCCAGGCAGGGTCTACAGCAGCTTCATTCAATGCGGCTTCCGTAACGGGTCTCTGTTCAGCAGCCATCAATGCGGCTTGAGCTTTCGGCACATCGGCTGCGAATTGCTCATGGAATTTATCCTGTTTGATATAGAGGTCTTTGCCACCGTCGGCGAGTTGGACCGGAGTGTCGATTGTCGCGCCAAGCGTGCTGCCAGGGAATTTTCCCGTCAGCCCAACTGGCGTCTCTCCCGCCTCTGGCGCAAATGCGGAAACGTAGACCAACGCCTTGACGTTCGAATGCCCGTTGGCCGCTTCGCTGATCACAGGGCCGCCATAAGAATGGCCGACCAATACGACAGGGGTTTTGATTGTGGCGAGAATATCCGAGACGTATTTTGAATCACCTTTCACGCTGCGGAGAGGATTGGCGACTGCGACAACCGGATAGCCGTCCTTCAGAAGAATCTGGGCGACGCCATTCCAACTTGATCCATCGGCAAACGCACCGTGAACCAAAACAGCCGTCGGCTTGGTGTCCTGCGCGAAGACAGCAGAACTGATAAGGGTCGCTGAGGCGAGAAGCAGTCCTCTTAATAGTTTGTTCATTTTGATTCCTTTACGGTGTATTCATGGATTTAGTTTGTGTGCGATCTAATCGCCAACAAATAGTATTCGAGCAAAACCGGCATGTCAATAGCTTGCGATTGCATCGCGAACAAACTATTATTGTTTGAAATTGATCAATTACGGATGAAGCATGAGCAAAACCAGGAAAATGGACGAATCCTTTCCAGCATTGGATGAACTTCTTTGTTTCTCAATTTATTCCGCTGGCCATGCTTTCAATCAGCTTTATCGCCCTGCCCTCGACCAGATCGGATTAACCTATCCGCAATATCTCGTGCTGGTCGTCTTATGGGCCTCGAATGACCGAACTGTCAAAGAAATTGGCCTTGCCTTGCATCTCGATTCCAGCACACTCACTCCGTTGCTCAAACGTCTTGAAACGGCTGGTTATGTCACACGCAACCGCGATCCTGCAGATGAACGGCAAGTGCGAATAAGACTGACAAAAAAAGGCGAGATGCTGAAGGAACCTGCTCGTGCGATTCCGAAGTGCGCAGAAAACGCTGTCGACCTTCCTATCGAAACGATAAAGAGATTATTGGCAGACGTTTCCAGCCTTCGAGACATGCTGGTCGCAAAGTCCTCTTGATATGCTGGCAGGAAAACCGCGATATGGCGAAAATGAGCCGCTAAAAGCGACGTAAAGAAAATCTCACTTTATTTGGCAGCCTCATCACAAATCTCATATTCAACGTCAAATCGACTCACTATTTCTGTCAATTAGCGTTACGTTTGGATATTGAAAATAAAAAGCCCATCTGTTCCTGCAGATGGGCTGTCGAAGGTTAGTCAGTTTCGCTTGCGGAGCACATCTCAAACCAGTTTGGCAACATCCAGCACGGCCTGCGCAAATTCTCGTGGTGCTTCCTGTGGCAAATTGTGACCGATGCCGCCTGTCACCAATCGATGCTCATATTTACCCAGGAATTTCTTCGCATAAGCGGCAGGTGCGGGATGCGGCGCACCGTTGGCATCGCCTTCCATGGTGATCGTCGGCACGGCAATATTCGGGAATCTGGCGAGTTGCTGTTCAAGACTTTCATATCTTGCTTCGCTCGGTGCCAGCCCGAGTCGCCAGCGGTAGTTGCTGATCGAAATCGCAACGTGATCCGGATTGTCGAGCGACTTCGCGGAACGGGCGAACGTCGCATCGTCGAATTTCCATTGCGGCGACGCCAGCTCCCAGATCAGTCGTGCGAATTCATGCGTGTTGGCACGGTACCCCAGTTCGCCACGCTCGGTGGCAAAGTAGTACTGATACCACCATTGCAGTTCACCCTTCGGTGAAATCGGCATGCGATTAGCTTCCTGGCTACCGATCAAATAGCCGCTGACGGATACCAGGGCCGTGAAGCGCTGCGGCCACAGAGCCGCCAGCGTGTCGGCAATACGTGCGCCCCAGTCGAAACCGGCCACCACCGCTTTATCGATCTTCAATGCATCCATGAATGCGACGGCATCGGCCGTGAACGTCGCCTGCTGTCCGTTGCGAAGCGTGTCATTCGAAAGAAAGCGTGTACTTCCATAGCCACGCAGATGCGGAATGACGACGCGGTATCCGGCAGCAGTCAGGATCGGTGCGACATCGATGAAGGCGTGGATGTCATAAGGCCAGCCGTGCAGTAACAGGATCGGATAACCATCTGCCGGGCCGACATCGACATAACCCACGTTGAGCAAACCGGCCTTGATCTGCTTGATGTCGGAGAAGGTATTGCTGGCGGACGAAATACCGCCGCTCGCAAGCAACGAGCCGTTACCAAGCGTTGCCGCCCTCACGTTGCCTGCCAGTCCCAGCTGCGCGGCCGCCAGTCCCAGCGCCGCGGTGTTCAGGAAACTTCTGCGTTTCAGGTTTGTTGATTCGGTCATGATGTTCTCCTTGTGATTAAAGCGACATGCCGCCGTCGATGGTGACGCTGGCTCCTGTCATGTAGCCCGCTTCTTCGCTGGCCAGATATGCTGCGAGTCCGGCGACTTCGCCAGGTTGGCCAACTCGTTTCAACGGGATGAGTTCCTTGATCATGTCGATCATGTCTGCCGTCATGTCGGTTTCGATCGGGCCGGGCTGAATGTTGTTGATGGTGATGCCACGAGGCGCCAGATCCACAGCCAATCCTTTGACCATGACGGCAACAGCACCTTTGGTCATCGAGTAAATGCTGGAGCCAAGATGACCGCTGCGGACAGCCGAATTGCTGCCGATGGTAATGATGCGACCGCCAGCTTGCATATGAGGAAGTACTGCCTGCACCGCGAGGAATACACCGCGCACGTTGACGTCAAGCATACGGTCCAGATTGTCGAGACTGAAATCGGCAACGTCGGCGATATGCAGAATGCCGGCATTGACGACAACGATATCGATGCTGCCGAAACGCTCAACGGTTTGTTGAACGGCAGCCTGAATATCTGCGGCGCTGCCGCTGTCAGCCTTGATCGTCAATGCTTCCACACCGTTTTGCGAAAGGGTGGCAGCGACTTCAGCTGCCTTGCCCGTTGCCGATGCATAGGTCAATGCCACATTGGCTCCGTCACGTGCCAGGCGCATGGCGATGCCCGCACCGATGCCGCGTGAACCGCCGAATACCAGTGCGATTTTTCGTTTTTGATTAGGTGTTGCCATGTGCTTTCCTTGAAGAGGATTGGTTGTTCGTTTCATTTTTACCGCTGACGTGATCCTGAATCACCGCCTTGTTCTGCGATCTCGTCGTATGCCTCTATTTAACGATCGCAACGTATCCGGGATGTGTCGCGGTCAGCCACTTTTTCAATCTTTTGTGTCTGTGTCCGCTCTGGATACATTGAGATACAAAGACAAGGCGATACAACGCAAATTGAGAAACCTGGGGCAATTCACACCTCATGCGGGCGACGGCACCGCGATCTGCAGATTGCGTCCGGCCAGCAAGCCGACGCATGCCATGCTCACCCCGAGAATCGCGCAAAGACCGAGTGGCAGCGACCAGTTCCCGCCAAGATCATGCAATCGCCCGATCAGCGGCGGTCCTGCGGCAGCAAGCGAATAACCCAGGCACTGCGCCATGCCGGACAAGCCGGCTGCATCCTCGGCGTGCGAGGTACGCAAGCTGATGAATGCGAGGGCCAGAATCAAGCCGCCGCCCGCACCGAAACCGAAGAAAAGTATCCACACGACGGCCCATTGCGCAGCCAGAGTCAATCCGAGCAGGCCGATCACGATGCTGAGCGACAGCAGGCTCGCCAGCGCGCGCTGATCGCGCAGTTTGGGTACCAGCGGAATGAGCAACAGTCCGGGTAACGCGGTCGACAAAAGCAGTACGCCATGCAGCGAGCCGGCTTGTGTCGTCGTGTATCCGGCATCTTGCAGAATGGCAGGTAACCAGCTGACGCCGACGTAATAGAGAAAGCAGTCGAGTCCGAGATAAAACGTCACCTGCCAGGCCAGCGGCGATTTCCTGAGCAGCGCTTTTTCAGTACGCGTCCCCACGACCTGAGCCACACCGCTCCCGGTGCGCAGTCGCGGCAACCATGCAAGCACCGCAATGGCGGGCAGAACGATCGCGCTGCCCATTACGGCGCGCCAATCGAATCCGGGAAAATTCGAGAGCGGGACAGCCAGTACGGAGCAACCCGCCGCCGCGATCCCCATGACCAGCACGTACAGCGAAGTCAACGGCGCCACCTGCTTTGGGTAGTCGCGTTTCAGCAGGCTGGGCAACAGCACATTGCCGATAGCGATGGCGGCGCCGATGATGCACGTGCCAAGGAAAAGGGTTCTAACGGATCCTGTCGAACGCAGCGCAATGCCGGCGGCGATTCCGAGCAGGGAAAGGAACAACACGCGCTCCAGACCCCAGCGTTTCGCCAATCCAGCGGCAAAAGGCGAGACGGCGGCAAAGGCCAGTAGTGGCAAGGTGATCAACAGGCCGGCTTGTGTCGCACTGAACGAGAACATCGATCTCAGTTCGCCCAGCAGCGGCGCGACGCTGGTAAATGGAGCGCGCAGGTTAGCGGCAATCAGCAGAATGCCGATCAATGCCCATGCGGGATGGATGTTTGTTTTTTGAAGTGGGGATTGCATGACGTGCCTCCGACAGATGTGTAGGAAGCAGCTTATCGATGGCAATCGGAAATGAATTTAGCTATCCTGACAAAATATATCCAAATTCGGCCATCCTTATTTAGCCACCGTTATGTCCATCCTTGCCAACCTGAGAGCGACCAACGACCTGGATCGCATTTTGCAACCGGCGATTGCCCTGCGTGCGCATACCGCGAAAGAAGATCGCGATCCCGTCATGCATCATCACAGGAAAGGGCAACTCGTTGCCGCATTGCGCGGCAGCGTGATTTGCGAAGTGCCGCACGGTTACTGGATGGTGCCGCCGCAATGCGCGGTGTGGATACCAAGCAGCCTGCCGCACAGTATGCGCGCCAGCAGGGACACTGAACTCTGCCTGCTTTTTGTCGAACCGGATGCGGCCGTGTTGCCGGCCGAATGCTGCACGCTGTCGATTACGCCGATGTTGCGAGAGATGATCGTGCATCTGGCGGCGCAATCGCAAGCGTATCCAGCGGAAGGACCGACGGCACGACTGGCGCATGTGTTGCTGGAAGAACTGGGACGCATGCAGGTCGAGCAGCTGTACTTTCCCGTCTCCGATCATCCCAAGCTGCGCCGGCTCGCCAATGAACTGATTTGCAATCCGGGCAGCCGTTACACCGCACAGGAATGGGCAGGCTGGCTTGCCGTGAGTGAAAGAACGCTCAGCAGACTGATTTCGCAAGAGACCGGGATGACCTTTGGACGCTGGCGTCAGCAATTGCAGATCATCGTTGCATTGCGTTGGCTGTATGCGGGCGTGCAGGTGCAACGCATCGCCGAGGATCTGGGCTATGAATCGGTCAGCGCCTTCATCACCATGTTCAAGAAAGCGTTGGGGAAATCTCCTGCCCGCTATCTAGCCGATACGTTGGGGTATCGTTGATGGATAAGTCTATCGTTGCATGAGCATCATCAACATGTCGGTTCATCCAGGCATCTGCAATGCAGAAACGACTGCAGTTCCCAGTGCATCTCGTGCACTCGCGGCCGTTAATGAAAAAACCCGCATGTTCTGACCAAACCATATATTACGCGTGAGCTGGAAGTAGAGATTCAATGTGCTGCAATTGAGGAATTCGACAGCATCGTATCGGCGATATCCAGCATCGCTCGCAGACGATCCATATGCCGCAGGTCATGATGGTAGCCCACCCAGATATCCCTGCTTGGAGGCTGATCCGGCATCTCGATACGCTGCAATCCGGAAGTCGCATCGCCTAACGGCCTGG
Source organism: Oxalicibacterium sp. (assembly GCF_035565035.1). Taxonomy (GTDB): domain Bacteria; phylum Pseudomonadota; class Gammaproteobacteria; order Burkholderiales; family Burkholderiaceae_D; genus Oxalicibacterium. The sequence goes on along the minus strand of NZ_DATMTD010000037.1, from coordinate 31,542 downwards.
GCAGCACTGCGATGCCCATCCCGTTCAGACACATCTGTGCCTGAACGGCTCGGCTCGTGCTTGTGAAGACACGCCGTGACAGTGGAAATCTATCGAGCAGCCAGGCAACGTCAGGGTAGTGGGATTGCGCCGTATTCATGAGAATGAGTCCTACCGAAGCCGGATCGTTCCGCATTGCATAGGCAGTTTCGGCGGACCCGTACAGACCGTAAGGCATGCTCATCAGGCGACGTTGCACGATGTCCGGTTCGGTGAATGGAACGATGCGAAAAGCCACGTCGGCCTCGCGGCGAGATAGATTCGTTAAACGATAGCTTGCGATCACTTCTGGCACGACGGCTGGATGCCGACGCGTCAATTCGGCCAGTACAGGGGCCAAAACATAGCCTGCAAACCACTCAGCTGAAGATATCCGCAAGATACCTTCGAGGCGTTCGTGGTTTCCCGCCAGACGCCTTTCAATGGCCAGCGCGGAATTTTCCATCGATTCCGCCAGCGTCATCAGAGCGTCCCCGGTGTCCGTAAGAACCAGCCCCTCCTTGGTCCTGCGAAAGAGCGCCTGCTCTGCGGCATCTTCGAGTGTCTTTATCCGGCGACCCACCGTCGGATGGCTCACGCCCAGCGTTCGGGCTGCCCCGCCGAAAGATCCGCTGCGCACCACTGCCAGAAAAATCCGGACGTCGCTCCATTCCATACTGAGACCCCGTTCAAAAATGTACATTGAATTTACAGTAATGGAAGTTCACAGAAAACTCTGTACGTATCACCATTGCGTTTTTTTACTGCGTCGACACGTTCCGTGTCGGCCTCATCTGGAATCCATATGAACAAGTTGAAAGACAAAGTCGCGATCGTGACGGGGGCCTCCAAAGGTATCGGTGCGGGCATAGCCCGTCAGCTCGCGGCCGACGGCGCCAAGGTCGTCGTTAATTACGCATCAGGCAAGAGCGGTGCGGAAAAGGTGGTCGCGGACATCAAAGCCGCCGGCGGGAATGCCGTGGCGGTCGGTGCGGATGTCACCAAGAAGGCGGAGGTCGAATTGCTGGTCAAAGTCACGATCGACACATTCGGGCGCCTGGACATTCTGGTGAACAACTCCGGTATTTACCAGTTCGCCAAAATCGAAGAAAGCACGGAAGAACTCTATCGCAAGCAGTTCGACATCAACGTTCTTGGGCCGCTGCTGGTTGTCGGTGCCGCTGCGCCGCATTTAGGCAAGGGCGGCAGCATCATTAACATCAGTTCCAACGTCACGCGCATTCACCCCGCAGAGAGTGCCATCTACACCGGCACGAAAGGTGCGATTGACGCTATCACTGTTGTTCTATCGCGCGAACTCGGCCCGCGCGGCATCCGTGTTAATGCCGTGAATCCCGGCCTGATCGAAACCGAAGGCACCCACGCTGCCGGAGTAATGGGTTCTGACTTCCAGACATGGAACGAGGACCGGACACCGCTCGGCCGAATCGGTCAGGTGCACGACATTGCGCCGATCGTCTCTTATCTTGCATCGGATGATGCCGGCTGGGTAACGGGCGAGATCATCCTGGGTTCGGGGGGCATGCGCTGAGTCGATCGACGAGTGCTGCGATTCCCCAGCAGATCACCGCGACGCCCAGCATGTAGTAACCGAGATTCGACATGTGATCTTGCATATCGGCGAGGTACGCGCTCAGTTGCTCGCTCGGCGAGAAGTGCCCTGCCAGCATGCTGATTGTCTGTACTGAACCGATAAATATCGCGATCAAGGAGGACATGAGCGTGATGACTACGTTGTACCTCAAGCGCGATACATGGCGCTCCGATCCCCATGTATACGCGACAATCATCATCGTCGCGTTCAAGGAATCGACCAGCATCATCCCCGCAGCGAAGAGACAGGGAAAAATCAGGATCGTCCCGATCGACATGCCTTGGGATGCATGAAACGATGCGCCACTGAGAATCGCTATTTCTGTCGCAGTTTCAAATCCGAGGCCGAACAGGAAACCAAGAGGCATCATCCATTTCGCAGATTGCACGTTGTCGATTAACGGCCTGAGGAAGCGAGCGATGATTCCTATCGGCTTTTGGTCCGGGTCCCGAGCATTCCGTTTAACGTCGTGCGACGCCAGCAGAATGTCCTTCAACAAGAACAGATTTCCGATCCCGATCGTCAACAGAAAGACGGAAGAAATGATGCCACCGGCCATTGTTCCTTCGAACAGTTGCTCCCCGCCTCCAGCCCGAGTAAAAAAAGCGATGCCGAGCACGGCTGCCACGACCACCGCGGAATGTCCGAGCGCAAAATTGAATCCTACAAAGGTTGCATCTGTGCCGCTTTTGATCAGCTTGCGTGAAACGTTATCGATTGCTGCAACATGATCGGCATCCATGGCATGGCGCAGTCCGAATCCATACGCAGCGATCGCAATCCCGAACATCGCGGGCGATGCGTGAAACGCGTAGATGGCTGCAGTCCATGCAGCCATGTTCAGTCCCAAGATAACGGAATATAAAAGCCTCTTCTGCGCGTGCGAATACGCGTCTGCCGACAGGAATCTGGTCACGCCCGGCTCCATTGACTGGCATCCACCAGTAACGGCAGCCCGAGCGCAGCGATCTCGTCAGGGGACAACAGATTTGCATCCTTGAGCGTGCGCGAGAGCGCAACGAAGAAGCATTGGTAATAGTCCCAGTTTGGCTGGCCAACGCACGGCTTCTGTTCCCATTCGGCGATGGCCTGGATGAGATGTTGACGAAAATCTTCCCATTCGAAGTAGCCACTCTTTGACAAGTGCACGGCGATGCCGAACACATTGCGTTCCCACTCATTGGCAAACAGAATTTTTCCATCCATGCGGGGCGGAGAATCGCCCTGTCCCAGCATGGATGATGCCGCGTATTCCTCGAAGTTGGAATACATGGTTACGCGCCGCGTCGCGTTTCAGGCACCCTTGCAAGAGCGACTCCCATCATGGCTTCCGGCGTGACCAGCGCGGCAAGCTCTTCTTCCGATAGATGTTCGGTATGTTCCGGCCGCTCCGGAACGACGAACCAGCGAATCTGCGCGCTGCTGTCCCACACCTTGACCTCTGTGTCGTCAGTGATATCGACGCCGAATTCCTTGAGGACATTCCGCGGTTCGCGCACGCCGCGGGCGCGGAAGACCGGGTCCTTGTACCAGTAAGGCGGCAGACCCAGAATCGGCCATGGATAACAGGAACACAGCGTACAGATGATCAGGTTGTGAACGCCGTCGCCATTCGCAACCGCCGCCATGTGCTCGCCTTCTGCGCCTGTCATGCCGGCAGGGAAATTCATTTCTGCAATGGCGGCAGGTGTGTCGTTGACCAGGCGCTTCTTGAACTCCGGATCAACCCAGGCACGTGCTACCAGTCTGGCGCCATTGAACGGCCCTGCATTGACCTCGAAATGCTTCAAAACGGTATCGACCGAGTCGCTGCCAATGATTCCTTTTTCGATGAGCAACGCTTCAAGCGCGCGCACCTTCGCAGCGCTGGCCGTTTCACGGTCGTCGTCATAGCCAAAAATTTCAGACATGTTGTTTTCCTAATGATTAATTGGATGGCAGGAGATAGGCTTCAAAGAGGTCCGCGTAGACGGTAACGTTGTCTTCATGGGCCGAATCGCCCCACATCACTTCAGGTTCGAACGCCACTTGGTACACCGGCATCGCTTCGCCGATGCCATCGCCCGTCTTCACAAAGTACGCATAGGAATCCGGGTAAACCAGTTCAACGACGCCCGGTTTGTTACGCAGGAAGCCTGGCAATCGCGTGTGTTCCACGGCCTGCGGGTCCGCGACCAATACGCGATCGCCGACGCTGAACTTTGCCGGCTGTTTGCGCGGCTGTCGTGCCGAATCGCCCAGCGTCAGATATTTCCGGACCTGGTTTGCCAGTTCAGGATTACGTTGTGCGGGCAACTCCGCTTTCGGATTATTGGCGTACTTGCTGATTTTTTCCGTCAGCTCTTTCTCGGTGATGTAACCCTGATCGATAAAAAACTGCGTGATCCCCATCAACCATTTTTCGTAATAGCGAAACTTGAAATACTCGAAAGGCTGCATGCCTTCAGCGCCGGTACGAAGCGAAGCCCATGTCCAGAATTCCTTGAAGCTGGTATCGAATGTACTGAAGTCATATTTGGGACGCGCGTTCGGCAGATGCGCGCTTTCCGCCATCATGACGGTGTGGATGCCGAAAATCCGCTTCTCCCATTCTTCTGCGAAAACGCGGGTATCCGTATTCACGGGGCCAAGGTTCTGCAACCCGCCGATATAGTGTTGAAGCTTCACGTGATTCTCCTTAGTGTGATGCGACGCTTGCTTGCTCTTCCTGATAGATGCAATTGGCGAATTCGCTGGCGATTTGTTGGTGGTCGAGATTCATGCCGATGAATACGATCCTGCTTTGCCGCGTCTGATCCTTTTCCCATCGCTTGCCGGGATATCCTTCGAGAATCATGTGCACGCTATGGAAATAGAACTGACGCCCCTCTCCTTCGAGATGGAGGATTCCTTTCATTCTCAAAAGATCATTACCGTTCTGGATGACAAGCTGGTTCAACCAGCGATCCAGCTTCGCACCATCCAGCGGCCTGTCCTCGATGATGGAGAACGATGAAATCGACTGGTCATGTTCGTGATCGTGGTCATCCGTCAGCAATGACGGCTCGATTTCAAGCAAGGACGGCAGGGAGAATCTGCGCACGCCAATCAGTTCGTTGACAGGCGCACGGGACCTTTCTGCAGGAATGATCGTTGCAGTCGGATTGATCCCTTTGATTTGCTCCACGACGCGGGCGACGTTCTCCGGGCCAATCAGATCAGTCTTGTTCAATACGATGAGATCGGCGAAGGTAATCTGCTCTCGTGTCAGTTCGTCGGTCAATTGATCGGAGATATGCGCGCCATCCGCAACGGTGATCACCGCCTCCACATCCAGCAGCTCCTTCAATTCGGCATCCACCAGGAAGCTTTGAAGTACGGGTGCCGGATCTGCAAGGCCGGATGTTTCAACAATCAGATGGGACAACGGTGCCGATTTGGTGCGCTCGAGAAGCGTCTTGGCGCCCGCAATCAAGTCCGATCGCACGGTGCAGCAAATGCATCCGTTGCTGATTTCGACAACCGCCTCTTCTTCGGCAACGATGAGATCGCCGTCAACGCCGACATCGCCGAATTCATTGACAATGATGCCGATCCCGGCCGCGCCGATCTGTTCGATCAGGTGATTGACCAACGTAGTCTTGCCCGCTCCAAGAAAGCCGGTAACGATGGTCACGGGGATTTTATTGCGCATGATTTGTCTTTCACAAAAACGTATTCAACTTCGAATACGCTGCGACAGGCAAATCATGAATCAGACGAAAGCGTGCATTGGACAATGCATGGCTATTTATGAATGAAAAAATGTCTCAATTCTTGTGAATACTTTAATTGAGACATTGATTCGAAGATCGATAGCGAAGGGCTGGACCGCTAGGCGATCAGCCCTTTGCATGGAACAACTTGCGCAAACGGATAAATGCCGTCGATAACAGGCGTTATCGACGACGCCGCTGATCCACAGTTCAAACCGTTTGCAGTATGGGTGTACGCATGGTGACGAATTCTTCGGCGATGGTCGGATGAATGCCGATTGTCATGTCAAAGTGCGTCTTGGTTGCACCGCTTTGCAGTGCGATAGCGAACCCCTGAATGATCTCGCCGGCATCCGGGCCAATCATGTGCACGCCCAAAACGCGATCGCTTGCCTCGTCAACAATCAGTTTCATCAAGACGCGTTCCTTGGAACCGCTGATTGTATGTTTGAGTGCCTTGAAATCCGACTTGAAGACTTTGATCTGTCCATACTTCGCGCGCGCCGCTTCTTCGGTGATGCCGACAGTCGCGACATTCGGATGGCTGAACACTGCCGTCGGAATGTTTTCGTAAGAGATTTTCCTCGATCCGTTGTCGAATAATGCAGATGCGACGACCATGCCCTCCGCTAATGCAACCGGGGTGAGCGCAATCCGGTTGATCACATCGCCTACGGCAAAGATCGATGGTATGGACGTGCGAAAATCGGCGTCGACCTCAACGCCACCGGTCGGCGTCAGTTTCACCCCGACCTGTTCGAGACCCATGTTTTCGGTATTGGCGTGTCGGCCGGTCGCAAAGACCACGGTATTCACATCGAGCGTTTCACCGTTTTCGAAATGAACCTGTCGCGTCCCGTCATCTTTCAGTTGAATGGAACGAAACTTCGTTCCGCATCGTACGTCGATACCTTTCTTGCGCATTTCCTCGGCGAGAAATTTTCCTAAATCCGCATCCATTCCGCGCAACAATTGCGATCCGCGATGTACCAGGGTCACTTTGGTACCAAGTCCGTTCAGGATCGCCGCCAATTCAACAGCGATATAGCCGCCACCTGCAACGACTGCGTGATCCGGCAATTCTTTCATATGGAAAAAGTCATCTGAAACGATGCCGAATTCCTCTCCCGGAACACCGGGCAAGGTCGGCCGACCGCCGGTCGCAATCAATATATAACGTGCCGTAATTCGTTGTCCGTTGACGCGGACGGTATGGGCGTCTTCAATCGTTGCATGGCCATCGAAGGTGGTGACGCCTGCACTCGACAAGAGATCGCCGTAAATCCCGTTCAAACGCGTGATTTCTTCGTCTTTATTGGCGATGAGCTTCTTCCAGTCAAATCTCGTGTCACCAATGTCCCAGCCAAAGCCGGCGGCATCCCGCAGATCGTCGTGATAGTGCGCCGAGTACGACAACAATTTCTTCGGGATACAACCGACGTTGACGCATGTACCGCCCAGATACTGCTTTTCCGCCAAGGCGACCCGTGCTCCATACTGCGCGGCAAAACGGCTGGCACGCACCCCACCGGAACCGCCGCCGATCGTAAACAGGTCGAAGTCATATTGTTGTTGAGTCATTTTCTGCTTTCCAATTGATTTGCCGTAACCGGCAGGATGCGAAGGCTTGTGAGTTGGTAAGGCTAGTGTCCATCCAAAATCGCCAAGGTTAAAGATGAATTTGACTCAATAACCGGCTGAATCGTCTCAAACCGCCCTGACCAGAATGGACGACGCCCTCTAAGTCCCTGCGTTCACCAGAACTGAGGCCGGCAAGAATAGGGGCGACGATCAGATAGCCGATATGAGGCCCATGCTTATTTGGGATGCGTATTATTTTTTCTGCTGCTGAGCGGCGGATCAATGTAGTCAATATTTCCCAGTACCAGCGCACGCCCGGCAAACAGACCGCCTGACGTTTCCAACGCAAACCGTTCTGCATCGCGTCGACGAACTTCCACAATCAGGTCATCTGCTTCCTGCTCCTCTGCGCCGAGCGCGAGTATCGCCTGTCTAGCCATCAGCAGTGAGGATTCAAAGGTTTCACGCATCACGTAATCTGCTTCGTGCTTGACGAGTTCAAGCGCATGCTCGCGGTCAAAGGCCCTTACGATCAACTTCGCTTTTGGCGATTGTCGACGCAGGATGTCGACGATCCTGGTACTTGCCTCTTTATCGTTAACGCATATCAAAATCGCGCTGGCATGTTGTGCACCTGCGGCACGCAGTATGTCGGCACGTGTGCCGTCGCCATAGTAGACCTTGAATCCATAGGGTTCCGCTACACGCGTCACGTCCGGGTCATTGTCGATAATGGATAGCGTCGCACCTCTGGCGAGAGGGCCCTGACTGGCGATCTGGCCGACTCGGCCAAAGCCGATGATGAGGACGTTTCCTTTCAGATCCTGCGGTTCTTCCGCCCCTTCGAGCGAAACAATTTTGCGTGGGCCAATACGTTTGTAAAACATGACGAACGCCGGCGTCAATGCCATCGAAAGAACGACGACCGCTGTCATGTTGGCGTTGACTTCAGGCGAGATCACATTGAGCTTGAGCGCTTCCGCAAACAGCACAAACGCGAACTCGCCGCCTTGCGCCATCAGTATGGCGCGATCGATCGCTTCTTCGTGGCTACTCCTGGCCAATCTCGCAACGCCATATACACAACAAGCCTTGGCGGCCATCAAGGCAAGGACGCCGGCCATGATGAGCTGCCAGTTCTGTGTTGCGACGTCCACATTCAACGCCATGCCGACGCCAAGAAAGAACAGGCCCAACAACAGGCCGCGAAACGGTTCAATGTCCGCTTCCAGTTGATGGCGAAATGTCGATTCGGACAAGAGAACGCCGGCAACGAATGCCCCCATTGCCATCGACAGTCCGCCCAGTTCCATCAGCAATGCAGCGCCAAGCACGACCAGCAACGCGGCGGCCGTCATCACTTCGCGCGCCTTTGCCTTCGCCAGAATTCTGAACATCGGATTCAACAGCCACAATCCCGCCGCAATCAGCGCTGCCAGCGACGATCCGGCAAAGCCGACACGCTCCCAGAGCGACGTTGCCGTTGATGTGGATACCGCTGCAGGCGCAAGAAAGGCAACGATCGCAAGTAACGGCACGATCAACAAATCCTCAAACAATAAAATGGAGACGATTCTTTGACCGCCCGTTGATTGAATATCGCCACGATCTGCAAGTACTTTCATCACGATGGCTGTCGATGTCAGTACGAAACCCGCACCGCTGACGAACGAGACCTGCCATGTAAAGCCGAAAGCGATGCCAACAATGGTCAGCAGGATCAGGCTGAACACGACTTGCAGACTTCCCAGTCCGAATATTTGACCGCGCAAGCTCCATAAATGTGACGGCTTCATCTCCAGACCGATGATGAATAAAAACATCACTACGCCAAGTTCCGCGACATGAATGATGGTGTCCGCATTCGCTATCAGGCCCAATCCAAACGGCCCGATTGCCAGTCCCGATATGAGGTAACCCAGGACCGATCCAAGACCGAGCCGCTTGAACAGGGGCACGCCTACCACCGCAGCGCCCAGTAAGGTAACAATACCTATCAATTGATTGCCGCTTCCGTCTACCACCATGTCGTTGCTCCTGAATTTGAGCCTTGAATGTATATATCCATCGCCGGACACATACGCACCGCTTTCGAAAATACACTGATCATAAAACCGATTCCGAAGGTTCTTGCGTGCACCTATTACAAATGGCGTCGAATCATCCTGGGATGATCCGAACCGGCATCCAACGAAAAATTGCACCGGACTCCTTGATCAGGATGTCGCTGATCATCAAGTTCTTGAACCATCTTTTTGCGTCCCAAAAACACCTGCGCTTCCCGTCGGCTGTTATCGCATTTTCCGAAAGAGAATCCTACCAATTGCACCATCAAGCCGGAAGTCGACAAAAGCAGACTTAATGTCCAAGTGATTGGACATTGGATAACGCAGCCGCCAATGACGCATTGAACATTGTCCGGCAAACCGTCCAGCGAGCTCAGGCCCGGTTCGCATCAAAAACGCCCGCTGGGCTTAGAATTCAACTTCTCGGCATCAAATCACCCTGACTATCCATGCCCGCCTCCGCACTTGCTCTTGTCCTTGTCGCCGGTCTGATCCATGCAAGCTGGAACATCCTGGCAAAGCAGGCGAGCGGCGATGCACGCTTTGCGCTTTTCACCAGCATTTTCCTTGCGATATTCTGGGCTCCGGTCGGGATATGGATTGCCTGGGATGTCGTGCCGGGATGGGGATGGCGGGAATGGCTGTTGATCGTTGTGACCGGCGTATTGCATGTTGGCTATTACGTCATCCTGCTGCGCGGCTATCGCAAGGCGGACCTTACCGTCGTGTACCCGATGGCACGAGGTTCGGGGCCATTGCTGTCGTCCCTGGTTGCACTGATTTTTCTCGATGAAGAAGTTTCCGGCCTTGGGATAGCGGGGATCGCCGGTGTGGTACTCGGCGTATTTCTTATCGCAGGCGGTCCCAAGCTCTTGCGCAAGGCGAGCGACCCGGCACATCGCAAGCGCGTCCATGTCGGCATCGCCTATGGCTTGCTCACGGGCGTTTTCATTTCCAGCTATACCGTGGTTGATGGTTACGCGGTCAAGTTCATGTTGATGTCACCGATTCTGGTGGACTACATGGGCAACTTTGTCCGCCTGGCTGTGCTGGCACCGGCCTATTTCGTCGACAAGGTTTCCGCCGTCGCGCTCTGGAAGCAGCAATGGAAATACGCGTTGGCGGTTGGTGTCATCAGTCCGGTCTCTTATGTTCTTGTATTGTACGCAATGCGCCTGGCACCGATTTCGCACGTTGCTCCGGCACGGGAAGTATCCATGCTGTTTGCTGCGATCATCGGCGGCCATTTGTTGAATGAAGGCGACCGCGTACAACGCTTTATCGGCGCCCTGTTCATTGCTGTCGGGGTGTCCGCGCTGGCGCTCGGCTAGCGCGTCGACAATCGATACGGAACACCCTCGCACAAGCACATTTGTGTTCCGTTGCGTTTTCGATTTATTCAACGCATTCAAGTTTTCTCCAAATTGGGCGTTATAGAAGATGTCCCTTTTTCAATGCAGGGATAGAACCGGGAAGCCACGAGGAGTACGCGTGCCAGCAGCGTACTCATGCTGTTCCGGCAACAACATGACAAAGGCCTGGACATTCCTTCATGACATCCCTGTCTTCATTGCAGCCGGCAAATCGTTCACCCAGTGCGCCATCGACAAATACCGTTTTGTCCCGCGTATTACCGGGCAACACTGAAGCGCAATCGTCACAGCAGTCCGCGATCGTGACGGTCGGTGCGGGCAACCCGGAACGTGTGCCGGAGCAAACGTATTCGATACCCCGCACGTCCGTCGCATCCTCATCACCGGTCTGGAAAACGAACGCGAATGACGCCATATCTTCCCGGATGGCGGGCAATTTTTTCTCCCGCTCGCTGACCAATCGCTTCACGGGTCTTGGAAGCGCTTTGCTGGATATGCTGAAGAACGGTACAAGCAATTTCTCGCAATCGGTAACGCGATCGTCTGCAGGATCGGCGGCAATCTCCTCTTCAAGTCAACAGATCCCCCCTTTCCCGCTGGCCAACGAGAAGCTTGTCGTCAAAACAAAAAGCGGTGTCGAAGTAACGATCTCTTTGAGCAACCAGGACGACCATCTGGAAGTTGCGATGGATAGCAGCGGCGAACTCGGCGACGCCGAACGCGCTGCCCTGGGAAATCTCTCCGCCGCATTTCAGGACGCCATCGACGGACTGAGCGCGAAGCCTCCCCGTCTCGATCTCGCCGGGTTGACGCAATTTGATCCGACGGCACTGTCATCGGTGGATTTTCACTCGCGGATCACGCTTGACGATCAGGCTTCCCAGACACTGGACTTCCATGCTGATGCAACGACCCGAACCTTGAATCTGGACGGGCCGACCGGCATGATGAACGTCAGCATCGACATGCACGATCCTTCGATCTGGGGCAGTTCGAAGCAGCGCGCCGATGCCATTGATAGTTATCTGAAGCAGTTCGATCAAGCTGCCTCTCGCGGCAATGCCGACAAATCGCTGATGGCAATGTTCAAGGATGCCTTTACGCAGATGAACAGTTCGTATGCTGCTGCGCCGCAACAGCAACAACTGCAGCGGCATCCTGCCATCACGCTGGCCGATGCCGATCACGCAATGTTGACGGGTCTGGCCGATTTCAATGCATCGATCGGCCAGGTGCCGAAGAGTCCTAATCCGATGCATTTGAGCGAGCTGGATACGTTTTCCTATCAGGTATCCCAGAGCACGACCGTAAAGGGAACGAATCAACTGAACCGATCGATCTCGCAACAACAGCAATCGCATCTGAGCGCAAGTTACCACCTGTCGCTCATTCCGGATGTGCGACTGGAGCTGACCACCGAGAACAAGTCACAAAATTATTATTACAAGCAGATCGACGATACGGCGAATAGCTCGACCGAGATTGCCTATACAAAAGGAAAACTGACCAACGCATCGTCAACGCAATCAGCCAGTCAATCCACACATGTTTTGAAGTATGAGATGGGCAAGGTGACCAAAGACACCACGACGCCATTCAACGCCTCGTTGACGCGGGATATTCTGGCGACGCTCAAACCTTTTCTCGACGATTCCAGACTCCAGACGCCGGACGATATTTATCGCTGGGAACAGACATTATCGAACGTGCATGACCAGAGTTTCCTGCGGTCAAACCCTGCCGATCTGCATGCCAGCGACTGGAAAACGCTCGTTCAAGCCGACGCAAGCGCAGCCGAACAATAAGCTTCAATGCGACGTGATCCCGCTTCGGACGCGACCGGTGCAAGCGTGATCGATGGCGAAAGAGAAATCTTTTTTCATCGCATTCAGAACGACATGAACCGCGTCAACCAATTTCCCTTGTTCCGACAATAATCGCGAAGCGAAACTATACTTGGCGTGTCCTCATACAAGGAGTTCACATGTCTCTCGTTCACCGTTTTCTTCATGGTCTGCTCGCAGCGGGCCTGTCGTCCGCATGTCTGACCACGTTCGCTGCCGACGATCCGGTCTACGGCCCCGAGCTGGAAGGTTTCACCTATCCCTATCCGGTCCAGCAATACCAGTTCACATCGCAAGGCATTCCGTTGCACATGGCCTACATGGATGTAATGCCGAACATACCAAACGGTCGCACCGTGGTTCTGATGCATGGCAAAAATTTCTGCGGGGCGACGTGGGCCTCCAGCATCGACGTACTGTCTCGTGCCGGTTATCGGGTAATCGCGCCGGACCAGATCGGCTTCTGCAAGTCGAGCAAACCGGAACATTATCAATACACCTTCCAACAACTGGCGGCGAACACGCATGCACTGCTCGAGTCGATCGGTGTAAGCCGGGCGACCGTCATCGGTCATTCGACAGGCGGCATGCTGGCCGTGCGTTACGGGCTGTTATATCCACAGCAAACCGAACAGCTTGCGCTCGTCAATCCAATTGGCCTGGAAGACTGGAAAGCGTTGGGTGTTCCGTCGCTCGGCGTGGATAAATGGCATGCGCGGGAACTGCAAACCTCCGCAGACAAGATTCGGAACTATGAAAAATCGACGTACTACGTGAATCAATGGAAGCCCGAATATGAACCGTGGGTGCAAATGCTAGCAGGAATGTACCGCGGGCCGGGCAAGCAAATCGTCGCGTGGAATTCAGCGCTGTTGTACGACATGATTTACACCCAGCCAGTGGTGTACGAATTTCCATTATTGAAGATGCCCGTCCTGCTTTTGATCGGCACCAAGGACACTACGGCCATCGGCAAGGATGCCGCGCCTGCAGAAATTCGTCCGCAACTTGGCAAGTATGCCGAACTGGGGAAACGTACCGCGAAGGCCATTCCTCATGCAACGCTTGTTGAATTCGACGATCTGGGACATGCACCGCAGATGCAGGATCCGGCACGCTTTCACGAAGCGTTGCTGAAGGGGCTGTCGGCAAAGTAGCGCGTGAAGGGACAGAGGGATTACATAGTGTGCTCTGCAATCTCTTTGTCATTCCATGACGAAAATTGCTACCAGCAAATCGCGCAATCAATCTCTGCTTCCCGGCGTCGCCTCTTTGAATCTGTTCACCACCAGGCATTGAAATGCATGTCCGTAAATCAATCAAACATAAAAACCGGACTAACGCATGGCCCATAAAAAAATGTCGATCTTGGACCTACTCCAATAGGCCGGGATGTCTCAAGATGGAATCCCTACATCAACAAACACAAGGATTCATCATGAGCAAACGACTCGATTATGCCAACGCTTCACCCGACGGGTACAAGGCTTTCGGAGGTGTCTATGTCGCCGTCCAGAAAAGCGGTTTGCCGAAAGAACTAGTCGACCTCGTCTACCTGCGCATATCGCAAATCAATGGCTGTGCGTATTGCATCGACATGCATTCACGCGATCTGCTCAAGAACGGACTGAGCGTGGAAAAACTGGTACTGGTTCCGGTATGGCACGAATCCGGCAATGTTTTCAGCAAGCGCGAACGCGTTGCACTTTCCTGGGCAGAAACCGTGACCCGCGTCTCTGAAACCGGCGTTCCCGATGCCGACTACGAAGCCGCGATTGCCGAGTTCAACGAAAAGGAACTCGCCGACCTGACCTACGCCATCGGCCTGATGAACGCCTTCAATCGCTTCGGCATTTCGTTCCGAGTACCTCCGGCTGCCGCACAAGCCTGAAGCACGACAAGCAAGCGCTTCTTGCGTCAGTAATGACATGCGTGCGCTCGTTTTTTTCCAATTGCTGCATCGATGCTTACGCATCGTGCGGCACGGTTCGCGCACCGTCAATTGCGCCCTGATCAAATCGCCATGTCACACGTGGCGACTCAATGAACGGATCTGTCACTGATGGCATGGATATTACTCAGCATCGCCGGAATCTTCGAAATCGCATTCGCGTTCGGCATGAAATGGTCTGAAGGTTTCACACGGCTGACGCCCGCGCTGTTCACGATCGTTACCGGTCTGTCCAGCGTCATTCTTCTTTCGCTCTCGCTGCGCACACTCCCGATCGGGACGGCCTACGCGGTGTGGACCGGTATCGGTGCGGCAGGCACGGCCATTCTTGGCATGATCATGCTCGGCGATTCCACCGCGCCGCTCAGGTTGCTCTGCATCGTGCTGATCCTTGCCGGCGTGATCGGTCTCAAGCTCGTTTCGTAAAACGAGCTTGAGCCATCATCCCTTCCAGGCGGAATTGCGAATGACGCAGCAGAAATTCCCGCGACAAAAATGCGGTTCCTTGTCCGCGATCACATCCGCCTTGACGTTGCCGAACGTCGTATCGGGCTTGTGCTTAATGCCGTTATAGAACGTCTGAATGATGTCTTCCTTGAAGTTCGGCGTTCTTGGATGGACATCGACGATGGCGTTTCTGATGTCGTCGGAATAATCATCGTACTTCATGCCCAGCACGTCCATCTCCACACCGGCAGTCACCAGCGCAATTTCGGGACGCATGTATTGCGGAATACCCGGCGTGGTGTGCAAGGCAATCGCGGTCCAGACGGTTTCGACATCGTGCTCTGAAATGCCGCGCTGACGCAGAAAGTCGCTCGCCACGTTGGCGCCATCGACTTCAAAGCGATCATGCGTGCTGCTGTGCTGATGCATCAGTCCCATGTCGTGGAACATGGCGCCGGCATAGAGCAATTCGGGATCGAACTTCAATCCCCTTTTCTTCCCTGCCAGCGCGCCAAAGTAATAGACGCGGCTTGAATGATGGAACAACAGTGGCGATTCGGTATCGCGCACGAGTTCCGTGATTTCCCGGGCGAGCTTGCTGTCGGGTACGCTGATGCCACCGATGACGATAGACATGTCCTTCTCCTGATGAATGATGGGAATTTCAGTCTATAAAGAACGTCCGGGTGTCTCAATCTTCTCGCAGCGCGAAATCCTGCCAATCTAGGTGCCTATTCCGCCAAGGAGCGGGATTTGATTGAAGCGGCAAATGAGCGTCATAGCTTTGCTGCTTTTTTATTGCGACATTGCTTCTTATCAACAATCAATTTTCACCGATCGCCGCCAGCGTATCCGCCATGTCGAGCAAATAGCCGAACTGCTGCAAGCCCTGCTCCCAGTCCCCCAATCCGGACTCGGCATTGATGTGGCCCAGCGATCCCCCATTCACGAAACCGCATCGCCAGTTGTCCGCCCAATAAGCCGCACGCGTCGCATCCATCCATGGATCGTTGACGCTGCCGATCACGATGGCGGGGCATTTGATATGTGCGGAACGCAAAGCATCGGCAACACCGAACTTGTCCGGGTCGGCCGGCGCAACCAGCAGCACGCCAGCCAGATTGAAGCGGCCGCAGCTTGCCGCATGCATCGTCGTCAGACAGCCGAAGCTATGCGCAACGATCAGGGTCGGACGCTCGCTCTCCCGCAATACCTGCTGCAAGCGATGCGACCATTGCGGAAGATCGGGCTTGCTCCAGTCGTGCTGTTGCACACGTTGAAACGACGGATACCGCCGCTCCCATCGTGTCTGCCAGTGATCGGGACCGCTGCCGTGCAGGCCCGGCACGACCAGCACGCGATACGCCTGCAAGGACGCATGATTCACGGCGTGACTTCCTCCGGCAATTCCTGTTCGGCTTCAGCCGAATCGGCAAACACGGCGCGTGGACGATCGAACAGATAACCCTGTGCCAGAATCGTGTGAGGCGTCTGTTCTGCCAGCCTGCATAATTTTTCCTGCACGCTCGACGATTCGACGCGCTTGAAAATGACGGCCACATTGCTGCCGGCAGCTTCCTCCAGCAGACGCAACACGGCAGCGTCATCGGTCAATTCGCGTGCATCGAGCTTGATGACGTCCGGTTCGATCTGGCGTATCTGTTCCAGCCCCTGTTTTGCATCAGCGACATTGATCGCCAGACGAAAGCCGTTGCGCCTGTAATTGTCCGCAACATAATGCGCAATCCATGCCTGCCGTGTCTGTATCGCCGGCAACTGCAACACCACTTTGCGATGCGGCAGTTCGAGTAGATCGAGCACATGCCGGAACGACATGCCGTGATTGCTGTCGACCGCTGCCAGCAGCCGTGCATGCACACTCAGATACAGGTCGGCGTCGGCCATTTCCGGTTGTCGATAGAAATTGACGGTATGCAGCAGGCGGCACATCCGATCGAGTTCGATCGACTGATCATCGGTGGCCGTCGTATCAAGCAGTTTCCAGATACTCAATCCTTCATCGCTGCACGCGTTGTTACATGCGTTATTACGTGCGTAGCTGCGCATGAAACCCTGCACGCCGACGACGCGATTGTTCTGTAATGCACGTATCGGCTGAAATACGCTGGTCAGCGTGGAATTGAGGTAGCGGCCATGCGCCTTGCCCTGCTTGTCCAGCCACAGCGACGTATCGACCGGCGCATCGCGCAGTCGCGCCAGGTAATCCTGCAGTGCGGGAAAGGTCATGGTCTTGTTTCCAGTGAAATGCGCTGCATGACGGACCGCGTGGTATGCGAGATCACGCAGCAGCATGCGATTTACAGCAGCTTGGCGAGCGATACTTCGGTCGCCTTGACCAGCGCCACGACTTCGGTGCCGACCTTCAATTCCAGATCTTTGACCGAACGCGTGGTGATCACCGATGTGACAGTGCCGCCCGGTGTATCGACGTCGACTTCAGACAATACGTCGCCCAGAATGATGTTGCTGATCTTGCCCTTGAACTGATTGCGTGCGTTGATTTTTTCGATACCCATGATTGTTCCTTGATAGATAAATGATTTAAATACGAACCTGCAAAACGAATAAAGAATGGCTACCGGGAATCACACCGCCCACGCAAACTGGTTGACGGCCTTCAATAGTGAAACGTCGCCCAGCAACGAATCCTGATCGTTGGCCGATGCCGGCTGTTGCAGCACGCGCGACAGGATGCGTTCTTCCAGTTGCGCGAATGCTGCGTTACCGCGTGCACGCGGCCGTGGCAACGCAATCTGTTCATCCAGCGTGATGCGGCCATCCTCGATCAGTACCACGCGATCGGCCAGTGCAATCGCTTCCTGCACGTCATGCGTGACCAGCAAGGCGGTAAAACCGCGCTGCTGCCACAGCGATTCGATCAACTGCTGCATCTCAATACGCGTCAAGGCATCGAGTGCACCAAGCGGCTCATCAAGCAACAATAGTTCGGGATCGTGCACCAATGCGCGTGCCAGTGCGACGCGCTGTCGCTGCCCACCGGACAGCACGGCCGGCCATTCGCCTGCGCGTTCGGCCAGCCCGACCTGCTTCAACGCACGCAATGCGCGGTTGTTCTTCGGCAGGCCGAGCGCGATGTTGTTGAGTACGCGCTTCCACGGCAGAAGACGCGAATCCTGAAACATGATGCGCGTCTCCGGACGCTTGACGCCGTCATCGAACACTAGCGTGCCGCGGTCGGCCGTTTCCAGCTCCGCGATGAGCCGCAGCAGCGTACTCTTGCCGCAACCGCTACGACCGACGACCGCGACGAACTCGCCCGGCTTCAGCGTCAGGTCGACCGACTTCAGCACGTCCCGACCTCCGTAGGATTTGAACAGGCTCTTGAGCGCGACGCGGATACCGCGCTTCGTCGCCGACGTTTCCATTGCCTGCACCTGTTTCTGTTCTGTTTGATTGCTTTGCATGATCTGCTCCTCAATGCCGGTCTAGTGGCGGTAACCGGGATGCCAGCGCAGCCAGTAACGCTCGAGCAAACGCGAGACGACGTCAGCCAGTTTGCCCAGCAATGCGTACAACAGGATGCCCACCAGCACGACGTCGGTCTGCAGGAACTCGCGTGCATTCATCGTCATGTAGCCGATGCCGGATTGCGAGGAAATTGTTTCCGCCACGATCAGCAACACCCAGACGAGACCGAGCGAAAAACGCACACCGACCAGAATCGAGGGCAACGCACCTGGCAGAATCACATCGCGATACAGCGGCCAGCCCGATAGTCCGTAACTCTTCGCCATCTCGATCAAACCCTTGTCGACCGCGCGAATGCCGTGAAAGGTATTCAGGTACACGGGAAAAAACACGCCGACCGCGACCAGAAATATCTTCGATGCTTCCTCAATTCCAAACCACAGAATCACCAGAGGAATCAACGCCAACGCAGGAATGTTGCGGATCATCTGCAGCGTCGTATCGAGCAGTGTTTCCGCAGTCTTGAAGGTGCCGGTCAGCAGACCGAGCAACAACCCCAGTCCTCCGCCCACGCCAAAGCTGACCACCGCGCGCCACAGGCTGACCTTGACGTGCGTCCACAGCTCGCCCGAGCCCGCCAGACTCCACGCCGCTTTCGCTACTGCGAACGGCTCGGGCAGAATGCGGCTGGATAACCATCCGACATGCGCGGCGACCTGCCATACGGTCAGCAGCAGGACCGGCACGATCCATGGCAGCACGCGTTTCCACCACGCACCGCGCCATGTCGATATCGGTTTGACGGCCACACCGGATGTTGTGGGTGCGCCGGAGAGATTGGCTGGAATTGCACTCATGGTTGCTCCTTCCTAGCTCTGCGATACCTTGGGCAGAATGTCGTTGGAAATCACTTCCCCGAAGGGGCCTGTGAGCACAGGTTCATTCGCACCTTCCCTGCCCTTGCCCAGCAACGGGAATACCAGTTCAGCAAAGCGATACGATTCTTCCAGATGCGGATAGCCCGACAGGATGAATGTCTCGATGCCGAGATCGGCATATTCCTGCATGCGTGCCGCGACCGTTTCCGGATCGCCAACCAGCGCCGTGCCTGCACCGCCGCGCACCAGACCCACGCCCGCCCACAGGTTCGGCGACACTTCCAGCTTGTCCCGCTTGCCGCCATGCAGCGCTGCCATGCGCCGCTGTCCTTCCGAATCCATCTTGTTGAACGATGCCTGTGCACGCGCGATCAGATCGTCGTCCACGTACTTGATCAATTCATCGGCGGCCTTCCATGCTTCTTCATTCGTTTCGCGCACGATGACGTGCAGGCGAATACCGAACTTCAATGTACGGCCATGTCTGGCAGCGCGGGTACGCATGTCGGCAATTTTTTCCGCAACCGCAGCCGGCGGCTCACCCCAGGTCAGATAGACATCGACCTGTTCTGCCGCCAGTTCGTGTGCTGCTTCCGACGAGCCGCCGAAATATAGCGGCGGATAGGGTTTCTGCATTGGTGGATAAAGCGTCTTTGCGCCCTTCACCTGAATGTGCCTGCCGTCGAAATCGAAACCGGCATTGCCACCTTCTCCAGCCAGCGATGCACGCCAGACGCGCAGAAATTCATCGGTGATTTCGTAACGTTCCGCATGGTTCGCGTGCAATCCATCGGCTTCCAGTTCCGCCTGATCGCCGCCGGTCACCACGTTGATCAGCAAGCGGCCTTTCGACAGGCGATCGAACGTGGCCGCCATGCGCACCGACAAACCCGGCGTGCTCAACCCCGGTCGGATCGCGACCAGGAATTTCAGCCTTTTCGTCTCGCCGATCAGGCTGGATGCAGTCACCCATGCGTCTTCGCACGAGCGCCCGGTAGGCAGCAGCACGCCGTCGTAACCGAGCGTGTCGGCCGCGGTCGCGACCTGTTTCAGATAATCGAAATCGACTTGTCGCGCGCCCTTCGACGTCCCGAGATAACGGCTATCGCCATGCGTTGGCAAAAACCAGAATACGTTCAAACTCATCATGCAATCCTTCAAAACCTGTTCGTGAACTTGGGTCGCGCTGACCGTTCCGTGCGCAATCCGTGCGTGTGCATCAGGATGCAAGCGGAAGCACCGCGTCCTTGACGCTGATCTTTTTCGGAATCAGTTTCAGTTGATGGAACGCGTCGGCAATCCTCTGCTGATCGGCAATGACCGATGGCGTGACGGCGCGAACGCCGTAGGCAAGACGCTTCGTCGCCAGTTCGACCGTCGGTCGATCGAGTCCGGTTTGCGCGGCAAGGATGCCGGCGACTTCCTTCAGATTTTTGCTACTCCACTGATCGACCTGATCAAGTTCGTCCAGCAGGATGGCGACGATCTTCGGATTCCTTTGCGCGTAGGATCGGGAAGCGAGGAAGAACTGATGATTCGCCACCAGGCCGCTGCCGTCGGTCAACACACGCGCCTTCAACTGCACTTCGGCAGCGGCCTGGAACGGATCCCAGATGACCCACGCATCCAGACTGCCGCGTTCGAATGCCGCGCGCGCGTCGGCCGGCGCGAGAAACAGCGTCTGGATATCGGAATAGGCAAGCCCGGCTTTTTCCAGCGCCTTGACCAACAGGTAATGCACGTTGGAGCCGCGATTGAACGCAACCTTTTTTCCCTTGAGATCGGCCACCGTTTTCAACGGCGAGTTGTGCGGTACCAGAATCGCTTCACTGAGCGGCGATGGCGGCTCGTTACCGACATAGACAAGATCGGCTCCTGCGGCCTGGGCAAAAATCGGCGGCGCTTCGCCTGTCGTGCCGAAGTCGATGCTGCCAACGTTCAAGCCTTCCAGTAACGCAGGGCCGGCGGAAAATTCCGTCCACTTCACCTCCACGCCTTCTGTTGCCAGACGTTTCTCCAGCGAGCCGCGACCTTTCAAGATCACCAGCGTGCCGTACTTTTGATAGCCGATGCGCAAGACGGTTTTCGTCTGGGCCGTGACAGAATTCGGCAAACCGGCGGCCAGCGCACCGAGCGCGGCGGCAGACAGGTAACCCAGTGTGCGCCGTCTGCCGGCACGTTTGTTTTCCAATGGTTCGTCTGCTGCATCAACCACGTTATCGATTGAATCATTCATTGCGCTTTTCCTGACATTCAAGATTTTTGACAAAAGGAATCCCGTCGGCACAGTCGTGCCGTTTTTCTGAAACAGAATCGGGGTTTTCTTTAGCGGCGCCGAACGCTTCAGCTCGCCGCATGGTTCATGTGTTGATGTTCAACGTCACACGCTACATCGCACGCTGGAAAACGGAATCGATTCGAATCCGCTCAACGCAGTATCCTGCAATGCGATCAGGCTGGCAGACAGGTTTTCCACGCCATCGCTGACCCGCCTGGCGATGACTTCATCGATCGTCAGGCCCGCTTCTTCCGACCATGCGATCTGTTGTTCGGTCGCGTAAATGCTCGGCAGAACATGTCGCGCATCGAGTGCGGACAGTACCGGACGCAAGCCGTAATCCAGCGCCAGCATGTGTGACTGGCTGCCGCCGGTAGCCAACGGCAACACCAGCTTTCCTTTCAAACCATCCTGCGGCAGCAGATCGAGAAACGCTTTCAGAATGCCGCTGTAGGCCGCCTTGTAAACCGGGGTGGCAATCACGACCGCGTTGGCTGCGGCAACCTGTTCACGCGCCGCCTTCAATGCCACGTCACCGAAATCGGCATGCAACAACGACTGCGCCGGCAGGTCTCGCACATTCAGCTTTGCATAACGGTGCCCTAACAGTGCAAGCCTTTCGCCGACGTGATACAGCAGACGCGTGGAGCGGGACGGTGCAGATGGACTGCCGGCAAGTAACAGGATGTTCATGTGCATTCCAGAATGAAACGGTTCGATTGGCGTTATCGGTGATTACTTGCCCGAATTATTTTCCGGGCTGATAGATGCGATCGAACACGCCGCCGTCGGAGAAGTGATCCTTCTGCGCCTTGGTCCAGCCGCCAGCCACTTCATCGATCGTGAACAGTTTCACTTTCGGGAACTGTGCTGCGTATTTCTTCGCAACTTTTTCATCGATAGGACGGTAGTAATTTTGTGCAGCGATTTCCTGGCCGGCATTCGTGTACAGATATTGCAGATACGCTTCGGCTACCTTGCGCGTGCCGCGACGATCCACAACCTTGTCGACGACCGCGACGGGCGGCTCGGCCAGAATGCTGACGGATGGTGCAACGATTTCAAACTTGTCCGGACCAAGCTCCTTTTGTGCCAGGATCGCTTCGTTTTCCCATGCCAGCAGAACGTCACCGATGCCGCGCTCAACGAAGGTCGTGGTCGAACCGCGTGCACCGGAATCCAGCACCGGCACGTTCTTGTACAGCCTGGTGATAAAGTCGGTTGCCGTCTTTTCATTGCCGCCCGGTTGCTTCAACGCATAGCCCCATGCAGCGAGGTGATTCCATCGAGCGCCGCCAGAAGTTTTCGGATTCGGCGTGATGACGGAAACGCCCGGCTTGACCAAGTCATTCCAGTCCTTGATGTGTTTCGGATTGCCTTTGCGCACGAGGAAGACGATGGTCGACGTGTATGGCGCGCTGTTGTGCGGCAGTCGTTTCTGCCAGTCTTTTGCAATCAGGCCACGTTCCGCGATCGCATCGATGTCATAGGCCAGCGCCAGCGTGACGACGTCCGCTTCCAGACCGTCGATGACTGCGCGCCCCTGCTTGCCGGAACCGCCGTGCGATGCCTTGATCTTCAGGTCGTCACCGGTCTTTGCCTTCCATTCCGCGGCAAAGGCCTTGTTGAATTCCTGATACAGTTCGCGTGTCGGATCGTAAGAGACATTGAGCAGAGACACTTCTGCCGCATGCAGGCCTGGTGCGATCAATGTCAGTGCGAGAACCGCAGTGGTCAATTTCGCAGCTGCAAATTTTTTAATCAGCATTTTGTTTCCCCTGAGCGTTTGTTTCGAGAGGTGCAGATTAAAATGCTGCAGGGGAAAACAGAACGAATTGTTTCACCGTTGCATATGCGTTTTACGCATAACGTTGATGCATAAAGGCTCGTGAGACATTTTCAGGAAAGTTTTCGTACAAGAATTTTTGCCGGATATCTGTTTTCCGTTCGTTCGGATTACGCTGGCAACTGCACTATTCATTGAAAAAGGATCGTTATGACTACTCATACTGTGGCTATCGTCGTCGGCAGCCTGCGCAAGGATTCGCTGAATCGCAAACTGGCAAACGCATTGATCAAGATGGCGCCACCATCATTGTCGATGTCCATCGTGGAGATCGCCGATCTGCCGCATTTCAATCAGGACTGGGAAGAAAATCCGCCACAGAACGTGCTCGACTTCCGTCAAAAGATCAAGGCAGCCAATGCCGTTCTGCTGCTGACGCCGGAATACAACCGTTCGGTACCGGGCGTGTTAAAGAACGCCGTCGACGTTGCATCGCGGCCGTACGGTCAAGGCGCATGGATCGGCAAACCGGGAGCTGTGGTGAGCGTATCGCCAGGACCGCTGGCAGGCTTTGGTGCAAATCATCATCTTCGTCAGGTAATGACGGCTGTCGGCATCAAGACGATGTCGCAACCGGAAGCCTACGTCGGCAATGCCGCCGCACAATTCGATGCAGATGGCACGTTGATCGATGCCTCCACCATCAAGTTCATGGACAAGTTCCTCAATGCATTTGCGAACTGGATCGAGCGCAACAAGGAAGCCTGACGCCTACGCGCAACTGCACATGAAAAAAGCCGGGGTAGCACAATGCCACCCCGGCTTTTTTTCATAGCAAATCGATATGTAGCCGATATGCAGCTTTATCTGCCGAAGAACAGCGGCCACAGAATCACCAGCCAGGTTACGCCCGCCAGCATCAGCGTCAGCAGCACGGCAGCGCTGCCGAAATCCTTCGCATTCTTCGACAGTGAATTACGCTCCAGCGAAACGCGATCGACAACGGCTTCGATCGCCGAGTTGATCAGTTCGACGATCAGCACCAGCACGAATACACCAATCATCAGCAAACGTTCCCACGGCATGACCGGCAGCATGAAAGCGGCGAATGTGGCAATGATGAAAGCGCAGACTTCCTGGCGAAACGCATGCTCACCGCGCCACGCCGCGCGAAATCCCGCCATCGAATAGACGAGCGCAGGAAAAATGCGCTTGAGACCGCTCTTGCTTTTGAATTCGCTGACCGGCTGTTCGCCGGCGGATTGTTCGGTATTGATCATCGCGGGTACGGTTGATTAAGGAATATGACGAGCACGACATGAACGCAAGGTGCTATCGCGCCGCCATTGCGAGGAAATTCTGAAAGCGCAGCTAGATTATCGATGTTTCGCGTGAACATCGCGTTAATTTTGCTTCATTTACTGCAGTCGTTTTCTATTGCAAAGATGACATGACCTTTTTCGATCTTTCACAATGTGGTATAACAGATGCCACTGCATTGCATGAAACAAGACATGAAAACGGCACCAACTGCAGACGAAAAAACCTCCATTCAAGTCATCGAGCGCATGGTATCGCTGCTCGACGCATTGGCAACCTATCCCGACCCGGTCAGTCTGAAAGAGCTCGCCGGCGTCACCGGCCTGCATCCATCGACCGCGCACCGCATCCTGAACGACCTGGTCCTCAAACGCTTCATCGATCGCTCCGAACCCGGCACTTACCGTCTCGGCATGCGCCTGCTGGAACTGGGCAATATCGTGAAGAGTCGCCTCAACGTACGCGATGCCGCCATCGACCTGATGCGTGCGCTGCACCGCAAGACCAACCAGACGGTCAACCTGTCGGTTCGGCAGAACGACGAAATCATCTACATTGACCGTGCCTTTTCCGAACGCTCCGGCATGCAGGTCGTGCGCGCCGTCGGCGGTCGCGCACCGTTGCATCTGACTTCGACCGGCAAGCTTTTCCTGTCCATCGACGAGCCGAACATGGTGCAGGACTATGCAAAGCGCACCGGCCTCGCAGGTCACAACAAGAATTCGATCACCGAACTGTCGCGACTGGAAAGCGAACTGGGGCAGGTTCGGGCACACGGTTATGCGCGCGATAACGAGGAACTCGAACTGGGTGTGCGCTGCATGGCGGCCGGCATCCATGACGACAGCGGGCGACTGATCGCCGGCCTGTCGATCTCGGCGCCGGCAGATCGCCTGCAGGATGCCTGGCTGGATGACCTGATGACGACGGCAAAACAGATTTCCGTCGCGCTCGGCTATGCGGAAAACAGCGGAATATAATTCACCAACCTGATGTCAGCACCTGCGAACACAAACAATTCGATCGGCAATGTGATGGCGAAATAAAAAAGGCGAACCGTAGTTCGCCTTTTTTATTTGTACAAAGAGAGCATCAATATGGTCAGCTTTCGACCACATGCGCCGCATGCGCGACGATCGCATTCTTCGGATCCTTCTCCAGCCACTTGCGAATGCGTTGCGCATCGCCAATCCGCGAATACTTGCCTTTCGAATCGAGGAAGATCATCACGATCGGTCGGTTGTTGATATTCGCCTGCATCACCAGGCAATGTCCCGCTTCGCTGATATAGCCTGTTTTCTGGATTCCGATATCCCAGTCCGCATTGGCAACCAGCCGGTTCGAGTTTGCATAATGCAGCGAACGGCCGCTTGGCTCGACCACGTATTGCGTATCGGTCGAATACTGGCGCAACACAGGATATTGCAACGCCGCCATCACCAGCTTGGACAAATCGCGCGCGGTCGCCACGTTGTCGCTCGACAGGCCGGTCGGATCGACATAGTGCGTACCGGTCATGCCGAGTTCGCGCGCCTTGGCGTTCATCGCCGTGACGAAGGCACGCACGCCGCCGGGATAATTGCGACCCAGCGTCGACGCGGCACGATTCTCCGAACTCATCAGCGCGATGTGCAGCATGTTGGCGCGCGACAGGCGCGATCCGACGCGCAGACGCGACGAACTGTGCTTGATGCGGTCGACGTCGTCGTCGGTCACTTCAAGAATCTCGTCCATGTCCTGATTCGCACCGACCACCACCATCGCCGTCATCAGCTTGGTAATCGATGCAATGGGCAGCGTCACGTTCGCGTTCTTTTCGAGCAGTACTTCGGACGATGATTGATCGAGCACCAGCGCGACATTCGAAGCCAGTGCCAGTGGATCGCGTGTCATGTTCAGGCCGGCCAGATCGCCTGCCGACAAGACAGGAGGAACAACCGGCACCGATGGCCGCGCGACGCGTTCGTAAATCACCTTGCGCTTGCCGCGAACGACGACGACCTTGCGAACGAGTTTTTCTTTGGAATTGAGCGATGCGGTCTGACGTGCCGAACTCTGGCGCGTCGATTTTTTGGCAGTCTTTTTGGCGGGCGCAGCCTTGCTGGCGGTGGTGGAACGCTTGCTTGTCTTGGTGACGGTTTTGGTTACTTTGCCCGATTTAGCCGTAACCGGCTTCTTGGTTGCGGACTTCTTGGCCGTTGTTTTCTTGTTCGAGGCAGCGGATTCCTGCGCGCTCGCAAAAGGAACGCTGCACATGACGAGCAATGAAATGAGTATCCCCAGCGCGGATTTAACCATCTGCGACTCCCGATTCGTACCAAGAAAATTGCTTGCAGTGTAGCAAAACAGCGAAAATACGCAAGATAATTAGATAGTTAGCGTTATTCATTAATCTATTTTCTAATGATTAATTTCCGGTTTGTCATTTTTCTGTCAGGTTTCAGCAGCCCTCCGGGTTCCGACAGCGTCATTTCTTCACCACAAACACCACGCCGATGATCGCAAGCACCATGCCCACCATGCCCGTCAGGCTGAACACTTCGCCGAAAGCCAGCCACGCCATCACCGCTGTTGTCGGCGGCGTCAGGTAAAGGAGACTCGTCACCTGCGTTGCTGCACTTTTTCGAATCAATGCAAACAGCAGGAAGATCGCACCCACCGACAGCGCCAGCACCGACCACAGCAATGCAGCGACGAAGCTCCATGTCCATTGCACCGATGACAGTGCCGGCGACATGCCCTCGAACACGATCGCCAGCGGCAACACTAGAACCAGCGATGCAGCAAACTGGATCGTGGTACCGGTACGCAAATCGAAATGCGGACAATATCGTTTTTGATACATCGTTCCGATGGTTATCGACAGTAGCGCCATTACGCATAACGCGATGCTTTGCCATGACAAGCCGATCAGTGAAATCTTGTTGGCGACAACCAGCGCCACACCGCACAATCCAAGGACCAGTCCGATCCATTGGCGACCGCGCACACGCTCGCCAATCAGCGGTGCGGCAAATGCCGTCAGCACCGGTTGCATGCCGACGATCAGCGCGGACAGTCCGGCCGGCATGCCGAGCTGGATTGCACACCATACGCCGGCAAGATACCCGGCCTGCACCAGCATCCCGGCGACCGCGATATGACGAATTTTTCCCGTTGGCCACGGGGCGCGCATCATCAATACCAGCGGCAGCAGAAAAATCAGAACGCCGGCGAAACGCAGCGAAAGAAACGTCAGCGGCGGTGCATACGGCAGACCGAATTTGGCAACGATGAATCCGGTGCTCCAGATGATCACGAACAGGAACGGCACTGCAGCCAGCCAGGGATGCCGGACGGGGGAATCTGATGAAGCGGAAGGAAGCGGTTTGATTGTGGAATTCATTCTTTGATCCATGGGGCGTCATCGCACATCATGCGTCTGCCAACGATGCGCCGAACGCGAAACCGCGCGACGCCCAAATGGGCATTGCGTTGCGTGACAAAAATCAGACAGGACGGATCTCGCTGCCAAACTGCGTCAATCCGGCCAGCAGTTTGTCGAATGCCTGCTCGGTCTGTTGCGGATCGCCTTTGACGCCCAGCTCGATGTGTCGTCGCGTCTGCACATCACCGACGCTGGGTAGACTGAAAACCTTCACCTGCGGAAACGCGCTTTCGATCGCTTCCATCAACGGTGTCAACGCCGACTCCATTGCTTCGAACACCAGCACCGATTTTTCCAGATGCGGCTTTCGATGGAACAGATCGGCATGATGTGTATCGAGTGCCCATTCGATCATCGGCCATGCCATCACCGGAAAACCCGGCACGAAATAATGCACGCCGCCAGCGCTGCCCTTGTGACGGATCGCGAAACCCGGGATCTTGTTGTAAGAATTCGGAACGATCTCCGCGCCCTGCGGAAACTCCCCCATCTTCAGGCGATGCAGGTTTTCCGGTTTGTTCAGATCGAACGGGACGTTCGCTTCACGCGCCATGTCGAGCATGCGTTCCTGGATTTTCTGCTTCGCTTCCGGATGCAGAACCAGCGGTACGCCAAGGGCATCGGCCGCGCATTGCCTCGTGTGATCGTCCGGCGTTGCACCGATGCCGCCGCAACTGAAGACGATATCGCCGCTGTCGAATGTGCGCTTCAAGGTTGCCGTAATACGCGCCGGATCGTCACCCACGCATTCGGACCAGGCCAATGACAGCCCGCGCGCACCCAGCAATTCGACAACTTTTGAAAAATGCTTGTCGATCCGTTTGCCGGAGAGAATTTCGTCGCCGATGATGATGAGTCCGAATGCCATGAGATTTCCTTGCGCTGACGTTGATATCCAGCGCCCATCATTATGCCGAAGATGGAAAAACCGGATACGACGCCGATGACATCATGTTCCTTCTTCGATCGCAGCCGCTTGCACTTGCGATTCTGCTGCCGGTTGTACATTCGGCTGTGCATTCGGCTGCATTGATCGATGCTGTCGCAATGCATGCATGCAGTAATGCTGGAACCACAATCCGGTAAACACGAATACCAGCACGTACAACCAGATCGCCCCCGCCGCCAGCACCGGGAAGAAGATGACCGACAGTGCGCCGCCCAACCACAGCAATGTCGGTGCAGCACCCATCGCGCCGGTGATCACGCCGATTGCCAGCAACTGCCAGCGATGCTGTTTCAGAATCGTTTTACGCTCTTCCGCATCGGCATGATCTGCCAGCGCGTCGTAGGCCATTACACGATACGTGAGCCAGCCCCACAACAAAGGCTGGATCACGAACGTCAGCGGCGGGAACAGCGACAGCGGCAGCGTTGCCAGCCACAACACGAGGAAAACAACGAACGATGAGGAGGACATCCACAGGCTGCCGATGAACGTGCCGCCCTTGCGCTGCTCCAGTTCGCCGTAACCGCGTCTGCCGACATGCCTGACGATGACCGGCATCGCCATCGTGCCGACGAACAGCAGCGCCGTCAGGATCATCAACGGCAACAGCACCCACATTGCGATCAGCGGCACGATGACCGTTTTCAGTGCGCCCATGCCGACCATTGCCAGCACGCCACCGGCAACGGCAAAGCCGTCGTTCTGCACAAAATAATCCTGCAGCCAGTCGATCATCCGCTGCAGGTAAAGCCACAGCACGAAGCCCCACACCGCGACGGACAGAATGAACGGAACAACTGTCAGCATCACCATGCGGATATGGAGTTGCGAGTAAGTCGCCCGGCCGAATGCAATCAGTATCGGTCGCATGAAAAGATGCATCCTTTTGAAAATAGTCGCCGCATTTTACCGTGCGCCCCCGTACGACGCTGGCGACGACAACCGTGCCGATGCACTTCGGCAACACGGCGGGCACGTGAGATGCCGCAGCTTCACCTGCTACAATCTGTCGGCTTTTTGACAACACTTTCAAGGAAAAGACATGACCACCACGACATCATCCGGCCTGCAATACGAAGACAAGATCGTCGGCGACGGCGCAGAAGCAGCCGCGGGCAACTACGTTACCGTGCATTACACGGGCTGGCTGCAGAATCCTGACGGCAGCGCCGGTACCAAGTTCGATTCCAGCAAGGATCGCAACGATCCGTTTCAGTTCCCGTTGGGCGCCGGTCATGTGATCAAGGGTTGGGATGAAGGCGTGCAAGGCATGAAAATCGGCGGTACCCGCACACTGGTCATTCCGGCATCGCTGGGTTACGGTGCGCGCGGCGCTGGTGGCGTGATTCCACCGAATGCCACGCTGATTTTCGAAGTGGAATTGCTGGGCGTTTAATCCCGCTCGCTTGCCAACAAGCGGCAAATCAAGGCGCAAGCGACGCCGGTGCTGTCACAAGGGAGATCCCATGAGTCTGCAGGAACAGTTCGAACAGGCAGTCGCCGATTCAAAGAACCTGCCTGAACGGCCGGACAATCTGACGCTGCTGAAAATTTATGCACTGTATAAACAGGCGGCAGGCGGCGACGTCGACGGCGAGCAACCGGCGATGACCGATTTCGTCGCGCGCGCCAAATGGGACGCGTGGAACAATCTCAAGGGCGTTTCGCAGGACGCAGCGAAACAGCAGTACATCGATCTGGTCGCAAGCCTCAAAGGGTAGGACGCAGCGAACTGCTGTCCCGCATTCTTCCCGCAAGCTCCGTGCATGGCGTTTAGACGCCGGCCGGAGCTTTTTTACTGGTGTGAAATGATGTACATCCGGTATGGGTGTCAGGCCGGTGCGCCGAAGAACTTGTCCATGTTGCGCGCAATTTTTTCTTCCAGCGTCGCCGCAAACGCCTTGAAAAGAAAGTCCAGCGTGATGTCGATCTGCGCCTCGTTCTCGCGCAGGGCCAGTGTGCCGGCCACGCCGCTGCGTCGGAACGACAACACGTCACCGTTCCATTGCGTCGTCATGTCGAACTCGCCCGCCATTTTTTCCGCGATCTGTTGCGCTGCGTCTTTCGATTGTTGCAGCGAGAGCCGGTGCTCGCGCCTGATGCTGATATCCGCCATTGCTTTTTCTCTTGCTGCCTGTGATGAAAGGGCCGGATTTTATCGCAAACGCTTCGCGATTGCCGTTCCGGGCAACGAGCCGGCAGTCCCCGCGCAGCGCGATGCGACCGAAAAATCTCCACGTCCGGAGCGCATTTGCTTATTCCAAATCCGTATAAGCCGGGTTTGTGAGCGTCGCCGATATGCATTAAAATGCTGTGTTCTGCGGCTGCGGGACTGATTGCTGCCTGTCTGCACATCCTCTGACAGCCTGCCGCTATTTCCAAATATTCAAGTTAGGACTGGTATGACCCACGTAGTAACCGATTCCTGCATCCTCTGCCGTTATACGGACTGCGTCGATGTGTGTCCGGTGGATTGCTTCCGCGAAGGCCCGAATTTCCTGTCCATCGATCCGGATGAATGCATCGACTGCGCAGTCTGTGTGGCCGAATGCCCTGTCAATGCGATTTATGCCGAAGAAGACGTTCCGGCCGATCAGCAGCATTTCATCAAGCTGAACGCGGAACTGTCGCGCGACTGGCCGTCGATTACCAAGACGAAGGCTGCCTTGCCGGAAGCCGACGAATGGAAGGACAAGCAGAACAAGCTGCCGCATCTGGCACGCTGATCCGCTTTCCCCGTAAAACGCCCCGCGAAATTCTCCCGGGGCGTTTTTTATTGCCCGTATTGTTGCTTCACACTTTATGCAACGGAATCGACGGCCTGG
>NZ_DATMTD010000036.1:0-25499 GCF_035565035.1 Oxalicibacterium sp. | reverse complement strand
ATGAGTCCCGCATAACAGCAGTCGGGAAAATTTCAGAGAACACATCTAGGCAACCTGAGAGAAGAATTCTTCAATGGCTATTTCACGTATCGCGCTGGTCGGCAATCCGAATTGCGGCAAGACCGCACTGTTCAATCAGTTGACGGGCAGCCGCCAGAAAGTTGCGAACTACGCCGGCGTGACCGTCGAACGCAAGGAAGGGCGCTTTACCGCACCATCCGGCCGCGTCTTCAAATTGCTCGACCTGCCGGGCGCCTACAGTCTGGACGCGGCAAGCCCGGATGAAGTCATCACGCGCGATATCTGCCTCGGCCGTGTCGCCGGTGAGGAATTGCCGGAACTGATCGTCTGTGTTGTCGATGCAACCAATCTGCGTCTGCACCTGCGCTTCGTGCTTGAAGTAAAACGACTTGGCCGTCCGATGGTACTGGCATTGAACATGATGGATGCGGCCCGCAAGCGCGGCATTCGCATCGATCGCGAAGAACTGCAGCGTCAGCTCGGCATGGAAGTCATCGAAACCGTGGCGATCCAGAGCGGCGGCACGAAGGCACTGGTCGAACACCTGGATCGCATCGAGACGCCGCCACCGGCCCGTGCGGATGAAGTCGATGCCGATATTCACGGCCAGGTGCGCCGGATTCTTGCGGCGACCGTGACAATGCCGCGTTCGACTTCGGCGATCGACGATGCGATGGATCGCTGGCTGCTGCATCCGGTGCTGGGGTTGATGATTCTGGCGGTCGTGATGTTCTTCATTTTCCAGGCAGTCTTTTCCTGGGCCGAGCCGATGATGGATGCCATCACGGCAGGCGTTACTGTCACGGGTGAATGGATCGGCGCAAACCTGCCGGATGGCTTGTTGCGCAGCCTCATCGTCGACGGCATCTTTGCCGGGCTTGGTGCAGTGCTGGTGTTCCTGCCGCAAATCCTGATCCTGTTCCTGTTCATTCTGGTGCTGGAAGAATCCGGCTACCTGCCGCGCGCAGCCTTCCTGCTCGATCGCGTGATGTTCAAGGCCGGCCTGACCGGACGTTCGTTCATTCCGCTGCTGTCCAGTTTTGCCTGTGCGATTCCAGGCATCATGGCCACGCGCAGCATTCAGGACCCGCGCGATCGGCTGACGACGATTCTGGTTGCGCCGTTGATGACGTGTTCGGCGCGGCTGCCGGTCTATACCTTGCTGATCGGCGCCTTCATTCCGAGCACCACGGTCTGGAACGTATTCAACCTGCAAGGCATCGTGTTGTTCGTGCTGTATGTCGCCGGCATCATCAGCGCACTGGCCGTCGCCTGGTTCATCAAGCGCATGCGCAAGGACAAGAGCGAGCACGCATTGCTGATGGAGTTGCCTTCGTATCGCATGCCGAGCGTGCGCAACATCGCAATCGGCCTGTGGGAACGCGCGCTGATCTTCCTGCGCCGCGTGACGACGATCATTCTGTCGCTGACCGTGCTGTTGTGGTTCCTCACCACATTCCCGGGACCACCGGAAGGGGCGACGTTGCCGGCCATCGATTACAGCGTGGCAGGACGTCTCGGCTACATGCTCGAACATGTGTTCGCGCCGATCGGCTTCAACTGGCAGATCTGCATCGCGCTGATCCCGGGCCTGGCAGCGCGCGAAGTTGCCGTGTCTGCATTGGGAACCGTGTATGCGATGTCAGGCAGCGAAGATGCGATCGCGGCGCAACTGGGAACCGTCATCGCAACGCAATGGTCGCTGGCGACCGCGCTGTCGCTGCTGGCATGGTACGTGTTTGCGCCGCAATGCCTGTCGACGCTGGCTGTGATCCGGCGCGAAACCAATTCGTGGCGTACAGTAGCGGTATCCGCCGGTTATCTGTTTGCGCTGGCGTATCTGGCTTCTTTCCTGACTTACCGGATTGCAAGGATGCTCACATGACTCTTTTCGATATCGTGCAAAACGCGATCATTGGTGCGATCGTGCTGATCAGCGCGGTGTATGTATTGCGTCGCTTGCTGCCGAAATGGACGCGTGCGCAGCAGACGACACTGGCTGCAGCATTCGATCAGCCGCAACGTCCGGCGTTGTTGCGCAGGCTGGGGCGGTTTCTGCAACCGGGTGAAAGTTCCGGAGGCGGTTGTGGCAGCGGCTGCAACACCTGTTCGACCTGCGAGTCGAATCCCGAAGCCGACAGCAATTCGGGCAATTCGAATATCAAGCCGCTGGAATTTCATCGGCATATCTGAAAAGGCAGCGGGATCACGATTCATTTCGTCATCCAAATAAAAAAGCCGGCAGGGTTGCCGGCTTTTTTATTTATCGCTTCCGGTTATTGCAGGTGCAGGCCTGCCATGACTTCCGTATTGTGCGAGCCGGTCAGCAGGCGGTGCAGCACGTTTGCATCGGCCGTACGATTGGCTGTCGCACGCGCGTTCAGCAAGACCATCACTGCATCGCGACCTGCAGCGCGTACGCGCATGACGATGCAGCGACCGGCTTCTTTCGTGAATCCGGTCTTGGAGAGCAGGATGTTCCAGTTCTTGTCACCGACCAGGCGATTGGTGTTGTGATAATGGCGCGGCGAACCGTCAACCTCGATCAGGTCTCCGCTCACGGTAGTGATACGTTCGATTTCCGGATAGCGTGCAGCAGCCATCGTCAACTTGGCCAGATCGC
Organism: Oxalicibacterium sp.; assembly: GCF_035565035.1. Taxonomy (GTDB): domain Bacteria; phylum Pseudomonadota; class Gammaproteobacteria; order Burkholderiales; family Burkholderiaceae_D; genus Oxalicibacterium. Next base: position 22,855 of record NZ_DATMTD010000036.1, on the reverse strand, counting down.
TGGCGGTCGACGTGTTGAATGGCGACAATCCGGTCGGTTCCTCGATGTTCGTGCGACGCAGATTCAATGCATAGGATTTGTTGCGAACGGCAACCAGAAAATTCTTCATGCCGCCTGGATAAGTGCGGGCCAGTGCGTGAGCGGCACGGTTGTCCGACGACATCAGTGCCAGTTCCAGCAGCGTATGACGCGGCAGCACAGCGCCAACCGGCACGCGCGATGAACTGAATTTCAGCGTATCGACATCTTCTTCGGTAATTTCAATGGGCTCTTGCATGTCGGGATGCGCATCGAGCACGACCATGGCGGTCATCAGCTTCGTCAGCGAAGCAATCGGCACGATATCGGTGGCGTTCTTTTCGAACAGGACCTGACCGGTCTGTTCATCGATGACGATTGCGTGCTTGGAGCCTAGCGGCGTGGCCGTAACCGGCAGCGCAACGGCGACGAGGAGGGCAAGGAAAAACGGCTTGATCATGATTGCTCAACTTAGTTTCCATCGAGCAGCGATGATAGCGTTGTTTCTTCATGGAAGGATGTGGTTATCCTGCAATGAAGAGACTATTTTTTGTAACCGATAACAGTTTGAAAACGGCTATGCAAGGAGGTGATAAGGGTGATAACGGTTTGTTTGCAAGAATGTCATTCATCGTTTGAATAACGTTGCTCCAGCCATGGATCGCCGCGGTTGTGATAGCCGCGCACTTCCCAGAAGCCGGGCGCATCCTGCGTGCGGAATTCGATCTTGTTGATCCATTTCGCACTTTTCCAGAAATACAAATGCGGAACGACAAGGCGTACCGGCCCGCCGTGCTCGCGCGCCAGCGGCTGGCCTGACCATGCGTGCACGAGCATGGCGCCTTCCGCTGCGAAATCCTCGAGCGTCAGGTTGGTCGTGTAGCCATCGGAAGAATGCAGCAGCACGAAGCGCGTGGCAGGCAAGGGCACGACGGATTCAAGCAGATCGATCGTTGATACGCCTTGCCATTGATTGTCGTAGCGCGACCAGCTGGTCACGCAATGGATGTCGGAAACGGAATTTGTCTGTGGCTGTGCCATCAGATCGGTCCAGCGCCAGATTGCCGGCCGTGCAATGGCACCGAATACCTGCAATTCCCATGCGCCGGGCACGATGTCCGGATGTTCGCCCAGGTCGAGCACCGGCCAGTCCGTCGTACGATGCTGCCCCGGCGGAAGACGCGTCGCATCTGCCAGCCTGGCGCGTGCGGGTTGACGGCCTTCACGCGCCCAGCGCTCCTTGCTTAAGGTGAGCTTGCTTGGTTCCGGTACCGGAACGTCATCGTCCATGACGCGGGTCAGCGATCATCCACGCGACGCGCGATTTCCATCTTGATCGGCAGGCTTGGATCCAGCGTGGCCGCGATCATCGCAAACATTTCGTGTGCATTTTCGAATCCATTCGTCTTCAGGTATTCGGCTTCTTTCATCAGATGCATTGCCAGCGTGCTGTCGCTGCTGCCGGTGCCTTTGAGGCTGCGGCCCAGATGGCGGCACAGCGAATGCATTTCGCTTTTGTTGATGGTTTCCGGTTGCGCTGCGTTCTCTGTGTTGGCGGTGTTAGCGGCGTTATCGCTCATGTGCTTCTCCTTGAATGGATGTGGAATGGTGCTTATTTTAACGCCCGATGCCGTTGCGTTGCATGTCCGAAATTGAACGTTATGTCTGCAAACTTGCCAAAGTTTGCAGATGACAACAATGATCGGGAGAAAAAGAAGCCATGCAACGACGTGACCTCCTCAAAGCTTCTGCCGCCCTCGGGCTGGCAGGTTTTTCTGCATCACCCTTGTATGCCGCCGCGACATCGTCCTCCATGAAAACCCTGGGCAAGGCTGCGGCCTTCGATTATGCGTGGCTCAAGGGACGGGCGCGTGCGCTGGCAGGCGAGTCGTTTCGTTCGCCGCCGGACAATGTTCCGCAAAAAGTCAGAAAGCTCGACTGGGATCAGTATCAGTCGATCTCCTATCGCAACGACCATGCGTTATGGGCCAATGACAAGTTGCGCTTTCGCGCCAAGTTTTTTCATCTCGGCATGTACGCGACTCAGTCGGTGAAAATCCATGAAGTGGAAAACGGACAGTCGCGCGAGCTGGCTTACGATCCGGCCATGTTCAATTACGGCAAAAGCGGATTGAAGGGTGCGGAGTTGCCGCGGGATCTGGGCTTTGCCGGATTTCGTGTGAATTTTCATACGGACTGGGTACGGGACGTGACGGCATTTCTGGGGGCAAGTTATTTCCGCGCGGTCGGCGGCGAATGGCAGTACGGATTATCCGCACGCGGATTGGCTATCAATTGCGGCATGGAGCGACCGGAAGAATTTCCCCGCTTCAGCGAATTCTGGCTGGAGCAGCCGGCACAACAGTCCGATGTGCTGACCGTGTATGCATTGCTCGACTCGCCAAGCGTGACCGGCGCCTATCGTTTTCTGATCAAGCCGGGCGCGGTGCTGACAATGGATGTCGATGCCGCGCTGTATCCGCGCAAGCCAATCGAGCGCATGGGCGTTGCACCGCTGACCAGCATGTTTCTCTATGCAGAAAACGATAAACGCATCAGCAACGACTGGCGTCCCGAAATTCACGATTCCGACGGGCTCGCTATGTGGACGGGTAACGGTGAATGGATCTGGCGACCGCTCGTCAATCCGGCGCACTTGCGTTTCAATGCCTATGCCGACAACAATCCGCGCGGCTTCGGCCTCATGCAGCGGGACCGGGATTTCGATCATTATCAGGACGATGGCGTGTTCTATGACAGGCGCCCGAGCCTCTGGGTAGAGCCGAAATCTGGCTGGGGCAAAGGCTCGATCCAGCTTGTCGAAATTCCAACCGTCGATGAAACCTTCGACAACATCGTCGCCTTCTGGAATCCCGAAGCGAAGCCGCAACCGGGACAGGAACTGCTGTTCGGCTACAAGCTGTACTGGGGTGCGAAAATTCCGGTCGCACCGAAACTCGGGACCGCGGTTGCCACGCGCACCGGCATTGGCGGCGTGATCGGCAAGCAGCGCACGTACTTCTCATGGCGCTTCGCGGTCGACTTTGCCGGCGGCGATCTCGGCTCGTTGAACAAGGATGTGAAAGTCGTGCCGGTGATTTCCGCGACGCATGGCGAGGTTGAGATCCCGTCGGCGCGTCCTCTGGATGAAATCAACGGATATCGTGCGATCTTCGATCTGAAAATCGCCGACGACGTCAAAGGCCCGATCGACTTGCGCCTGTATCTGGCGGCCGACGGCCGTGCCTTGACCGAAACATGGCTGTATCAATGGACGCCACCGGAGAAGCGCACGTTTTAAATGTGTTCCGGATGCATGCACTGAAGTGAATTGTGTGGCGCGATGGCCGGGCTGCGACGTCCGCTTCACTTATGGACACAGCCATCAGGGCGAAAATTTGCCATAATCGCGTGCTGGCTGCCGTCCGTCGATGTGCGCAGTCGGCTTCCATTACAACAAACAGACCAAACGCCATGTTCGATCCTTCCTTGATGGGCCGCCTTTCCTTTCGCCACATTGTGCCCAGCCTGCCGCCGCTGAATCCGGGGCGCAATCATCTCGGCATCGCGGAAGAGCGCGATGCCGTCTTGTACGTGCCGGCCAGCCTGCCGAAAAGCGGTCCGGTGCCAATGCTCGTCATGTTCCACGGTGCGGGCGGTTTTCCGGAGAAAGTGCTTCCTTTCCTGGAAGAACATGCAGAGCGCGAAGGATTTCTGCTGCTGGCGCCGCATTCGATGTTTCCGACATGGGACATCGTCATCGGTGGCAGCGGTCCTGACTTGCAGCGACTGGAACTGGCGTTGACCGCAGTCGGATCGCGTTATTTGCTCGACCCGACGCACCTGGGGTTTGCCGGCTTCTCCGATGGCGGCAGTTATTCGCTGTCGATCGGCATCACCAATGGCGATCTGGTCAGCCACGTGATCGTCTTCTCCGGCGGCTTCATGTCGGTTTTCATGCAGGAGGGCGCGCCGAAAGTTTTCATCGCGCATGGTTTGATCGATGAACAATTGCCGATCGAGACCAGCGGCCGAGCCAACGCGACGAAGCTCAAAGGCGCCGGTTACGACGTCGAGTATGTGGAATTCAACGGCAAGCATGCGATCCAGCCGCCGATCGTCAAGCTGGCGGTCGATTTCTTCCTGGACAAGCCGGCAGCAAGCGACGCGCAGTAATTTTAATTTCGGCCGCCGTTCGAAATCACCGCATCAGGGACGCGCAACACGCGTGATCTCGACAGTGACATGGGCCAGTTCTTCGTGGATCGCGAGTTGCTTGCGGAAGTAGGCCGGTGCCACATCTTCGGCGACTGCTAGACTCAGGATGCAGGCATATTTTTCCTTGCCGACGCGCCACACGTGCAGATCGCAAATCGTCGCGGCAATCGGACTGGCGGCGATGACATCCCGAATTTCCTCGACGACCGGCACGTTCATTTCGGCGTCGAGTAATACGCGGCTGCTGTCGCGAATTAATCCATACGCCCAGACCGACACCAGTATCGCCCCGACAAGTCCCATGACCGGGTCGAGCCAGGTGACGTTCCACAGCTTTCCGCCGAACAGGGCGACGATTGCCAATACCGATGTCGCGGCATCTGCCACTACATGCATGTAGGCGGCGCGCAGATTCAGGTCGTGATGGTGATGGCCGTGATTATGGCTGTGATCATGTCCATGATGGTGCTCATGATGATGTGCATGATCGTCCTTCAACAGATACGCGCAGGCCAGGTTGACCAGCAGGCCGACGAACGCAATCGCAATTGCCTCGTCATAGTGCACAGCGGCCGGTTCTAGCAGGCGTTCCATTGACTGGTAAAACATCAGGCCCGCAACCAGCATCAACAGTATCGCGCTGGTATAACCGCCGAGCACTTCCATCTTCCACGTGCCGAACGCAAAACGCGTGTCATGCGCATAACGCCGTGCCAGGACATATGCCAGCGCCGACAGGCCCAGCGCAACCGAATGCGAACTCATGTGCCAGCCGTCTGCCAGCAGCGCCATCGAATTGAACAGGTAACCGCCGATGATTTCCGCGATCATCATGATCGTTGTGAGCACCAGCGCCCAAAGCGTCTTTCTTTCTGCCAGCGGATTGCCGTGATTGAAGATGTGGTCGTGGACGAGGTCATTTTCCGTCGATAAGGCCATGTTGATTCCGTTTTCAAATATACTGTACCCCAGTATATTAACAGCAGATATCACTCAAGAACTCGAGGAGCGAAAATGGCCCATACAACCGGCGACAACAAGAAGGTGCTCGCGCGCGTACGTCGCATCAAGGGACAGGCACAGGCATTGGAAAAGGCATTGGAAGAGGGTGTCGATTGCAGTTCCATCCTGCAGCAAATTGCCGCCATTCGCGGTGCCGCCAACGGCTTGATGAGCGAAGTTCTGGAAAATCACATCCGGGAACACCTGGGCCCGGCTGACATTCCGGCCAGACAACGGCAGGCCGATCTGGAACAGGTGGTCGGCATACTGCGCTCCTATCTGAAATAGCACGCTGTCGCAAAAGCGCTGCGGCACCGCCGTGTTAAACTCGCAAACCATGAATCGACTTGTCAAGACAGCATTGTTGTGGCTTCTTGCGCTGGCATTGCCGGTGCAGGGATGGGCTGCGGCAACGCAATTGTCCTGCGCGCCGGTCATACATCAAGTCACGCAGGCCGGTGACATCGCAATGCACGCATCACATCACATGACTGAAGGTGAAGGGCACAGCATGCAGGCGGAAGATGCGCACTCCCATGCATCGACAAACTCCCCTGTGTCCAGGCATGTCGACATGAAATGCAGCGCCTGCGCGGCCTGCAACGTCGGCATGACCGCGTTGCCTTCGGTGCATGACTGGCCACTGTTGCCGGTCGGCTCGATTCCCGCCGTTGCTGCGCCTGCCGCAACCTTTCTCGCGTATATCCCTGACGGCATCAAGCGGCCGCCCAGATCCATTCTCGTCTAGTCGTTTTTCTGTTGCTCAGTATTTGATAGGCGTTCGTCCCGTTGCGGGCGGCGCATCGATCTGATCACGTCATCCGTCTTCACGAACGAGAACATCATGAAATCGATATTTCGCCTGTCGGCATGGCTGCCGGCTCTCCTTGCACTGGACGTGGCACATGCACAAACGCATGCGGACGATCCATCCGATCCCTCGATACATGCGCCGCTCCCGGTGTATCGCTCGGTATTCGACGGTTATCGCAGCGCGTCTGAACCGGTGCAGCCCGACGCTGCCGAAATGGCCGTCACACGCCATGAGCATGCAACGCATGCCGGCGTGCATCAGCAACAGGTCACGGAAATGCCTGGCGAGCATACGGGGCATTCAATGCCGATGCATTCATCGCATCACCATATGGAAGGGGTGGTGAAATGAAATCGGTTGCACTCCGTTATCGTAAAGTTTGCCTCCCATTGCTGCTTGTCCTTATGGTGTCGGGTTGCGCTTCTTTTTCCGAAGACGGCGGCGTGGATGCCGTTTCCGGAATGACGAAGCAACGCACTGGCCAGCCGTTGTACAAGATGTCGAACGAAGAAAACATGGCAAATGCGCAAATGGTGCGAGATTTATTGGGCAAGCCGTTGTCCGCAGACGATGCTGTGCATATCGCCTTGCTCAATAACCGTGGCCTGCAGGTTGCGCTTGCCGAGCTCGGCGTGGCAGAAGCCGATCTGGTGCAGGCGGGACGCTTGCGCAATCCGGGCATCTCGTTCGCTCGTTTGAGCGGAGGAGGCGAGACGGAAATCGATCGCGGCATTCTGTTCGATCTGGCCGGTTTGCTGACGATGCCGATGCGCAGCAAGATCGAGGGAAAGCGCTTCGAACAGGCCCAGCTGCAGGCAGCGACCGATGCGGTCAATCTGGTCGCCGACGTGAGACGTGCTTATTTCAATGCCGTCGCCGCGCAGCAAGGCGCTGAACTGATGACGCGTGCAAAAGATGCTGCGGAGGCGGGAGCGGAACTTGCGCAGCAGATGCGACAGGTTGGCAACTGGAACCGGCTGGATGCTGCACGCGAACAGATGTTCTATGCAGATACGGCAGCGCAACTTGCGCGCAGCCTGCATCAGGCAACTGCCGCACGAGAGCGGTTGATGCGTCTGCTGGGCCTCTGGCAAAGCGGCCAGACGTTCACATTACCCGAACGCCTGCCGGAAATGCCGTCGCAACCGGACGCGATGGATGAACTCGAAGCACAGGCCATGACGCAACGCCTCGATGTGCAAATGGCGAAGCGCAATACCGCGGCGACTGCCGATGCGCTGGGACTGACAAAAAGCACGCGCTTCATCAACGTGCTGGACGCCGGCTACATCAACAAAAGTGAAACAGGCAGCGCACGCAGCAACGGTTATGAGGTCAGCGTGGAGTTGCCGTTGTTCGACTGGGGCGCGGCCAGAACGCGCAAGGCTGAAGCGCTGTACATGCAGGCTGTTCATCGCACCGCCGAGACAGCCATTCGTGCCCGCTCCGAGGTACGCGAAGCCTATTCCGCCTACCGCACCGCTTACGATTTGGCGCGACATTACCGCGATGAAGTGGTGCCGCTACGAAAGCGCGTTTCAGGCGAGATGCTGCTGCGTTACAACGGCATGCTGGCCAGCGTATTCGATCTGCTGGCCGATGCACGACTGCAGATCGCGGCAGTCGATGCCTCCATCGCCGCCCAGCGTGATTACTGGCTGGCCGAGACGGATTTGCAGGCGGCAGTCAACGGCTCCGGCGGCTTCGCTGTCACAAGCTCAACGCTGTCAGGTACAGGCAGTCAATCCGCCGCCGCAGCGCAAACACATTGAAGAAGGATCGAACATGATTTCCCGCAGAAATTTTCTGGCCGGCGCAACAACGTTGATCGGTGCCGGCTTTGTCAGCAAGGCCGGCGCAGCATCGATTCCCGAAGCGCAGATCGTCAATCACGCCAACACAATACCGCCATCCGCGCCGGCAAACGGACGCCCATTCAATCCCGTGGTCACGTTGAACGGCTGGAGCGCACCGTGGCGGATGAAAAACGGCTGGAAGGAATTTCACCTGATCGCCGAACCGGTGATCCGCGAACTGGCACCCGGCATGAAAGCCACGCTCTGGGGGTATAACGGCTCCAGTCCCGGGCCGACGATCGAGGTGGTCGAAGGCGACAAGGTGCGGATTTTCGTCACCAACAAGCTGCCCGAACATACGACGATCCACTGGCACGGCCAGCGCCTGCCGAATGGCATGGATGGCGTCGGCGGCATCACGCAGCCGCAGATTCCGCCGGGCAAAACCTATGTTTACGAGTTCGAGGCAAAACGTCCCGGCACCTTCATGTATCACCCGCACGCCGATGAAGTGACGCAGATGGCGATGGGCATGATGGGATCGTGGATCACGCATCCGAAAGATCCGTCGCAATACAAGGTCGATCGCGATTTCGTGTTCTTGTTGAACGCGTACGACATCGAGCCGGGCAGCAGCACGCCGCGCATCAACACGATGCTCGACTTCAATCTGTGGACATGGAACAGCCGCGTTTTCCCGGGAATTGCGCCGCTGGTTTGCCGACAGGGCGATCGTGTGCGCATCCGTTGCGGCAACCTCAGCATGACGAATCATCCGGTTCACCTGCACGGGCATGAATTTGAAGTCACCGGCACCGACGGCGGCTGGGTCCCGCCGACGGCCCGCTGGCCGGAAGTCACCGCCGATGTGGCGGTGGGACAGATGCGTGCCATCGAATTCGACGCCACCGAACCCGGCGACTGGGCGTTTCACTGCCACAAGGGTCATCACACGATGAATGCGATGGGGCATTCCGTTCCCACCATGATCGGTGTAGATCAGCGCAAGGTGGTCGACAAGATCGTCCGCATCATCCCCGATTACATGGCGATGGGCGAGCACGGCATGGCCGACATGGGAGCGATGTCCATGCCGCTACCCGAAAACACCTTGCCGATGATGAGCGGAAGCGGTCCGTTTGGTGCAATCGAAATGGGTGGCATGTTTACGACGGTCAAGATTCGCAAGGATCAGAAAGCAGGGGATTACCGAGATCCGGGCTGGTATCGGCATCCGAAGGGAAGTGTGGCGTGGCAACTGAAATAAGCGTGCGCACCAAGCGGTAATTGAGGATGTTTTCAGGAAAAAGCCGATAAGGATAATTTACTTATCAAGTAAAACATCAGATATAAACGAATACTTATAATTCATTTAAATCAAAGGCTTATGAATTCAAATCTCATGCAACAGATTAAAAGTTTACATGCCTGATCGTCCTACGCCATGTCGCTTGTTTCTCCTATTCGAAATCGCATGACACATTGCTACGATGAGTCATCCATTCGACAAGGAGACGTCCATGAGTACCAGCACCCTCGATCCCGACAACGATTTCGAACCAGACCATGAATTGGGCGAAGGGCACGATATCAATGCACTCGGTCCGAGTGATTCGTCCGATAGCGGCAGCGACATGGCGGGCACGCCTGGTCGCGACGGCGATACGGATTCAACGGGAACCGGTGAACGCGCCGGCGTCGATCGCAGCGATTCGGACAAGTCGGCACGCGATGTGGATGTCGATCGCATCGAGCAGGAGTCCGGCCCGGACGATGTAGACGAATAGTCCGTTCCAGGAAGCGGCACATAGCGGCCCGCCAATCGGCGGGCTTTTTATTTGTCGGCGAATTCTTCCGCCATGGCATTACTTGAAAACACGATGCCCGTCGACATATAGTCGGCTTTCCATGTCGACGTCTTCAGACGGCGTTCCGAAAGAAGCATTAACATGGACTGCATTTCCAACCAGACGGGCTTTTCAAGAAAGGCACATCATGACCCGCAGAACCCCCATCGAGCGCTATCGCAACATCGGCATCAGCGCGCACATTGACGCCGGCAAAACCACGACGACCGAGCGTGTGCTTTTTTATACCGGGGTGAATCACAAGATCGGGGAAGTGCACGACGGTGCGGCGACGATGGACTGGATGGAGCAGGAACAGGAACGCGGCATCACCATCACGTCGGCAGCCACGACCGCATTCTGGAAAGGCATGGCCGGCAATTTTGCCGAGCATCGCATCAACATCATCGATACGCCGGGCCACGTCGATTTCACGATCGAAGTCGAGCGTTCGATGCGCGTGCTCGATGGCGCCGTCATGGTGTATGACGCCGTCGGCGGCGTGCAGCCACAGTCCGAAACCGTCTGGCGCCAAGCCAACAAATACGCGGTGCCGCGGCTCGCGTTCGTCAACAAGATGGACCGTGTCGGCGCGGATTTCCTGCGCGTATATCAACAGATCAAGGATCGCCTGAAGGGCAATCCGGTTCCGATCCAGTTGCCGGTCGGCGCCGAAGACCATTTCCAGGGCGTCATCGATCTGGTCAAGATGAAGACCATCATCTGGGACGATGCCAGCCAGGGCGTCAAGTTCGAGTACGGCGAGATTCCCGCCAACCTGAAGGAACAGGCGCAGGAATGGCACGACAGGATGGTCGAAGCCGCGGCGGAAGCCAGCGAAGCCTTGCTCGACAAGTATCTCGGCGGCACCGCGTTGTCCGAGGACGAAATCGTGCAGGCATTACGTCAGCGCACCGTCGCCGGCGAAATCGTGCCGATGCTGTGCGGCAGCGCGTTCAAGAACAAGGGTGTGCAGGCGCTGCTCGACGCCGTCATTCAATATCTGCCATCGCCGGTCGACGTGCCGGCGATCAAGGGGCATGGTGAAAACGACGAGGAAATCGAACGCCATCCGGCCGACAACGAGCCATTCTCGGCGCTCGCGTTCAAGATCATGACCGACCCGTTCGTCGGCCAGCTGACCTTTTTCCGTGTGTATTCCGGCGTGATCAATTCCGGCGACACCGTCTACAGCCCGCTCAAGGGCAGGAAGGAACGGCTGGGCCGCATCCTGCAGATGCACGCGAACGAGCGCAAGGAAATCAAGGAAGTCTACGCAGGCGACATCGCCGCCGCCGTCGGCCTGAAGGACGTGACAACCGGCGACACCTTGTCCGATCCGGAGCACGTGATCATTCTGGAACGCATGGTTTTCCCGGAGCCGGTGATTTCGCAAGCGGTCGAGCCGAAAACCAAGGCCGATCAGGAGAAGATGGGCATGGCGCTGAACCGTCTGGCGCAGGAAGATCCATCCTTCCGCGTGCATACCGACGAAGAGTCCGGCCAGACCATCATTTCCGGCATGGGCGAGTTGCATCTGGAAATCCTGGTCGATCGCATGAAACGTGAATTCAACGTCGAAGCCACGGTCGGCAAACCGCAGGTCGCCTACCGCGAAACCATCGGCAAGGCCGTGACCGATGTCGAAGGCAAGTTCGTCAAGCAATCCGGCGGACGCGGTCAGTACGGTCACGCCGTGCTGACATTGGAACCGGGCAAAGGCTATGAATTCGTCGATGCGATCAAGGGCGGCGTGATTCCGCGCGAATACATTCCTGCCGTCGACAAGGGTATTCAGGAAACGCTGAAGAACGGTGTGCTGGCCGGTTATCCGGTGGTAGACGTCAAGGTCACGCTGACCTTTGGCTCGTACCACGACGTCGATTCGAACGAAAACGCCTTCCGCATGGCAGGGTCGATGGCGTTCAAGGAAGGCATGCGCCGTGCCAATCCGGTCCTGCTCGAGCCAATGATGCACGTCGAGGTGGAAACGCCGGAAGACTTCATGGGCAATGTGATGGGCGATCTGTCGTCGCGCCGCGGCATGGTGCAAGGTACCGACGACATTGCAGGTGGCGGTGGCAAGCTGGTGCGTGCGGAAGTCCCGCTGGCCGAGATGTTCGGTTATTCGACGTCGCTACGTTCGCTGACGCAAGGCAGAGCCACCTACACGATGGAGTTCAAGCACTACGCGCCGGTGCCGAAACACATCCTCGACCAGGTCGCTACAAAATAGGGCAGAGCACTGAAAAGAAAAAGCCGCTGGTATTCAGCGGCTTTTTTGTTTCCCGGCTTCTTGTCGCAATCAGGACATCAGTTCCGGCGGATGATTCTTCACATGCCGCATCGTGACCGTCGAAATAATGAAAGCCACAATCGCACAACCAGAGATACCCATCACCATCGGCAACGCCGTGCCGTCGGCAAACGGACCGATGATCGCCATGACGACTGCACCGGTGACGAACTGCAACGTTCCCATCAACGCCGATGCGGTACCGGCAATTTCACCGTGTTCTTCCAGCGCCAGCACTGCCGTGGTCGGCACGACGAGACCGAGAAAACCATAACCGATGAACAGGAACGCCAGCATCACATCCAGTCGCGCGATGCCGGCCAGATTCACAAAAAGCAGGGCGGTCATCATCAGCGCAAAACCCGCCACCGCGAATTTCACCACCGCCACCAGCCCGAACCGCTTGCCCAACTGGCTGGTAAATTGCGATACGCCGATGAACGACGCCGCATTGGCCGAGAACGCAAAGCTGTATTCACGCGGGGTCAACCCGTAATGGTTGATCAGCACGAACGACGAATTCGCCAGATACGCAAAAAAGCTCGCCACGCCGAACGCACCGATGAAAACCAGCCCGAGAAAATGCAGATCGCGGCACAGGAACAGATACGCCTTCAACGCACTCATCACGCTGCTGCCGACGCGCTGATCCTTCGTCCGCGTTTCCGGCTGTCCGGTACTTAACAGGATCAACGCCAGCGCTGCCGCGATCGTCACCGCCCAGAACACGCTGCGCCAGCCGCTCCATTCAATCAGAAAGCTGCCGGCCAAAGGCGCCAGAATCGGCGACACGCTGAACACCAGCATCAGCAATGACATCAGCCGCGCCGCATCGTTGCCCGTATGCAGATCGCGCACGATTGCGCGCGGAATCACCATGCCGGCCGCCGCCCCCAGGCCTTGCAGGAAGCGCAGGATGATCAATACATGAATATTCGGCGCCAGCGCACAACCGACGCTGCACACGGCAAACAACGCCAGACCAAAATACAAAGGCGGCTTGCGACCGAACATGTCGGAAATCGGCCCGTACAACAATTGACCGATCCCCAGCGAAATGAAGAAAGCCATCAGGCTGGCCTGAACTGCACTCGTCGGCGCATCGAGGCTCGCGCCGATCGACGGCAAGGCCGGCAAATACATATCGATGGCGAACGGTCCGATGGCTGACAGCAGGCCGAGGACCAGCGCGTTTTTATAGAAGGAGGAGTTCATGGATCGGTCAAAAAAGGAGAGCGCGCATCTTAATGCAATCGGCTTGCGTCGCAGGTGACAACGAATTGACGGGATTTTCGAAGTCCATGCGTTCCTTCGGCTACCGATGTCGCGATCACATTGCAGCAAGGTCGCAGTGCCTGTCACCGACGAGACATCAGCCAAATACGGCTTTCAGACATTGTGCAAAGGCGTCCAGTTGCAACGGCTTGGTCAAATGACAATCGAAACCGGCCGCGGTCGCCTTGTCCTTGTCCTCTTGCAAGCCGTAACCCGTCAATGCGAACAGCTTGATGTTGCGCGTTGCAGGATCGTCCTTCAACCGGCGTGCGAGTTCATATCCGTCCATGCCGGGCAGGCCGATATCCAGAATGGCGATGTCGAACGGCATGTCCGTCGCGGCTTTCAATGCGTTTTCGCCGTTTGCCACGGCGACCACACGGTGCCCGAGTGCTTCCAGCAACATCGACAGCACTTCGCGCCCTTCGTCCAGGTCGTCGACCAGCAGAATCGAATAGTTCGGCGCAGCGTTACCGCTTTTTTTCATATCCGTAACGGAGGAACCATCTGTCGTGCGCGGCAAGCGGACCGTAAAGGTCGCGCCACGGCCTTCACCATCGCTCTTTGCCTGAATGGTGCCTCCGTGTAATTCAACCAGCTTGCGCACCAGAGACAGACCGATTCCCATGCCGCCCTTGGCGCGTGCAAGCGAGTTATCTCCCTGCACAAAGACATCGAAAATGCGCGGCAGCAGGTCAGGCGGGATGCCGATGCCGGAATCGGTGATGCGCAGGACGGCATCGTTGCCATCGTTCACAACCGCGATATCGATGTGGCTGCCGTTCGGTGCATATTTGATCGCGTTGTCGAGAAGGTTGGTGACGATCTGCTCGATGCGGGTCGCATCGGCTTTGACGCGGGCGGATTCTGTATGGATGGAAACCTGATAACCGTCCAGTGCCCCCGTCATGCCGGCAGTATCTGTACAACGCTGTACCAGCTGCCCCAGATCGACAACGGATTTTTCCAGCGTGACCTTGCCGTAGATGACGCGACTCAGGTCGAGCAGATCATCGATCACTGCACGCAGATGATCGCTCTGGCGGCGAATGACCGCCTTCGCGCGCTCCTGGTTGCTTCCCTGCATGTCGAGCAGCGAACTGGCGCTGCTGATCGCGTTCAGGGGATTGCGCAGTTCATGGCCAAGCATGGCCATGAACTCATCCTTGGCTCTGTTCTGCTCATCTGCAAGTTTGCGTGCCTGCTGCTCCGATGCGAGCAGCAATGTTTTTTCCTGCTCGACCGCGGCACGTTTCTTCTGTTCTTCGGACAACAGCGTGGACGCTTCCGTCAAGGCATGTTGCAGATGATCGATTTCCTCGATACCTGAAGGGGTGGCGGGAGGAACGGCCTCGTTTCGACCCAAGGCGCCAGCCGAATCGGCTGCGCGTTCAATGCCTTCGGCAAGCCGGCGTCCGATCCAGGCCGATGCACATACCGCCACCAGGATTGCCAGCAGCAGGCCGCCTGCGGCGATATAACCGGCTTTTTTGAATTCCGCATCGATATCCTGGACAGGCACGCCGACCGCAACCGTCCAGCCCGACAACGTGGAATGCACAATCGAATCGTAGACTTCAATGTTGTCGCGGATGACGTGCTTCATTTCCGTTTCACGTCCTGCCTTCACGGCGGCGACCGTCTTCGGAGAGGCGAGCTTGCCGACGAACTCTGCGGCGCGCTTGCTGCGCGCAATCGTCAGGCCGTCGCGATCGAAGATGCCGACAACCCAGTTGTCCGGAATATTCCGGTTGGCGAAAGCGGTATTGAAATACTCGGCGTAAAACGCCTGGGACAGGAGATAGCGTCTGCCGTCATCCAGATAGACAGGCATATCGACAAAAACGATATGGCGCTGGATTGTCTTGCCCCATACCAGGCCCGATACGTTCGGTACGCCGCCATCGAGAATATCCACGATCTTTTCCGGCGAAGGGCGGGCAGGCAACTGGGAGCCGAAGGGCACTCTGGTATTGATGATTTGCCGGCCGTTCTCGTCATACAGGACAACCCAGCCGCCTGCCGGGTCGGTGGCAAACCTTGCCTGGTCGTAGAATTTGCTCCAGCTGCCGCTTTTCAGCGAGTTCGACGTCGCGAGGACACGCAACGCCGATATGGAACTTTTTACTTCGCGATCGATGATCAACACGCAGGTTCGTGCCGTCTCGCGCATGCCGCGCAACGCGGCGCTTTTTAGTGCGTCGATCAGCCGATCTGCCGCAAATGCGGAGAAGATCACAAGCGGAACGAGGGCGACCGCGGCTAGCAGGCAAAGACGTGAGCGAAGTTTCATGAAACACTAAAGATGCGATCAGGCGGGTTGCAGGATTGTAGTTTTGTTTCAGGCCTGGTGTGAGATTGTTTGCGCGCGCTTTTGTTCTCGCATCATTTCAATTCATGCAGCGCCATGCCGCCAAAGGAGTCCCATGCGGAAAACCGCGCCTCAAGCATGGGAAGCAGGCTCACGAGTCCCGCAGAATTCCGGTTGAAGCTGGTGGCGGAACCGTCCAGCTCAGTCGAGGACGTGATCATGTAGGCGGATCCGTCCAGTGCGGCGTGCGGATCACGTGTCAAAACGGCAACCGTCGTTTCTCCCAGAGCCACGAACGACAGCTGGCCTTCCTTTGCCCGGGTGGAATGGCGGACCGTTTCCTTATCGACCGGCCCGGCTTCCAGCGCAATGCGCACGCGTTTCCCGAATTGTTTTCCCCAGTCGAGAAATGGCGCACCAAAGCGCAGAATGTCGTCCGCATTCGTTCGGTAATCCATCACGGTCAGACTTGTCACATTCGTTGCGACAGCCTGCATCAGCTTTTGCCTGTCTGCCCACCAGTAAGGTACAACCATGTCGATCGGAATAGTCCCCGCAGCGCGTTTCAATTGATCGACAAGGGCGATATACCGGTTGTTCCATTCCTCTTCGGCCAGATCGTATCCGGGCAACAGATAAGGCTCGACGTCGAACTGCACGCCGGCAAGGCGGGCGTCCGGATCGGCTCCTTCGTTGAAGGCGCGGTAGGCCGTAACGCGTTTGACGGCCGCTGCATGCTCGTCCGGCAAAACCATTCTGGCATCGCCGTCGACGGACCAGACCCGTATGTGGCGGGACGAAGCGAGGCGAATGAACGATGCAAGTTGGTCCGGATACTGCACGTCGCCGTCGCGAACCGGGATCGATATGAACAGCGTCCGGACAGCGTGGCGTTCCGCCAGATCAAGTACGGCGCGTGGCTCGTCCAGCCACGCTGAAGGGTTCCATATCCAGGTGGCACGGTCGGGTATCGGTCGCTGTTCCGGTTGCAGTTGCAGCGATTTCAGTGTGAGCGTTCCGGGCCCCTGCGGGCAGGCGATCGAGAAGGAACGCCATGTTTGCGGATCGAACTGGACGTCACCCATCCCGCGACGCCATGTCTGCATGTCTCGCGCGTCGAGCCTGCCGATGAGCGTGGAAGATTCTCGTGCGGCCTGGCCGGCATCCGATGCATGCAGCTCGAAAGCGGCCGTGGCGCTGCCTTGCAAGAGCAAATGAGCGTTGACACGCGGGATGTACCAGTCCTGCAGAAGTAGTACCCCTGCCGGTTTTTGTCCCGCAATGCATGTCACAACGAGTTTGTCCTCCTCCATCCGTGCCTGTACGCGCTCCTCGACACCGTAGGGGCGCAACGTCATGCGTGGCAGGAGATTCGCACCTAGCGGTATCGCACTGCGTACCGATCCGGTCGCAGGCGATACGGGTTCGACCGTGCTGATGGCAAATCCCTGCGCGGTAGCGCTTCCGGTTACCAGCATGCGGTCGGTCGCAATGTCGGCGATCTGCCGGTTGATCGGGCGGATTCCATCTATCGATGACAGCGGGAACGGCAATTGGCGGTACGAACATGCACCTGTCGGCCGCTGTTCGACAACGCCGATGCGCACGCTGCTACCGTCAGGCCTGGAGATCGTGGAAGAAAACCGACCGCTTGCGTCCGGCTCGGTTCCCGGAGCGCAGGCATACAGCCAGGCCGCGTGCGCTTGCATGGTCGTCATCAGCAGCAGTCCCAGAAAAATGGTGCGCATGGCCGTTTTCTCCTTGCGCATCATGGCTTCACATCCGGCGGCGTGTTTTGCCAGCCTTTGCGTTTCATCGCTCCCCAGCTTCCTTCATCGCGCATTGCCCATTTGAGCAATCCCTTCAGGCGCCAATAGGTGTTGATCTGTCGATAGCCGAAATTCTCCACGACGACAAACAATGCAAGCCACGCAAGATCGCGGCCGCGTGGATAAATATGGAATGACATCTCTTCCAGAAGCAGCCCCGAGGCGGAAAGCAGAATTCCCAAACCGATCGCGACAAACAGGAATGCGGAGAATGCCTGCCAGGAAACGATATCGGTAAAAAAGCCGACAATCATGAACAAATACCCGCCAAGCTCGATCAACGGACCTAGCCATTCGAACAGCATCATGAAAGGGAAGGCCAGCCAGCCCGGGACGCCGCCATTGCGGCTGAACATCAACCCCCAATTGCTGCTCAGGCTTTCGGACAGGCCTCGCTGCCACCGTACGCGCTGATTACGCAGCGTGCGAAAATCTTCCGGCGCCTCGGTCCAGCAAACCGGATCCGGCACGAACTCCACGCGATACGGCTGGCGGCGTTTGCGAAGCACGCGATGCATGCGCACCACCAGTTCCATGTCTTCGCCAATCGTATCGACACGATAGCCGCCGGCGGCGATCACCACATCCTTTTTGAAGAGACCGAACGCGCCGGAAATGATCAGCATGCCGTTGACTGCCGACCATCCCAAACGGCCGAAAAGAAAAGCGCGCAGGTATTCGACGATCTGGAACAGGGCAAGAGGGTTGCGCGGCAATCCGACGCGCGTCAGAAAACCGCCGCTGACTTCACAGCCGTTCGCAATTCTGACCGTGCCGCCTGTCGCGACAACGGTCGCATCGCGCATGAACGGCTTGGCGACGCGCTGCAGGCTGTCCCGCTGCAGCACGGAATCCGCATCAACGCCGCAAAAGAGCGGGAAGCGCGACGCGTTGATTCCTGCGTTGAGCGAATCCGCCTTGCCGCCGTTCTCCTTGTCGATCACACGTAAATTCGGGTAACGCGTCGAACGGTAGATAGTCCTGACGGTTTTGGTCGGCAACTGGATGCGATACGCTTCCGGAAACGGTTGCA
Source organism: Oxalicibacterium sp. (assembly GCF_035565035.1). Classification (GTDB taxonomy): domain Bacteria; phylum Pseudomonadota; class Gammaproteobacteria; order Burkholderiales; family Burkholderiaceae_D; genus Oxalicibacterium. Next base: position 4,416 of record NZ_DATMTD010000036.1, on the reverse strand, counting down.
GGCCGAATTCACGTTTCAATACGTCCAGCGTGGCATCCCGCGATCCGTCGTTGACGACGATGATTTCAAATTCGGAATAACTCAGTTGCAGCATTGACCGAACGGATGCGGCGATCGTGGCTTCCTCGTTGTATGCCGGCACCAGCAGGCTGATCGGAAGTTCGAGCCCGGAGTAAAGCTGCGGCAAATCAGCCAGAATGCGCTCCCGATTCTGGCGGGTGAGGGTAAAAATGGACAACAGATTGAGCACAATGTAGCCGCCGTTGAGCAAGACGAAATAGCACAAGACAAACCATGTGGTCAGTTCGGTGACGAGCGGCCAGTTCATTGCATTCCTCTTTCCGCAAGAACCTGCGTGACGATATCCCTTGCAAAACGGTCCGGCGCGGAAACAAGCGCACCTAGATCGTCGCGACTGACAAACGGCATGTCGACCAGCGTTTCGGCTGTACGGTAGCGCACCCACCATTCCTTGTCCTGCAGCAGCGGTTTGAGCCGTTCGATGTCGCTTCGATCGCCGATCTTCCCGATGGCCCTGACCGCATGCAGCCTTACTCGCCAGTTATCGCTGTGCAGGAATTTTCTCGCCTGAAGCAAAAGCAGCGGCGACGAAGCCAGGCGCAAGGCGGCGATGATGATGTTGATTTCATCCCGATTCATCAATGCCCGGATTTGCGTATCCGGAAGCTGAATGCGCAGGGATTCTGCCAGCCTCAAAAGACGCGGTATGTGTTGCGCATCGACCTTGCCCAGGCTTTCCGACAGAATGGCCGTGCAATCGAAGTCGGCTTCTTTCAGGATGTTCGCCAACTGGGACAATGGCAGATCGTCACGCACGAAAAATTCCGGTACCAGCGCGGGGGCCAGGGACGCGTCAGTCTGCAGAATCGCCCAAAAGGCATGTGACGAGATCGCGGCATCGCTGCTGTTCGCGTGCTGTCGCAGCGAAGGTAGGGCGGACTCCACACGCATGTGACCAAGCGCGAGGATGCCCAGTAATTGCTCGGCATCGTTGCCGCGATCCAGAAGGTGCGTCGCGATCCGGTCGCAATCCAGTCTGTAACCCAGGTCGTTCAGCGCCACGCGTGCTTCGCCCCGCAAGGAAGTCTGGAAATAAACCAGCAGTTTTAGAAAATCGAGTTCTTCATTTTTGCGAAGCGACGGCAGTGTGTCCGGCGGTTCGCCGATCAGCGTCGCGTTCAGGATGGGACGCCACTTTTCCACTGTTGCCTTCTCGAGCCGCTCTGCGCGACGCAATGCGACACGCAAGGCAATGATCGATATGCCGACAATTGCGGTCAGGAGCAGGGAGATCGCTCCCGCCCAGAGTGCAGCCGAAACGAAGCTGTCAGAAGTTGTATTGAACACCGATATCGATCCCGTTGCGTTCATACAGATCGCCCTGGCGCGTGTGGCCGATGGAATAGTTGAACGCCCAGTCCTTGTCCAGCCAGTGGCGGCCAATCAGCACCAGGGAACGCACACTTGTTAGTGTGACGTCAGTCCCGATGCTGGCGGCTTCCTTGCCGGCGGCTATCAGGATCGTGGCGGAATTCTTGTCGCCATAATAGTAGGCACCTCGCGCTTCCACTGCGTGTGCGGTTGTGCCGAAAGCGCGTGTAGGGCGCCAGCCGACGAGCCAGCTGTAGGAAGAAAAATAATGTTCCAGCATCAATACCCCTTGATTGACGCGGACATCGTCGTATCGTGTGCTCTTGCCACCGCCGTGCAGCAGCCAGGCGGGCGCGAATTCATATTGAAGCGTGCCGCCGAACGCGTTCTTTGCCAGGACGCGATGCGTCGGGCTGGTGTTGCCCTCTAGCGTCGCCGTCAATGCTGCATTGACCGGGAAGGAATACAGCGCGTTGATTTGCGTATCCGAGAGATCGAAGCGTTCCGTCTCGACCAGCGTGGCCTCAACGAGATGCCTGACACCCAGGTCGCGCCGGATACTTACCGCGCTGTCGGTCCAGTCCGGCGAATCGTTGCTCAGCCGCTCGCGCGCAGTGCGCACACCGATCGTCGTCCGGTCGTCGCTTGACAGTTCCTTGGCGGGGTTGGCGGCTTCCAGCATTGCGGGAGAGAAATCGCTGCCCAGATTGCCGGTATCGGCAATTGCAGGGAAGGGAAGCGCCGCGACCAAAGGCAGCGCTATGGCAATGGCAATGGAAAGATTTTTCATCAATTCAGAAAACGCCGCAGTCGCGCCAGCAGTTCATTGGGCTGGAAAGGCTTCAGGATGAAATCATTGGCGCCGGCATCAAGCGCGCGCACGATGTCCTGCTCCATCGTTTTTGCTGTAAGCATGATGATCGGGACCTTGTTCCAGTCCGCCTTCGCACGAATTGTCTTGACCAGCTCGAAACCGTCGATGTAAGGCAGCATGACGTCGAGCAGGACGAGGTGGGGCGGAACGACACTGTCGCGTATGGCGGTATCGGCCATGCGTCCGTCGGTCGCGGTTTCAACACGATATCCCTGGCGTTCGAGCATGAACTTCAGCAGGTGGGAAATGTGTTCATCATCCTCAACGACCAGGATGGACGGTATCGCTTCTTGTTGTGGCGTCATTTGGGCCTGTTGTCAGGTTAAGTCGCATTCACGACAAATCATCGCTACAAAATCGCATTTGCGCAATAGACAAGAGAATGGCGACGACGTTCCTTTTATGCAAAGCATGCACGATCTTCCGTACCCCTTGTGATACCCTCGTTCACCATTGCAGGATCTCTTCATCACGACATGAATATCCGAAATTACCTGTATAAACGAGGAGTGGGCTGGTATCTCGCCCTGGCATTCTCGGGCCTGTCCATCCTGCTGACGCTGGTTCTGGGCGAAGTCATCGGCGTCATCGTTTCCGATCGAATCAAATCCAATATCGGTAATGGATTGTCGCAATTGGCATTGCAGACCTCCGACAAACTGGACCGCGGAATGTTCGAACGTTTTCGCGAAGTCCACCTGATGGCGCAACGGCCCGACCTCATTTCGCCCGGCGTTCCTTCCAGGCAGAAACGCGCAGTGCTCGATGCGTTGCAGGATACCTATCCGTATTACGCCTGGATTGGCATGACGGATATCAACGGCAAGGTTCTGGCGTCGACAAAAGGCGTGCTGGAAGGAGGTGACGTCTCAAAGCGGGCGTGGCATGCAAACGCGATGAAGGGCGTCAATCTCGGCGACGTGCATAACGCCGTCCTGCTGTCCAAGATGCTGCCGCCGCAAGAAGATGGCGAACCGCTTCGCTTTATCGACATCGCTTTTCCATACTACGATTCCCATCGCAAGATGCTGGGTGTCATGGGGACGCACCTGTCGTGGCAATGGGCCCAGGACATCGAGCAATCCATTTTCGAACCCATCAAGCAAAGCCGGAATGTGGAGGCATTGATTCTGGCGCAGGATGGCACCGTGCTGCTCGGTCCGGATGCATTGGAAGGTGAAAAACTGGCGTTGCAAAGTATCGCCAACGCCACCGACTATCAATCGAGTTATGTCGTCGAACGCTGGCCGGACGGAAAACAATATCTTGTCGGCTATACGAAAAGCCGCGGATACGCCGTGTATCCCGGGCTGGGCTGGACCATTCTTGTCCGGCAGAGCCTGGATGAAGCTTTTTTACCGGTCAGAACCTTGCAGCGGCAGGTTCTCTGGACCGGTGCCGCACTGGCGCTGATTTTCTGTCTGCTCGGCCTGCTCGCATCGCGCAGGATTTCGGAGCCGCTCAAGGCCTTGGCCGACGCCGCCCGGCGCGTACGTGAAGGAGAATCCGCACTCATCCCCAAGGAAAACAGTTTTATCGAACTACGCGCATTGAGCAGCTCGCTGAATGCACTGATTACCAATCTTCTGGCAAAAGAAAACGATCTGCGTGATCTCAACCTCACGCTCGAAAAGCGTGTCGACCAGCGCACGGAAGAACTTCAGCAGGCGTTGATTGCCGTGCAGGCCAGCGAACGCCGTGTCCAGACAATTATCGAAGCGGCACAGGATGCCTACATCGCCGTCGATCCCCAGGGAAAGATAACTGGATGGAATACCCGTGCCGAGGCAATGTTTGGATGGACAAAGGACGACGCGATCGGAAAATCCCTGCATGAATTGATTCTTCCGGAGCGTTACCGGATGAGCTTCGTGAATGCCCTGAAGCGATACGAAGAAACAGGCGAAGCGCAATTCGTCAGTCAGCGCAGAGAAAGAATCGTTCTGAACCGGGCAGGGCAGGAATTCACTGTTGAAATGTCCGCGGGGATCGTCCACTGGGAAAACGGCTGGTTCTTTACCGCGTTTTTACATGATATTTCCGAGCGCAAGGAAATCGCACGGATGAAGGACGAGTTCATTTCCACGGTGTCGCACGAACTGCGGACGCCATTGACGTCGATACGTGCTTCACTTTCCATGCTGGCAGAA
>NZ_DATMTD010000035.1:0-27893 GCF_035565035.1 Oxalicibacterium sp. | reverse complement strand
AAATACGCTTTTCATATTCGGCGTTCAACTGAAGAACATTCGTCCAGAATGCCGGCGAAGCACGCTGTTCCAGACGATCTGCCATCGCGGCGAGATGGGCATGCCATCCGCTGGCGACGCTGACCATTTCCTTCCGGTCAGGCAGGCGGCTGTGAGTGACAATCAGCCGTGTGCGATCACCTTGCTGCGTCAGTTCGAAGCGGACTTCGGATGGTGTTTTTCCTTCTTTCTCATTCCACGTAAAGCAGAGCAGATGCGGCGGTTCGCATTGCATGACGTGGCCTCTTTGCGTATGGCCTTTTTCGACCGAACGGTAGCGTTCAGGAATCGGTTCGTCGCTGATCTGCGGAAAATCGAATCGCAATTCGACTTCGCCGCCGACGTGCAATTCCATCGGACCCTTAGCCAGCCACGTCCCGCGCTTGTCGGGATCGGTCAGGTATTGCCAGACGAGATCGACGGGGCCGGGCAACAGGCGTTCCAGTCGGACTGTATTGGGTGCTGTGACGGTGCCAAAATCGTTCATCGCTTTCTCCTTTTTCCGGTTGTGGATTTTTCCAGTTCACGTGCAAGTGCGTCGAGACGGCCGCCCCAGAAATTCTCGTAGAAGCGCAACCATTCCTCGGCCGCAGACAATGGTGCTGCCTGCAGGCTGCAGACATGACTGCGTCCTTGCACGGTGCGTCGCAACAGGCCGGCGTTTTCAAGCATCTTCACGTGCTTGGACGCGCCGGCGAAAGACATTGCGAACGGTTCGGCCAGTTCGCTGATCGTGCATTCACCATCGGCCAGTCGACGCAGCATCTGTCGCCGTGTCGGATCGCCAAGTGCCGTGAAGACGGCGTCGAGTTTTTCTGAATTTAATTCAACCATGTGGTTTAGTATAAACGGTAGATTTTAAAAGTAAACCTTTTGGTTTAATATTTTTTCAGCGCTCGCAAGCTGGAACGTTTTGGATCGAACGGATCACTCGCCGAAGAGGACGAAAATCGGCACGGCAATGCCGACGCAGAGAACGAGCAGCGTTGCGATGGTCCGGTGGTGGCGTCGTCTTCTCGTAAAGATGCGGCGAGCGTTCGGATAGCGGGTTCTGTAGCGGAAATTCATACAACCTCGCACGCGGTGGTATCAGGTTGTTCGATCGCCAGGATCCTGATTTTCTCGATACGGCCGGACGGCAGGTTAACGCCGATCAGGCTGTTCCGTTTGCGCCCGATCAGGGCCAGTCCGATTGGCGTCAGTACGGAGATGCGTGCCGCATTCGGGTCGGCATCCTGTGGCAGGACGAGGCGGATCGTATGCGATGCACTTCCGGTGATCGCTTCATAAGTAACGAGCGAATGCAGTGCAACACAATCCTTGCGACCGGTGTGATCGGGCAGCATCGTGGCAGCAGCGACAATTTCCTGCAGTTGTTCGGCGGCGTCGACCTCTACACCGTCCAGATGAAGAAGCTGGTCGACGAGCTGCTTCAGGCGCAGTGCATCGCGTCGATGAAGGTAATGCTGGTTTTTCATGGCAATGGGACTCCACGGCGGCATGATGTGCATGCCGCCGAAATGAAACAGGACGTACCGCTGCATCAGTGCAGCAGCAAGAAAGAAAAAGAGAAGCGGGGGAGGCTCGGGAGCGGTGCGGGAAGAAGTTTTCCCGCCGATGCTCACCGAGCCCTGGTGAGGCAGGCGAGATCTTTGGTGCAGGCCGGCTGGGCGGCGATTGCGATGACTGCGCACAGCATGGCCGGCGCATACATGGCGTATGCGCGCGACGCGTCCTGTTCCGATACGGAACGGGAGTTGGCTGGCAGGAAGGCAGAAGAAATCATTGCTGTCGGTAATCAAACATGCGAATGGCTGAAGTAGTCGAGTATAGCCTGCAGAAATTTTCCGTCAACCTTGCCGCCGGCACGATCAATGGACGGCGGCCCAGATCAGCGACAGGCCGGAACAGAACAGCAAGGCGTCCAGCAGGTGCTGGAATCCGCGTTCGCTCAATTTCAGCATCACGATTTTTCCGGCGAAGGTGCCGGCCATCAGGGAAGCGCCGACGAGCAGTCCCTTGAAGAAAATATCCGGAGGTAGTGCGCCGAATTCCCCGAAGGTCACAAGCTTGCTGATGTAAAGGAACAGTGAGCTGGCGGCTTCGGTGGAAATGAACGCGCCTTTGGTCAGGCCGTGGGCGGTAAATGCAGGAACGCTGAGCGGTCCGGTCGACAGTACAACGCCGGTGAGAAAGCCGATGCCTGCACCGGCAATGGCGAGTTGCCACAATCGCAGTCGAAAATTGCGCTTCGCAAGCCAGTGACGCACCGGAATCATCGTGATGAAGAACAGGCCGAGAAAGCCGTTGATCAGATCGGATGGCAATGCCAGCAAAGTGCGTGCGCCAAGCGCTGCCGCAGGAATTCCGGTAACGGAATAGGCGGCGAATGCCCGCCAGTCGACCAGACGCCACCATGCCAGCACGCGTGCCAGGTTGGCCATCACGGCGGCGACGGCCATGATGGGGACAGCCTGTTTCGGTCCGAACGTATAGACCAGAATCGGCAACAGCATGATCGACGATCCGGTGCCGATGACGCCGCTAACGACGCCGGCAACCAGGCCGACCAGCAGCACGAAGATGTAGGAAGTCATTATTGTGATTATTGGACGATGTCGGCGCGAGAAGCGGCAGGCGGTTACACTCTCGCTGGCAAGCAAGCAGTATATTCGGTTGACGGCAATCAGGTATCAAAGCAAGACACGAAGCGGCAAAAGCAGAAAAAAGCGGAATATTCATGAGCATCGTAGACAACAGAAAAGCTTTTCACGACTATGCGATCGAAGATCGCTACGAGGCCGGGGTCATGCTGCAGGGCTGGGAAGTCAAGGCGATTCGGGCAGGACGAGTACAACTGAAAGAAGCCTACGTGATCGCACGCGACAACGAAATCTTCCTGTTCGGTGCGCACGTCAGTTCGCTGGAAAGTACATCGTCGTTCAGCCATCCGGAAGCGCGGCGCACGCGCAAGCTGCTGCTGCACGCGAAGGAAATCGACAAGCTGGTATCGAAGGTTTCGCAGGCCGGCTACACGATGGTGCCCATCGATCTGCATTGGGTAAAAGGACGCGTGAAGTGCCAGATTGCGCTGGCCAAGGGCAAACGCGAATACGACAAGCGCAACACTGAAAAGGAACGTGACTGGCAACGCGAACAGCAGAAGATCATGAAGATCCATCGTCGCTGATGCTGCCAATCAGGTATCGATTCAATCAACGGAAACAGATTCATGCAGAACGAAAACCGGCAACCGGACAATAGCGAACTGATGGAAATTCGTGAGCGGACGCTGGCGCATTACAGCCAGAGCGCAGACTCCTTTCGCGCAGGCACGCTGGGCCACGACGTCAGCCAGAACATTCAGGCACTGTTGAAAAACATCGAGGGACCATCGCCGTATCGGATTCTCGATCTGGGCTGCGGCCCTGGGCGTGACCTGAAGGCATTTGCGGAGCGCGGACATATTCCTGTCGGTCTCGACGGCACCGCCGAATTTGTGCAGATGGCACGCGAATATGCGCAGTGCGAAGTCTGGCATCAGGATTTTCTGAAACTGGATCTGCCGGCGCAGCATTTCGACGGCGTGTTTGCGAATGCCTCGTTGTTTCATGTGCCGGGCAGTGAGCTGCCGCGTGTGCTGCGAGAGCTGCACGCAACGCTGAAACCGCGCGGCGTACTGTTCGCGTCCAATCCGCGCGGTGACGATGAAGAAGGGTGGAATCGCGGCCGCTATGGTGCGTACCATACGCTGCAGACGTGGCAGCGTTTCATGACGAATGCCGGCTTCACCGAGCTCGAACACTATTACCGACCTGAAGGACTGCCGCGCGAACAGCAGCCGTGGCTGGCGTCGGTCTGGCGCAAGACCTGATTTTCCCAGGTGCGACTCGCCACCCGATCGGCTTCAGGCGCGCGCTGCTTGCGGTTTGCGGATCATGAAAATCGCGACTGCCGCCAGTAGACACGCGCCACCGGCAGCGTAAAGCGCCGGGTTGTAGGTCAGCAGCCAGGTACGCGTCAGGCCTGCACCGTATGCCGCTACTGCCGAGCCAAGTTGGTGGAATGCAAAAATCCAGCCGAATACCATGCCCGCGCGCTCTTTGCCGAATGCCGTTGCAGTCAGGCGCACGGTTGGCGGCACGGTGGCAATCCAGTCGAGACCATAGAACATCGCAAACAGCGACAGACCGTACAGTGTGAATTCCGAATGCGGCAGCCAGAACAGCGACAGGCCGCGCAAACCGTAATACCAGAACAGCAGCTTGCGATTGTCATAACGATCGGACAGCCAGCCCGACAGGATGGTGCCGACAAAATCGAATGCGCCCATCATTGCCAGCACGCTTGCCGCAGGTACCGCCGATAAGCCGTAGTCGCCGCACAGCGAGATGAAGTGTGTCTGGATCAGGCCGCTGGTGCTCAGGCCGCAGATAAAGAACGTGCCCGCCAGAACCCAGAATGTGCGATTGCGCGATGCCTCGGCCAATACCCGCAGCGGTTCCCAGATCGTCATGCGCATGGTTGCGGTGGGGGCTGCAGGCACGATATGCGGATCGCTGCCGTATGGCGTCAGCGCCACTTCATGCGGATGATTGCGAATGAACAGGAAAGCCAGGCAGCAAACGACCGCGCAACTGACGAATACCGGAAAGACTGCCATGCGCCAGCCGTAATGCTCGATCAACCAGGCGGCGAGCGGCAGGAAAATCAACTGGCCGGTCGCCGAGCTGGCAGTCAGCAGGCCGATCACAAGGCCGCGGCGCTTGTCGAACCAGCGATTGGCGACGACCGCGCCGAGCACCAGCGCTGTCATGCCGGAACCGACGCCCAGCACCAGTCCCCACAATAAAAAGAGATGCCACAGCTGCGTCATCTGTGTGGACAGGATCAGGCAGGCGGCGATGAGTACCAACGCGATACAGATTACCTTCCGCAATCCAAAGCGTTCCATCAGGATTGCGGCGAACGGGCCGATCAGGCCGAACAATATAAAACGGATCGCCAGCGCAGACGATATCTGGTCGGTATTCCAGCCGAACTCTCGACTCAACGGTTGCAGCAATGCGCCCGGCAACCCGAGGGCGGCAGAGGATGTCAGCATCGTCAGGAAGGTGATCGCAACGATCATCCATGAAAAGTGCCAGCCTCTGCGGTGAAGCCAGATCGAGAGCGATTGGGCAAGCATGCGTGTCCTTGGTTGAGAGAAGAGAGCGACGGGGCGCGAAGGAAAACTTAACGTGCCGGACTTGTATTCGGTGCCTTGTCGAGCAGGTGGTCGCGTGCGGCGGCAAGAATCTCCGCGGAGACCGGATCGCCGCGTGTGGCACGCGCAAGCATGACGGCGCCGACCATCAGGCTCCATTGCGCCAGCGCCGTCTTGCGGCGAGCGGCCGCATCGCCTTGCGCCAATGTTGCGAGTATCTCCACCAGTTCGGCAGTGCCTGCCCGATAGGCTGCGCGCACCGGTTTGGCTTCGTCTTCGCGCGCGACATCGCCGCCAAGTGACGGACCGGGACAGGCGTTGCCGATATCCTGCAGCGAACGTAACGACAAATAGTGATCGACGATGGATTGCAGCGCCGCATCTTCATCAGGCTGCTCATCAATGCGTTTGGCCCAGCGTTCTGCCGAATGTTTGAATGCATTGGCGCAGGCCACAGCAGCCAGTTCATCCTTCGACGCAAAGTGACCGTAGAAGCCGCCGTGCGTCAATCCCGCAGCGCCCATCAGATCGGCGACGCTGACGCCGGCAAAGCCTTTTTCCTTGAACAGCCTGGCCGACGCATCCTCGATTGCATGACGGTTGAGTTCGGTCTGTTCCTTCGATACGCGTGGCATGGTGCGCCTTGTGGTTCATGACAGGAATGAATAATAGATGATATTCGACATGAATACAATAGATGTCAATCATCATCAATTAAATTTCCTGAAATGTCACATTGGCCGGATGAGCGGCCGGACTGTTTCGGATCTGTCTTCGAGTGATCAAGCGTGAAAGGAATGGAACCGGCCTCGCCCTCGAGCAAAGCCGGATCGAATGAGTGTGCGGTCAGCGTTTTCTTGCGAGCGTCAAGCCATCGCCGATCGGCAGCATGGACAGGTCAATGCGTTCATCGTGATGCAGCTTTTTATTCAGGTCATGCAACGCACGCGTGTCTGCGTCGTCGCGTTCTTCAGGATGCGCAACGCGTCCGCTCCACAACACGTTGTCGATGACGATGAGACCGCCGGGATGCAGAAGTTGCAGGCTGTGCTCGTAATAGGCGTCGTAGTTCGCCTTGTCGGCATCGATGAAGACAAAGTCGAATGTGCCGGCCTGGCCTTCCGCCACCAGTGCATTCAATGTTTCCAGCGCAGGTGCCAGCCGCAGATCGATCTTGTCGGCAACGCCGGCACGTTGCCAGTAGTCGCGTGCGATAGCCGTGTATTCGGAATTGACGTCGCATACGACCATCCGGCCTTCTTCCGGCAGCACAAGGGCAACGGCCAGTGTGCTGTAGCCGGTAAATACGCCGATTTCCAGCGTGCGATGCGCGCCCATCAGGCGAATCAGCATGGCCATGAACTGCCCCTGTTCGGGCGCAATCTGCATGTTCCTGTGCGGATGGTTTTGCGTGGCCGCGCGCAGTTCGCTCAACAGCGGATGTTCGCGCAGGGAAACATCCAGCAGATAGCCGTACAACGCGTCGTCCAGATTCAATGTGCGATTCGACATGGTGTCTCCAATCGATGATGGCCGGAAGATGCCGGCCTGCGTATCGGCAACTTTGCACGGGTTTTATCGGTCTGAATTGGTCAGGCGGAACGGCAGCATGGCATTCAGTATTTACCGTTATGACATCGGGATGGAAAGGTGGTTCGTCGATGAAAAGCGTCAAGAAAAAGGATTTGCCGGTGGCGGAGATACGCCGTTACATGGAACCGGGACCGATTGTCCTGGTGACGTCGCACTGGAAAGGGCAGGCGAACGTGATGACGATGGGCTGGCATACCGTGATGGAATTCACGCCGTCGCTGCTCGGTTGCATCATTGCAAGCGGCAATCACAGTTACGAGCTGATCAGAAAAAGCCGCGAGTGTGTGATCAACATTCCGACGGTGAATATGCTGGATCAGGTTGTCGGCATCGGTAATTGTTCGGGCGCGGACGTGGATAAATTCGACAAGTTCGAACTGCAAACAGCGGAAGCGGAACAGGTGAAGGCTCCATTATTGACGCAATGCTTCGCCAATCTGGAGTGCCGCCTGCATGACAAGACGTTGATCGGCAAGTACAGCTTCTTTATTTTCGAAGTCGTGAAAGCACACGTGGGCCGAACACCGAGGTATCCGCAAACGGTGCATTACACCGGCGACGGCGTCTTCACGATTTCCGGCAGACAGGTCAGTCGCCGTTCGAAATTTCAGCCGGACAGGCTTTAGCGCGCGTTTCCCGGTGCATCGATCCGTGTGATGCGGTTGAGTTCGGGCGGGCTGACCGGCGAACGCGTGCGTATCCACGACTCCAATGCATTCACATCGAGATCGCCACCAGAAACCTGTTGTTCGTTATTAAACTTTTCGAAGTTATCGCCGCCGGAGGCGAGATAGCTGTTCATCGTCACGCGATATGAGGTGCCGTCGCGGATCGGCGTGCCATGCAACCGCATGTCGGCAATGCGCTTGCCGACCGGTTTGCGCAGATCGTAGGCGTAGGTAAAACCTTTCGATGGAAACAGCACGCGCGGTTGACTGACGGTATTGGTGCCGGATGCGAACTGCTGTTCCAGCACGGCGCGCAGTTGGCGGCCGTTCAGCGTCTTGACGATTAGGTTGTTACCGAACGGCTGTGCCTTGAACAATTGAGCGTAAGTCAACTCGCCACCGCCATCTGGCACGCCCAGATCGGCGCGCAATCCTCCCGGGTTCATCAGTGCAAGCTGTGCGCCCCCATTGTCGACCGCACGCGTCGCCTCCAGCTGTGCATCGGCGACCAGATTGCCTAACGGACTTTCTCCCGACGCGACCGGCGTACGCGACAGTGTGGCGGTCAGCCGGCCCACGACACGTTGCGCCAGTGGTGCTGCGGCATCGGCATAACGCGTAATGATCGCATCGACATCGGCTGCCTTGCCGAAACGCGGATACGCGGTGGAAGGTGTGATCGTCGCCCCCTTGTCGTTGACGAATCCATCGCCCTGCACGATGAGGTTGCTTGCCGATTTCGCGACGACCTTGCGTGTGCGTCTGTCAATGCGCAGATCGATATCGGTCAGCAGTGTGCCGTATTGGCCGGCACTGGTCAGCAGGAACGGTTTCGTCGGATTCTTCTTGCCGTAATCGCAGATGTAGGAACGGTGTGTATGACCGGAGATGACGATGTCGACGGCAGGATCGAGACGTTCGAGAATCGGCACGATCTCGCCGCTGAGGTTCGGGCAGTTGTGGTCGTTGTAGCCGCCGCTGGCTGCACCGCCCTGATGGATGAGGACGACGATTGCGTCGGCGCCTTGGTTCTTCAATCGGGGAATCAGCGCGTTGGCCGTGGCGGCCTCGTCTCTGAACGTCAATCCGGCAACACCGGTGGGTGCGACGATGTTCGGCGTGTTTTTCAGCGTCATGCCGATGAAGCCGACCCTGACCGACTGTGCGCCGCTGCCGAATGACTTGATACCGGTAGCGGGGAAAAGCGTGCCGCCATTTTTGCGAAACACATTGGCGGCGAGGAAACCGAAATTCGCCCCGTCGAAACGACCGTTCAGCGCACAGGGTTTGCGTTGCGTGTATTGCGTGCAGCCGCCGTGCTGCATGCGCAGCAGTTCAGCGCTTCCCTTGTCGAATTCATGGTTGCCGACGGCATTGAAATCAATGCCAAAGGCATTCATGGTTTCGATGGTCGGTTCATCAAGGAACAGGGCGGAAACCAGCGGCGATGCACCGATCATGTCGCCGGCGGAAACCACCGCGTGATTCGGGTTCTTCAACTTCAGTTGCCGGATCGCGCTGGCCATGTAGCTTGCGCCGCCGGCAGGCAAGGCAACCATCGTGTTGTCGGGGCCTGGCGCTGCGACGGACAGATGCGGCGGTTCCAGGTGGCCGTGCAGGTCGTTGAAGGCGATGATCTTGACGTCGACGGTATCGCTGTCCGCTTGTTCTGCGCGGTCAGCTTTCGCAGGCAGGTTGCTGCAGGCGGCAAGAATGACAACGGACAGCGCGAGTGTTGCTCCGGGGGAGATGAACGTTTGCATCGATTACCTTGAGACAGGCAAAAGAATGCATTGTAGACAAGCCGGATGAAGAATCGATGACAGCCGGCTTTATCGAACGACCGAAAAAAGGTAGAGCGGGTGGAAAAACGTCAGATGTCCATCCAGCTGCGGTCTTCCGGATCCGCATCGATGCGCCGCTGGATCGCTTCCATGATCAGCGGTTCGGCTTCCTGCCAGCGCTGCATGACTTCCGGATCGTCCGATTCGCAAAGGAAGGTGTCGAACAATTGATGTTCGACCGCATAGATGTTGAACATTGCCGTGTTGACGATTTTCGAGAAAAATCGTCTCGTGTCGCTGTCCATTTCGGAGAACATTTTTTTGTCACTCATGGCAATGTCCGTTTGGTGATTTCCTCGGATCATTATAGGTCGCCAAATGCAATTCGTAATGGAGAGTTACAAAATCTGATGCAGGATTTCAACACTTCGTTCAAGCGGACGATGACGAAAAAACCATCAGTTGATTTTCCACCAACGTGGCAGCAGGGCGCGCACGTTGCTGCGTGCAAAACGATCATCGATCAGATGCAATACGCCGCGATCCTGGCGGGTGCGAATCACGCGACCGGCAGCCTGCACCACCTTTTGCAGTCCCGGATAGAGATAGGTGTAGTCGTAACCGTTGCCGAACAGCTCATCCATGCGCAACCGCATTTGTTCATTGACGGGATTGACCTGCGGCAGACCAAGCGTGACGACGAAAGCGCCGATCAGGCGCTCTCCCGGAAGATCGATTCCTTCGGAAAATGCACCACCGAGAACGGCGAAACCGATGCCTTGTCCATCCGGCACGAATCGCGCGAGAAACTGCGTACGCTCCGCTTCATCCATGCGACGGGACTGCTGCCAGATCGGAATATCGGGATAACGCGCGATAAAAGACTCCACAACCTGCTGCAGATAATCGAAGCTGCTGAAGAACGCCAGATAATTTCCGGGCGTTGTTTCATATTGCCCTGCCAGCAAATCGACCACGGAATCCAGTGATTGATGGCGGTTGGCATAGCGGGTGGAAATAGTGCGCGCAATGTTGACCGAGAGTTGCCGCGCCTCGAAGGGCGACGCGACGTCCAGCCATGCCGTGTCATCGGGCAGGCCGAGCGTATCGGCGTAAAAATGTTGCGGACTGAGCGTTGCGGAAAACAGCGTTGCGCAGTGTGCGGAAGCAAACCGTGTTTTCAGGAACGGTGCCGGCACCACATTGCGCAGGCACAGGATGGAACGGGATTGACCGTTGCCGCCAGCCTGCCTGGTGATGTCGAACAGGGAATGTTCGCCGAACGATTCGGCCAGCTTTGTGAAGTGCAGCGCATCGAAATAAAAACGCTGCAGGTCTTCATGCAAGCCGTCCGGATGTTCCGCCATCAGCGCGGTCATGTCGGCACAGACTTGTTGCAACGCGAACTGGAATTTTTCGGGAATGAAAAGGTGAACCCGATATTCCTCTTCCTGATCGCGATGCAATTCATTCCATAGCCGATGGACGCGGTCGAGTACAGCCTTCAGGCTTTTCGGTGCGGCCTTTCTGGCAAAGTGCAGAACCGTTTGATCGAGTTCGGCGGAATACATCTTGCGCGCGCGTTCCAGCATGTTGTGCGCTTCGTCGACCAACAGGCCGACCCGCCATTCGTTTTCGATCGTCAGGCTGTACAACATGGCGCTGGTGTCGAAGTAATAGTTGTAGTCGCCGATGACGACGTCGCTCCAGCGTGCCAGTTCCTGGCTCAGGTAGTAGGGACAGACCTGGTGTGCAAGGGCGATGTTGCGCAGCGACGGCTGGTCGAGGACGGCTGCATCGACAGCCGCCTGACGTGCTTGTGCAAGACGATCATAAAAACCTGTTGCAAGCGGACACGATTCGCCATGGCACGCCTTGTCCGGATGCTCGCATGCCTTGTCACGCGCCACCAGCTCCAGCACGCGCAACGGCAGGCCGGAACTGCTGCGTCGAAGGAGGTCGATTGCCTCCAGCGCAAGCGCGCGGCCGGGTGTTTTTGCAGCAAGGAAGAAAATCCTGTCGATCTGCTGATTCGGTGTGGCCTTCAGTAACGGGAAGATGGTGCCGATGGTCTTGCCGATGCCGGTCGGCGCTTGCGCCATGAGGACGCGGCCGGAGATGGCAGATTTATAGACCGATTCGGCCAGATCACGCTGACCGGTACGGAACTCGGCATGCGGAAACGGCAATGCAGTCAACGCCGCATCGCGTGCGGCACGATGTTTCAGTTCGCTATCGGCCCAGCTAATGAAATAGTCGCATTGCTGCTCGAAATAATGTTTGAGATGTTCAGCGCTGCAGCTTTCGACCAGCATCGTTTCCTTCTGGCTGACGATGTCGTAATACACGAGTGCGACATCGATCGCCGACAAGGCGCGCGACTGGCACAACAGCCAGCCGTAGATTTTCACCTGTGCCCAGTGCAGCCGTCGATGGTTGTCCGGCATTGCATGCAGATCGCCGCGGTAGGTCTTGATCTCCTCGACGCGATTCAACTTTCCGTCATAGCCGTCGGCACGTCCGCGCAAGCGAAGATGTTTGTATTCGCCGGTCAGACTGACTTCGGATTCGTAATGTTTTGGCCGGCGGCCGACAACCGTTGCGTGCCCGGCGATGCCGTCCAGCGCAGAAGGCGACGGGGTAAAACGCAGATCAAGATCACCCTGTCTGGCAGTGAATTCACACAGTGCACGAACGGCAACGACGTAACTCATGCGACGTCATCCATGACCTGTTCCATCCATTGAACATGACAGACCGCTACCGGCATGCCGTGACCGACGAAATATTCCATCCAGCGTAGCTGGTTGTCCTGCAAGCGATCGCCCGGACCTTTTACCTCGATCATCCGGTAGCGCTTTTCCTGTGGATAGAACTGGATCAGGTCGGGAAAGCCGGAGCGATTGGCCGAGATGTCGCGCAGGATGCGATCGAACCACTTTTTCAGATGATCTGGCGGCAGACAATCCAGCGCGATGTTCAGCAACTCTTCATCGATGGCATTCCAGTAAACGAAGGGCGAGAGCGTGCCGTACTTGGCATGGAAGTTGGCGACGATGGTTTGCCGGTAACGATCGTCATTCAGTTGCGACAGGCAGGCCGTGAACTGGACGGCACGACGCTGATGAAAATCAGGGCTCAGCAAATCAACCGGACCATGATGGAATGGGTGAAAGAACGCACCCGGCACCGCCGCAAAGATCGCCGGCCAGCACAACAGGCCGAACAAGGAATTGATCAATGTGTTTTCCACATACACAACCGGAGCGTCGTTGCGCGTCAGATGATCGGCAGCCGCGATTTCGACCGAAACCGGGATTGCCGGAAAAGGCAGCATCAGGTCGATGCGCTCTGCGGCTTGCGGTTTGACGACAGGTAATTTCAACTGGCCCAGCTTGCGTCGCAAGCGCGGCAGGATGCGCAGAAGCGCCTGGCGTTCCGCCTCGCTTTCCGGCATTTCGTCCGCGGTTATGGCCAGGGCAAAAGCGCATGTGTGGTGTTCGAGACGTTCCAGGACGCGAATCGCGCGCAATCGCGATCCGGGGCAGGTGCACCGTTGATAAATAGCGAGCGCGCTCTGCAATTCCTTGCAGCGTTCGTATTCCTGTGCAATGCGAAACAACAGTTTGTTGCGTCGTGTTTCCAGCCAGGGATTGACGTGTGGTTCAACGGGCAGATCCGGCAGGATGTCATCCAGATATTCGCCTTGATCGAAACGTTCGCGGCATCGGTGCAGATGCAGGTAGTCGTCGACGTCGCGCCGGGACTGAAACCCGCGCGACGATGGCTGGAATTCCACCTGTTCGTAACGGTAGATGCCGAGATCGGACAGGACGAATTCAGACCATGTCTGGTGCAGGTTGCCGAAGAACATGAGACGCATCCGTTCGCACAATGACGTGATCGCGATGCGATAAATGCGTTCGCCTGCTTCATGCAAGGATGCATGCCATGCAGCAAGCGGGCGGGCATCGGTGAATTCATGCCGCAGCGTCTCCAGCAGATCCGCTTTGCTTGCCAGACGTGACGCTGCGGTCAGGCCGAAAACCGTGGCGATTTCGGTTTTTTTCAGCAGGGCGAACAGGTGTTCGATTGTAAGCGGCGGATCGTCTTCGACCCAGCCGGCCGTCAGCAGAGCCTGGATTGCCTGATGGGGACATCCGATCTCTGCATACTGCAATTTGCCTGAGCGGAAATGTTCGCCTTTGCGCATCGCCATTCTGACCAGCAATGCACGCGACGTCTGCGGCAAGGTGGGAAAACGCACGATAAAACAGCGTTCTTCTTCGGAAAGCAGGTCGATATAGCGCTCGCCCAGCCAGTCGAGTACGCGCTGGAAGTTTTCCAGGTAATAGAAAGGGTTGGGGAGCGTGACGGCCATGCGAACGGGACAAAGTAATTCACTGTTTATTTGTACAGTATAGCGTCATCGGGACGATTTCCCTCCGTGATTTTTAGATAGTGAACAGGATGACAATGCCGCGCAGAATCGGGGCTTGGTAAACGCAAAAGCGGCCCGCAGGCCGCTCTTTCAATGTGTGGTGCCGGATATCCGTTCAGTAGGCGCCCATGTAATCCTTCTTGCCGATCTCGATGCCGTTGTGACGCAGGATGGCGTACGCGGTCGTCACGTGGAAGAAGAATTGCGGCAACGCATAGGTCAACAGATAAGTCTGGCAGGTGAACTTGCGTTCGTGCGGTGTGCCGGGACGCGTGATGATCTCGCGCGATTCTTGCCCATCGATCCTGGCTGGCGTGGCGGTGTCGAGGAAGGTCAACGCATCGGCCAGCAATTTCTGCAGATCGGCAAACGTTTGCTGGTCGTCCGCGACTTTCGGAATGTCGGTGTTCGACAGACGGGCTGCAGCGCTGCGTGCGAAATCGCAGGCAACCTGAACCTGGCGCAACAGCGCGAACATGTCCGGATACAGACGCGCCTGTAGCAATGCGTTCGGATCGATGTTCTTGGCGGTCGCATGGGCCTCGGCCTTTTTCAGGATGTCGGCGAGGCTGTTGAGCATCTGCTTGTAGACCGGGATGGAAGCAGCGTAAAGGGAAATGGTCATCGTGGTTCCTTGTTTCGGACGTCGTTGGGAAAATGGGCGCTGATGCGGTCGGCGTCGATTATAGGAAGGAATGGGAAACCGTGCTGGCGATGCCGTGTTTCCTGAGGAGAACGACCATCTGCGAGGTTGCTACACAACTGTGGCGAGGAGTTCAGCCGGCAGCGTGATGCACGACATGCGATTGCTGTTGCGCGATGAAACCGTCGAACGCCTGCAATAACGGCGCGAATCTTTCTGCATTGCCCTCCAGTTCCATCAATGCGTGGCAGGTCGCCTCATACGTCGACAGCTGATCGGGATGATGCGCCTTGCGTATCGCGTAATGCGACGCGGGCGGATTGCACAGCGCAAAGCGCGGCAGTTGCTGCAGCAACGGATTGAGATGGAGCATCTTGCGGCTCTTGCGCCAAGTGCCGTCGAGAACGACCAGGCGATGCCGCACGGAATCTGTCGCATGGGTAATCGAATCCTGCGACGGCGACCACTGGCGGTCGTCTAGAACCGCATCGTCCAATGGGTAGAGGAGCAACGGACGAACCGGCCGATCGTTATCGCACCCATTTTCCTCAGGAAGAAATGGTGCGAACAACAGTGCACGCAAAGCGGCATCGTCGAAACGTTCGCCGACGACCAGACGACTGTGCGGGAGGCTCAGATGCAGCAGGCGCGCGCTGCCTTTGGCCTGGTGTTCTTCCATCGGATGCTGCAGGATCAGTACTTCGGTCGTGTGCACAGTCGGCCTGATCCACTGGCAGATACATGCGCTTTGCGGACGCAGGCAAAGTCCGCATTGCAATCGTTTCGGCTGGTCGATCATCGTTTGCGTCCTGTCGTCAAATGGCTGAAAAGCGCTTGGCCAGTTTTTCCTGCCGGAAGTGCTCGACAACGAAATCGACAAACACGCGCGTCTTTGCCGGCAGCAGTTTTTGCGCAGAGAAATAGAGCGAGATCGTGCCCATGTCGACATACCAGTCGGGCAGCACGCGTATCAGTTTTTTGCTGTTCAGGTAGGGCAATGCATGCGGCATCGAAATCAGGGCAATCCCCAATCCGGCTTGCGTTGCCTCGGATGCCGCATCCTGGTCGCTCATCGTCATGCGTGGCCGCAGGGTGAGCGACATCTGTTCGTTGGCGCGATTACGCAACGGCCATGAACGCACGCGGCCGATTTGCGGCGAGCGGATCAGGATGCCGTCGTACTGATCGAGATCGGCGGGTGAACGCGGCATTTTCCGATCTTCAAAATAGTCCGGTGCCGCCACCAGTATGCCGTGTGCCGGACCGAGCGCACGGGCGACCACGCTGGGCGGCAATTCGAAGCCGCCGCCAATCGCGGCATCGAAGCCTTCCGCCACCATGTCGACACGTCGATTATCGAAATGCCAGTCGGGCGTAATGGCCGGATAGCGCTGCAGGAAGTCGGTCAGCAGCGGCACGATGTAGGTACGACCGAAGCTGGATCCCATGCTGATTTTCAGGTTGCCGGCAGGCTGGCCATCGGAGCTGGCCAGATTGGCAACGGCATTCTGGATGGTCGCAAGTCCGTTGCCGACCTCGGCCAGGAAACGTTCGCCGGCCTCGGTCAGTTTCAGGCTGCGCGTGCTGCGCTGGAACAGGCGCACACCGAGGTTCGCTTCCAGCTTCGCCACATTCTTGCCGACGGCGGCGGACGTCAGGCCGAGGCGCCGTGCAGCTTCCGAGAAGCTGCCGGCCTCCGCGCTGCGGACAAAGCATTCAATGCTGTTGAGTGTTTCCATATGAATCCTGCCGTCTTATTTGAAACCAATGGTTTCAACAGAATATAGCAATTACCGTCTAGTAACAACGTAATCCAAGGTGGATACTGGCTTCGTCGTCTCGTTATTCATACTTAAACAACCAAGGAGAAACATCATGGCAAATGCAAACACAAACGTCGCTCAGCAAACCGGACAAAATCTTGCAGGCAAGGTCGCATTCGTGCAGGGTGGTTCGCGCGGCATCGGTGCCGCAATCGCAAGACGTCTTGCACGCGACGGTGCAGCAGTCGCACTGACCTACGTCAGCTCGCCTGACAAGGCAAAGGAAGTCGCAGACAGCATTCAGAAAAACGGCGGCCGCGCGCTGGCAATCAAGGCAGACAGTACGGACGCGACCGCGATCCGCGATGCGATTGCCAAAACGGTGGAAGCATTCGGTCGCATCGACATTCTGGTCAATAACGCCGGCGCGCTGGTGCTGGGCGCGATCGACGAATTGAAACTGGAAGATTTCGATCGCACGATGGATGTCAATGTCCGCAGCGTCTTCATCGCCACGCAGGAAGCCGTGCGTCACATGGGCGATGGCGGACGCATCATCACGATCGGCAGCACCAATGCAGACCGCATGCCGTTCGCCGGCGGCAGCATCTACGCCATGAGCAAATCGGCGATCGTCGGTTTTACCAAAGGCTTGGCGCGCGACCTCGGACCGCGCGGCATCACGGTCAACAATGTGCAACCGGGTCCGGTCGATACCGACATGAATCCTGCAAACGGAGAGTTTGCCGATACCTTGCTCGGTCTGATGGCCGTCAATCGTTACGGTCGCGATGACGAGATCGCCGATTTCGTCGCCTATCTGGCAGGTCCGCAGGCGGGTTACATCACCGGTGCCAGCTTGACGATCGATGGCGGATTCTCGGCCTGATCGATGTTTGTTTTAACGAAGCAGGGCGATGGGACTTGTCGACAATCCCATCGTCTTTAAAAGTTGTCTGGCGGCATCTCATGAAAGTTCATCCATTGAAACTTGCGATTCACTGCCTATACTGAATTCACCAAGTTGAATCCACAACGGGTCATGGAAGGAGTCGGTCATGAGACACAGACTTTATTATTTTCTTCCCGATATACACAGTGCACGGCGCGCATTCGACAACATGCTGCTTAGCCGTGTCGAACAGCGACATATCCGTTTTCTTTCCAGCGCCACGCCGATCCCTCCCGATTTGCCGGAAGCCGGTTTTCTTCTCCGCACAGATGTCCTTCATGGCGCCGCCAACGGCATGATCGCCGGGGGAATTCTCGGCATGGTACTGGGTGCAATATTGATTGGTTATGCAGAACTGGGCGAGGCGACCATCTTGTTGACGACATTGATGGGACTTCTGTTCGGTGCCTGGGCATCAAGCATGGCCGCGGCTGCGCTGCCGAATTCGCGCCTGAAAGAATTCATGCCTGAAATGGAAAGAGGAAAAATCCTGATGGTCACCGACATACCCGCACATCGCGTCGGCGAGATAGAAAAGATGTTGAGGGAACGGCATCCGGAATTGCGTTTCGGCGGTGAAGAGTCGCATGTTCCGGTTTTTCCGTAACGATTTTATGAATTTGTCGTGAAGGTGGCAATCCGGAACGAAATGAAACAACGGCGATAGCTGCAGCCGGTGGCAGCGGTTGCCGGTGCATGAAGATGCACGAGATGCTTGAGCCGGCAATCGTTTGACGGAGGTTGATATGGAACTCATGCATTCGCATCGATGGGAACGGCGTGTGCCGGACTGGAAGGTGGCAGCGGTTTCCGGCTTCGTCGCAGGCGCCGTGTTGATGGTGCTGGAATTGTTGTGGGCAACGCTGGCCGGCGATGGCAATCCGTGGCTGGCCTCGCACATGGTTGCGGCAATCGTGATGGGGCCGGATGTTCTGCAATCGGTGGACTTCAGCCTGCCGATCGTCATCGTGGCACTGGTCACACACTACATTCTTGGTATTGCCTTCGGCCTGATCCTGGCCGGCATCATCGTGCCGTACAGGCTCGATTCCAGCATCGGCATGGTGCTTGTGACCGGTGCGGTATTCGGCCTCGTGCTTTACCTGTTCAATTTCTACGGCATGGTCCGCATGTTCGAATGGTTTGCAGAAATGCGCGGTGCAGCGACATTCGTCGCGCACCTGATTTTCGGCATGGTCGCAGCAGTCATGTACTGGAAACTGGAACAACCGCTACGGTGAACGTCGTGCAAGACGGGGGCGATCGCGAGGTCGTCCCTTTTTTTGTTATCTCTCTGCGTTCTTCCCACTTTCGGTGTTCTTGTCAGCCGTGCATCGAATGCACGATGTCACCTTTTGTCACATGGATGTCATGCCGAAGTCATAGTTGTCATCAATAATTTCCGCAAGTCAATAATCAACCGGATTCAAGTTCCTCGAAGCGGAACACCGCGTTGCCCGATTTGAAGGAAACAGCATGACCATCCGTTTGCGCATCAGCCTGCTCGTCATTCTCACATTCATCGTCATCTCGGCCATCGGCTCGTATGCCGTTTTCCAGTCGCGCGGCAGCGCAGTGGAGGTGAAATCGGTCACCGAAGGCGTCGTTCCAAGCGTGCTGGCTTCGTCCGATCTGGTCGGCAAGTTGAAAGACGTGCAACTGGCCGCGATGGTGATGGTCAGCGAAACGGACAACAATCTGGTGCCGCAGGAAAACGAAAAGCTGGGTGCGAAAAAAGCCGCCTTGCAGGAAGCGCTCGACTTCCAGTTGAAGCATGCCGACGGCATTGCGCAACTCGGTCTCGTCGATCAGGCGAAGGAGAGTCTGGACAATTACTTCGATGCGATTGACGGTGTTGCCAAATTCAAGCTGGCTGGCAGGGACGATGTTGCGCAGGCGACTTTCTTCGGTGGCGTGGTGCAGTATCAGACCGAGCTGGAGGGCATAGTCGATACCTTGCGCATCGAAAAGAACCGCGGCAAGGACGTCGCGATTGAATCGCTGAATAACAATCTGGCGACGACCAGCACCGCGATCGCGGTCGTTTCCGCCATGGCGGTCGTTCTGCTGACCTTCATCGGCTTCATGCTGTATCGCCAGATCACCGGCCCGATCAGCCGCATGCAGACGATGATGAGCGAGATCGCGTCCAGCCAGGACTTTACACGTCGCCTGCCGGTGCAGCGCATGGATGAAGTCGGTCATTCGATCGTCGCCTTCAACGGCATGATCGAGAAGATCCAGGAAGCATCCGCGCAACTCAAGCAGAAAACCGCCGACATGCAGGCCATGCTGCAGAACATTCCGCAAGGCATCCTGACCATCGTCGATGGCAACAAGGTGCATCCGGAATACTCGGCCTTCCTCGAAACCGTGTTCGAAACCCGGGATGTCGCCGGGCGCGACCTGATGGAACTGGTGTTTGCCGATACCAGTCTGGGTGCCGACACGCTGTCGCAGATCGAGGCGATCGGTGGCGCCTGCATCGGCGAAGACGTGATGAACTTCACCTTCAACGAACATTTGATGGTCGGCGAAGTCGAGAAGAAAATGGCAGACGGTCGTGTCAAGATTCTTGACCTGAGCTGGTCGCCGATCACCGACGAAGCCGATACCGTCATCCGTCTGATGCTGTGCGTGCGCGACGTCACCGAACTGCGCAAACTGGCTGCCGAAGCCAACGAACAGAAACGCGAACTGGAAATGATCGGCGAAATCCTTGCGATCAGCGCCGGCAAGTTCCAGGAATTCATTGCAACCTCGCGCCGCTTCATTGACGAGAACGAACAGATTGTGCGCCAGAATCCGGAAGCAACTGCTTTCGCCATCGCCAAACTGTTCCGCAACATGCACACCATCAAGGGCAATGGTCGCACCTACGGCATGCTGCATCTGGCGAATATCGTTCATGCTGCAGAACAGCATTACGACGACCTGCGCCATCCGGAAACCGGCGCGATCTGGGACCAGGAATATCTGTTGAACGAGCTGACCGCCGTGCGCGAAACGATCGATCGTTACGCCCGCATCAACGAAGTCACGCTGGGTCGCCAAGGCGTCGTGCAATCCGGTGCGACCGAACACCACACATTGACGATCGACCGCAAACACATCCAGGAAAGCCTGCATCGTCTGGAGACCGTCAACACCTCGAACCTGCATGAACTGGTCGCCGTGCGCGATGCCGTCCGCAAGACGCTGCGCCTGCTCGGCACCGAATCGATTTCCGATACGCTGGCCGGCATCACCGATTCGCTGCCTGCACTCGCCGAAGATCTCGGCAAGGCAGTGCCTGTCATCGCTATCGAAGATAACGGTTATGTCGTGCATACGCATGCTTCGCCGATGCTGAAAAACGTCTTCATGCACCTGATCCGCAACGCAATGGATCACGGCCTGGAAGCGGCAGAAGAGCGCGTCGCTCACGGCAAGCCGGAGGCAGGCGTCATCAAGCTGGAAGTCGGCGTGATGGACGGCATGGCACACATGGCCTTGTCGGACGACGGTCGCGGGCTGGCGTTGGCGCGTATTCGCCAGACTGCACGCGAGAAGAATCTGATTGCCGCCGATGTGATGCCGACCGATGCGGAACTGGCACGTCTGATCCTGCAGCCGGGATTTTCGACGCGCAACGAGGTGACGGATGTGTCGGGACGCGGTGTGGGCATGGATGCGGTGCTGGATTTTGTCACACGTGAGCAGGGACAGATCGACATTCGTTTTACCGACAAGGCGGAAGGTGCGGATTTTCGCAGCTTCCAGGTGATCGTGATGCTGCCGGAACGCGTACTGGTCGAAGTCGATGGCATCGATGTGCCTTATCCGGTCGGCGGCCATGAGCAACAGGGCGTTGCCAATACAGCGGGTCTGGCACAGGCTGGCAGCGATCCGCGCGCGGCTTGATCAGTCGGTCGGAGCAGGGCCGCCGGAAAGCATTTGCGGCATTGGCAGCACATATCGTTAACGGAAACGGATTTTCATGGTGTTGGATTCAATTTTATTTTTTGTACTTGGCCTTGTGCTGGCCGGTGTGCCGCTGTTGTGGAAGAACAGGCGACTGACGTCGCGCATCGCGCGCATGATTGATATCGACCAGGTGGAAGCGCTGAAGAACAGCCTGCATCTGACGATGGAAGAGCAGCAACGGGATTTCGACCACAGGCAACAGGAGGTGGACGACGAACGGCTTGCAAGTGATCAGCGCATCGAACAGATGCGCGAAAAGAACACGCAACTGATCCTGCAACTGAATGCGAAGAACGAGGAAAGCACAGCGCGTGTGATGGAAAACTGCAATGCCTCGCAGGAAACCATCGGCAACCTGATGGGCCTGATGCGCACCTTCGAGCGCTGGCACGACGACATGAACGTGCTGATCACGCACAATCGCGACATGCATCGCAAGAACGACGAGTTCGCGCTGATCGTCAATCAAGTCATCATCGTCGCGCTCAACGCCTCCATTGAAGCGGCGCGCGCCGGTGTGCACGGCCGCGGTTTTGCCGTGGTGGCGGCGGAAGTGCGCGATCTTGCGCAACGCGCTGAAGCGCTGTCGAAAAGTTATCGCAGCAGTCTTTATCAGAACGACCTGATCACGACCACGACATTTCAGGATTTGCAGGCGGGCGGCAAGATGATCGTCGGTGCCGTCATTGGCCTGGATCTGATCAACAAGAGAACCCGCGAAGCGCTGGCGGCCTGATTGCATCGTTGCGCATCATTTCAAATCACTTCATCAAGTCATGATCAGTTCATCTGCCAGGGACGGGTTCGATACGCTGTTGACGCAGGCACTCAAGGGCAGCCTTGTGCAGTCAGGAGCATCGTGCGATGTATCGATTCTGTCCAACGTCACCGCCATTGACGAAAAGAAAATGGTCGTACTGACCGTGTCATCCTATCTGTTCCGCCTGATGGTGATGTTTTACTTCACGCCGGATGCGGCAACGAAGGAATATTTCGCTCGCCTGAACAACGTCAGCGCAGCCGACATGAGCGAACAGTCGTTCATGGATGCGATCGCCGAATGCGGCAATCTGTGCTGCGGCATTCTCAATCGTGATCTCGGTAACTTCTTCCCGCATATCGGCATGTCGACGCCGAACGTGATCGACCGGCACTGTGCATCCTATCTGCAGATGCTCGACTGCGGACATGTACAGCACTTTGCCATCGATATCGACCAGGCGCCGCGCTTCCATGTGACGCTGTGTGTGTCCGATTATGCGGAGATCGACTTCAGCGTCTCCGCGGCGGAGATGAATGGCAACACTGGCGAACTGGAATTGTTTTAATCATTTAATTCGAGAGAAGAGAAAAAATCATGGCGCAAATCCTGGTAGTCGACGACTCAAGTACCGTCCGCGCAGAAGTGGGCGATTTCCTCAAGAAGAATGGTCTGGATGTTGCCCTGGCGGTGGATGGCCGTGACGGCTTGACCAAGCTGAAAGGCGACCCAGGCATCAAACTGGTGGTGTCGGACGTCAACATGCCGAACATGGACGGACTGACGATGGCAGAAAAGATTCGCAGTGAACTGGGTAACGCCGGCGTCAACATCATCATGCTGACAACGGAAAACTCGCCGATCATGAAAGAGCGCGGCAAGGCGGCCGGCATCAAGGGCTGGATTGTCAAACCGTTCAAGGGCGATGCAGTGTTGCTGACATTCAAGAAACTGGTTGGCTTTTGACGCCATCGGCGTTGGCGCTTGACGGCTTGAGCGTTGCATGCAATCGCCACGACGTGGCATTGCGATGAAAATTATGCACGCATAAGAAGTGCTTCACAGGCTACGATTTCACATCGGCACAACCGATATCACATGGCCGGAATCGATTTTTCCGGCATCCGTCTTCCCACCCGAAAATCGGACAGCAGCCGGGCAGCATCTTGCCCGGCGACTGCATTTGTCAGCCGGCCTTGTCCGGCAATAAATGCAACAATGGACGCGTTGTATTCCGCTGCAATTTGCAGACTCAATTGCAATCAAGCTGGATGTGCACGCGGCCATTCCTTTCACCTGACAATCCGAAACGGAACATTCATGAGCGCCATTCTTTCGAGCACATCTTCCGGCGAACGCACGCAGCTGGAAGACGGCATTTACGCCAAGGTCACCTTGCGGCTGCTGCCGTTCCTCTTTCTCTGCTACGTTGCCGCCTATCTGGATCGCGTCAACGTCGGTTTTGCCAAGTTGCAGATGCTGAACGATCTGCAGTTCAGCGAAACGGTATATGGCCTGGGCGCCGGCATCTTTTTCATCGGTTATTTCCTGTTCGAGGTACCGAGCAACATCATCATGCATCGTGTCGGCGCACGTGTCTGGATCGCACGCATCATGATTACCTGGTCGATCCTGTCGGCAGCGACGATGTTCGTCACGACACCGACGATGTTTTACGTGATCCGCTTTCTGCTTGGTGTGGCGGAAGCCGGGTTTTTTCCGGGCATCGTGCTGTATTTGACTTACTGGTTTCCGACATCGCGCCGCAGCCGCATGAACGCGCTGTTCATGATCGGCATTCCGGTCGCCGGTGTGGTCGGTGGTCCGCTTTCCGGCTGGATCATGAATGCGTTCGCCAATGTGCACGGCTGGCATGGATGGCAATGGCTGTTCCTGCTGGAGGCCGTGCCATCGCTGGTGCTGGGCGTCATGACTTTGTTCTATCTGCCGAACAGCATTCGCGCCTCCCACTGGCTGTTGGACGATGAAAAGAAAGTGCTGGAAGAGAACATTGCGCAGGATGTGGGCAGCGACAAATCGCATTCAATCGCCAGCGTGTTCTCGAATCCGAAAGTGTGGTTGATGGCGGCCATCTACTTCTGCTGCATGATGGGGTTGTACGGCATCAGCTTTTATCTGCCGACGCTGGTCAAGGCATCCGGCGTCAAGGATGCGCTGGACGTCGGCCTGCTGACGGCAATTCCCTATACCTGCGGCGTGATCGCCACATTGCTGGTGGCGCGCAGCGCGGATCGCATGCGTGAACGTCGCTGGCACTTTGCGATCGCCAGTGCGCTGGGCGGCCTCGGGCTGTATCTCAGCACGGTCTATGGCGATAATGTCGTTCTGGCGCTGTGCGCACTGTCGCTTGGCACGGCAGGCATGTTGTCGACCATGCCGGTGTTCTGGACGTATCCGAGCGCGATCCTGAGCGGCGCGGCCGCGGCAGCCGGCATCGGCCTGATCAATTCGGTCGGTAATCTTGCCGGTTTTGTCAGCCCGTCGATTGTCGGCTGGTTGAAGGACGTAACGAACAGCACGAATGCAGGCATGTATTTCGTCGCGGGCGCGTTGGTGATCGGTGCCGGTCTGGCGTTGCTGCAGCCGCGTGAACTGGTGAATCGATAACGACGTTGCAATGTTCGTTCTGCATCGTTCGTGACAAGGATGAAATGAGGCGATGACGCAGGATTTGTTTGGCGACATGACTGACGATCGGCGTACAGGAAGAGAGCTCTTGTGCGCCGACGCTGTTTTGCTGCGCGGCTTTGCAACGCAGGATGCGCCCGCCATTCTGGAAGCGGTAGCGCAGGTGGCGGCGCAAGCGCCGTTTCGCCAGATGACGACGCCCGGCGGGTTTCGAATGTCGGTCGCGATGACCAATTGCGGACCGCTCGGCTGGGTAACGGATCGGCGCGGTTATCGTTATGCATCGCGCGATCCGGTCAGCGATCTTCCATGGCCGGCGATGCCGGAGGTTTTACAGTCGCTTGCGCAACGTGCGGCGGCGCAAGCGGGATTCGATTACTTCATGCCGGATGCATGCCTGATCAATCGTTATGAACCTGGTGCGCGCATGTCGCTGCATCAGGACAAGGATGAACCGGACTTCAGTCAGCCGATCGTTTCGATATCGCTCGGGTTGCCGGCGATATTCCTGTTTGGCGGATTGCGTCGGGAAGACAAGCCATTGCGTATGCCGTTGCTGCATGGCGATGCGGTTGTCTGGGGAGGAAGTGCGAGATTGCGGTATCACGGCATCACGCCGTTGAAACAGGGCAGCCACCCGTTGACAGGCGACTGCCGGGTCAATCTCACATTTCGCAAGGCGTCATGAGAATCAGGTAGAGTCAGGCGCATGGGCAGGTTTTATGCACCTTTCGACATGTTTGAATACTCGCTCAATATCTGAGCATTCGTTCAAATTTGGACCGTGGTGCTTTTTATGCACAGCCACCGTCCGTCATCGCGCTTTTCGCCGCAGTCGTGATTTCTTCCGGCGTCATGTCTTTCACGTGCGTGGCAATCGACCATGCATGGCCGAACGGATCTTCGACAATGCCGTAGCGATCGCCCCAAAAGGTATTTTCCAAAGGCATCTTGACGGTCGCGCCGGCTTCGATCGCCTGCTTGAACGCGGCGTCAGCATCCTTGACGTAGAGATGCAACGTGACGGATGTCCCCTTGCGCGCCTTTGGGCCGAGGGAACCGTAATCGGGGAATTCGTCGACCAGCATCACGGGGGAATCGCCGATGCGAACCATCGCGTGCCAGATCTTGCCGTCGGGACCAGGCAATCTGGCGGCTTCGACAGCGTTGAATGCCTTGACGTAGAACGCGATGGCAGCGGCTGCGTCGGCGCAGACTAGATGCGGAGTGACCGAATGCATGCCGTCCGGGATCGGCTTGACTGCAGGTGTGCTCATGAATTGTCTCCTTGGGTATGTCTGTTGTTGAAAGTAGTACGGTGTGGCATGCAAGTGGTTTCGTATCGTTCGACCAGCCGAAGCAGGGCCTGCATTTCGCGCTGATCACGTTCGGAAGTGACCGACGACCATAATTCGTCGAACCGGAAAATCCATTGTCGGTAAACTTCTTCCGAAACCGGTGGAAAAGCCGGTTTCAGAATGCGCCCGGTTTCTGTCTGCATGACTGGCATGGGAGTGCGGGAGCGTTCAGGGCTTCAGGTCGAATTGGGCCTTGCCGCTTTCCATCTCAAACGGTGCGGAAAAATGCTCATGAGCGATACGCCATTGACCGTCTTCGCGGCGATGACAGCTGGTGCCGCGCATCCATGATGTTTTCTGGTTGCCGTCCTGATCGGTGCCTCCGCAATTGACGAGAAAATGGCTGAAGGCGACGTCTTCGTCGGCGGTGGTTTTTACCTGGTCGATCCTGAACACCATCGGCCCGGTGCACATCTCCATGCACGCTGCCCAGTGTTTGCCGTAGGCTTCGGCTCCCTTGAATTGAAGCGTCCCGATCGCATCGAAAGCGACAACGTCGGATGCGTAGTGCGACATGATTTTCTTCACGTCGCGGGTGCCGACGTCCTGTGCCCAGCCATCGAGGGCGGCGCAAACTTCGGCTTCTGCTGCGGTACTGCTGACAGTCTGATTCATGGTGTTTCTCCTTTGAAATCAAATGTTGTGTACAGTGTTCGCGAATATTACGACAGATAGTGTACGCTGTACACAATTATTAAAAATGACAAAGAAAATGGTTGTTCCCAAACGAGAAACCTATCGCCACGGCGATTTGCGCCGGGCTTTGCTGGAGGCGGGAACAAGACTGGCGAAGGCAGGCGGGCCCACCGCGGTGGTGCTGCGGGAAGCAACACGGCAGGCTGGCGTTGCGCCGAATGCCGCGTACCGTCACTTTGCCGATCGCGATGCCTTATTGCAGGCGGTTTGCTCCGCGGCGCAGGCCGAACTGGCACTGGCCATCGAAGCGGAATGGGCGAGCTGTCCGACCACCGGTAAACCCGCCGATATCGCGCGTGCGCATTTGCGTGCGGTGGGGACCGGTTACCTGCGATTTGCACGCGCCGAGCCCGGTTTGTTTCGCACGGCGTTTTCGGTGCATGAGGATTTGCAGAAGGCGACGATTCCGGAAATGGCAGGCAAAAGCGGTCTGACGCCGTTTCAATTGTTGACGCGTGCACTGGATGAGATGTGCGAAGCGGGTGTCTTGTTGGCGGAGCGGCGCTTCGGTGCGGAATTTCTTGCCTGGTCGGCCGTACACGGATTGTCGATGTTGCTGATCGACGGGCCGTTACGCGTCCTCAATGACGAACAGGCGGAGGGAATCGGCGCGCAATTGCTGGAGATGGTGGAGCGCGGCTTGCCGCAACCGGACAAGTGAAGCGGTAACTGAAACCAGTACGTCTGAAGGTGGAGGCCGGATCGTTATCGAACTCTGACTATCTCTGGCGCAACGGATCGAGCAAATGACGCAAGGCGTTGTGATCGAGCTCGTACATCAGCGCGAGCAGCGTGCCCAGTTCGCCTTTCGGAAAACCTTCGCGCGCAAACCAGCCGAGATAATGCCCGGGCAGATCGGCCAGCATTCGTCCCTTGTATTTACCATAGGGCATGGGGAAGCTAACGAGTTTTTGCAGATGATCGGGATGCATGCGGTTTCCGGTCGCGCTTTTATGACATGCATTCTAAAATGCGCACGGCCTTGCCGGATGATTTTCTAAAAGGCCGTACTTTTCATATGCAATCGGCTTCGTTCATTCGGCATTTGCAAAACGTCAGTCTCACAAGAAACAAAATGCCGATATAATGAGAATCATTGTTATTTAACCTGAATTGTTATTCGTGAACCTCTCCGAACTCTCTCCCTTCACACCTGCAGTAGTCGATACCGTTACCGGTCTGGACAGCAGCGATCCGATTGCAAAACGCCTGCGCGAACTCGGCTTTGTCGAAGGCGAGCCGGTGCGCATCGTGGCGCGCGGTCCGATCGGCGCCGATCCGTTGCTGGTGCAGATCGGCTTCACGCGATTCGCATTGCGCCGATCCGAAGCGGAGCGCGTCAACATACATCCGGCATGAGTCCCGCATAACAGCA
>NZ_DATMTD010000034.1:0-34556 GCF_035565035.1 Oxalicibacterium sp. | reverse complement strand
GCCGGCAAAAAAGCGCAACGGCGCTTTCAGCACATCAATCAATTTTCCCTCAATGCAATTCTGAATAGAAACACTCCGCTGTTTTTTGAAAATTTCGTTTTTCTTGTCATGGAACTAATCGAAGTTGTTCTTCTCTTAACGTGCACTTCGCATCGGTAAGCACTAAGGCGAGTCATGGAATTGAAATTTTTCTGCAGCGCATCGCAGGGAAATTCCACCCGGAACTTACCTCACATGTGTGTAACCGGTCATATGTCACAACAGGGGAACGGAGAAAACAATGTCGTCAATAACGATTTGCAGCAGGCAACAAGGTATGCGGAATGTTCGTCAATTTCCGACGGCAGGATGCATTCATTCTTTCGTCGCATCGCGTCTTCTTTTTTCTTCTGTCCGCTGATTGCGGAGTCACTCATGAATCCGCGTCGCAAGAAATCCCTCAGCAGTCCGCATGTGTTGCTGTTCACCGCAGGTGCGCTGACCTGTATCCCCGCATTGGCAGCCGAAGGCGATGTATTCACACCGTATGCATCCTATGGCGTCTATCACGACGGCAATCTGCTGCGCAATCCGGATTATCTCGGCAAGGAGTCGGATACCTGGACGCGTGCAGCCGTCGGTGTCAAGTTCGACAAGGACGTCGGACGTCAGGAACTGACTGCCGATCTGTCTGCGAACCATTCGGATTACGACCGTTTCAACCAGTTCGATAACACCGGCAAGGAGTTGCAGGCGAACTGGAAGTGGGCGCTCGGCAATCTTTTCTCCGGCAATGTCGGTACCAGTTACTCCGAGGCGCTGACGCCGATCGAGGACTTCCGCAGCCTCGAACCGAATATCCGAACGCAGACGAAGAACTACGTCGATGCATCGTGGCGGTTGCATCCCAGCTGGCAGCTCAACGCCGGTTACAGTCGTTACGACTTGCGTTACGACCTGGAATCGCAGAAACCGTCCGAACGCAATCTGGATATTGCCGACTTCGGTTTCGATTATCTCGCGCGCAGCGGCAACAAGGTCGGCATCGTGTTCCGCCACATGGAAGGCGACTATCCGGCCGCACCGATCAATAGCTACGACCAGAACGAGGTGAAGGTCAAGGTCGACTGGCAACTCACCGGCAAGACCTGGCTGCAGTTTCTCGGCGGCTGGTCCAAGCGCGAGTACAACACCAATGCGCAACGCGATTCGAGCGAGCCAAGTGCGCGGCTGACCGCGTACTGGAAGGCAACCGGCAAGACGGCATTCTCGGTCGGCGCATGGCGCGAGATCGGCGCCACCGATGATCTTGCCGCCAACTATGCGCTCAATCAAGGCGTCAGCCTGGGCGCCACGTGGGACGCGACGTACAAGATCAGCGTCGACGGATTGATCATGACAGAGAAGCGCGATTACAACGGCGTATCGGTCGTCGAGGGGATTTCGCCGTTGGATCGCAACGACCGCTATCACAACGCGGTTCTTGGCGTGACCTATAAACCGACGCCGCACTGGCGAATACGGACCTCCATTTATCGCGCGAAGCTGGATTCGAACATCGCGTCGGAGGCCTACACCACGGACGGCATTCTGCTGACTACGCGCTATGAATTCTGATATCAGCCAAATCAAGTATCCGGTAGACCTGCCGGCACGCAAATTCCATCGTCGCCTGTTCGATCCTTTGATCGCGATCGGATTGCTGTACGTGCTGGTCGCCTTGTCCGGAAATGCATTCACTGCCAGCCATGTGATGCTGTCCATCCTCGCGTTCTTCATCAGTTCGACCGTGTTCGGCTCGGCCGATCCGTGGCGTCAGGCGCCGCAGGCGAATTTTCTGACGCTGGCACGCGCCATCACGCTGGCGTGGCTGGTGGTCGCGGCGCTGCTGCTGTTCTTTGGTTACGTGGCGGGCCTTTCCCCATTGTTCGCAAAGCATGAAGTGCAAATATGGCTGATCGCCACGCCGCCGTTCCTGCTGTTCGCACAGATCGTGTTGCAGAAGGCGGGCATGGGATTGAGCGGATCGAGCATTCGTTCCGTGGTGCTGGTCGGTGTCAACGATCTGAGTGTGAAGCTGGCAGAGCGTGTCGATGGCAATCCGGACCTGCGGATGGAAGTCAGCGGTTTCTTCGACGATCGCGAAATGTCGCGCCAGCCTGAAGACAAGCGCGTCCCTTTGCTGGGGCGCATGTCCGATATTCCTGCCTATGTCCGCAGCAACAATATCAATACGGTATTCATCAGTCAGCCGATCTCGGCGCAACCGCGCATCCGCACGTTACTCAACGAGCTGCAGGACACGACGGCGTCGATCTATTTTCTGCCGGATATTTATGCGTTCGACCTGATCCAGGCACGCTTCGACAGCGTGGCCGGCCTGCCGGCAGTGGCGATCTGTGAATCCCCGTTTACCGGCATCAACGGCATGGTCAAGCGCATCAGCGACATCGTGCTCGCCTCGATCATTCTATTGATGCTGACGCCGATCATGCTCGGCATCGCGCTCGCAATCAAGTGGACCTCACCGGGCCCGGTGATTTTCCGCCAGCGCCGTTACGGCCTCGATGGCGAGGAAATCATCGTCTACAAGTTCCGCTCGATGACGGTCTGCGAAGACGGTGCCAGCGTGGTGCAGGCGACGAAGAACGATCAGCGTGTCACCCGCATCGGCGGCATCCTGCGTCGCACCTCGCTCGACGAATTGCCGCAGTTCTTCAACGTGCTGCAGGGACGCATGAGCATTGTCGGTCCGCGTCCACATGCGGTTGCGCACAACGAGCTGTATCGCAAGCAGATCAAGGGTTACATGTTGCGCCACAAGGTGCGTCCCGGCATCACCGGCTGGGCGCAGGTCAACGGCTATCGCGGCGAAACCGACACGCTGGACAAGATGGAGGCGCGTATCGCCTACGACCTCGATTATCTGCGCCGGTGGTCGCTGGCGCTCGATCTGCTGATCATTGCGCGCACGGTCAAGGTGGTGCTGTCGCGCGACGGCAATGCTTATTAGGCATGTTCACGAATCATGCAAGGCAATGCCGACTGATTTACCTGGGGGAATTTGTGCAATGGAGTATCCAATGAAAAAAATCAAAATACTGTCGCTGGCTTTTCTGATGTTCTGCTGCGGCTTGCTGCACGCAGGCATTGCATCGGCAGCCGACGTTCCGCTCGGTCCCGGCGACGTCGTGAAGATCAGCGTGTTCGGCAACGATGACCTGAAGCTGGAGACGCGCATCAGCGAAGCCGGCAGCATTACCTTTCCGCTGATTGGAGAAGTCAAGGTCGGCGGCCTGTCGACCGGCCAGGCAGAACGCAAGATTGCCGACATGCTCGACAAGGGCGGCTTCATCCGCAATCCGCAAGTCAATATTCTGGTCAGCGAAATGCAGAGCCAGCAGGTATCGGTGCTCGGCCAGGTCAACAAGCCGGGACGTTACCCGGTTGACGGCAAGCGCAGCCTGACCGACATCATCGCTGTCGCCGGCGGGATGACGGAAGAAGCGGGCGATACCGTCGTGCTGGTGCGTACGCGCGACGGCCAGACCACCAAGGAAAAGATCGACATGGATGAACTGATGCGTTCCTCCGATCCGTCGAAGAATCCGCAATTGTCCGCCGGCGACTCGGTCTATGTCGAACGCGCACCGCGTTTCTATATTTACGGCGAAGTACAGAAGCCGGGCTCCTACAAGCTGGAACGCAACATGATCGTGCTGCAGGCACTGTCGGCCGGCGGCGGTTTGAGCCCGCGCGGCACCGAGCGCGGCGTGCGCATCAAGCGTCGCGATGCGAACGGCGAACTGCATGAGATCGCAGCCAAACATGACGATCTGGTCAAGGCCGATGACATCGTCTACGTCAAGGAAAGCCTGTTCTAACAGATGCCTATCAAGAAAGCGAACCAGCCATGACGCTCAGCCAAATTCTGCTCGCACTACGCGCGCGCCACCGCATCATCCTGTTGCTGCTGGCACTGACGGTTTTTACCGCCCTTGTCGTCAGCCTCGTGATGCCGAAAACCTACAAGGCGACCACCTCGCTGGTGCTCAACAGCAAAGGGATCGATCCCGTTACCGGCACTACCGTGCCGACGCAACTGATGCCGGGATACATGCCGACGCAGGTCGATATCGTCAACAGCAAGGCGGTCGCGCTGCAGGTCGTACATGACCTGAAGCTGGCCGACAACCCGGCTGCCAAGGAAAAATTCGACCGCATCGAACACGGCCGGATGACGATTCAGGACTGGCTGGCCGACGGCTTGCGCGGCAACCTGAAGGTCGAGCCGGCGCGCGACAGCAGCGTGCTCAACATCATGTTCACCGGTGACGATGCGCAATATGTGGCGCGCGTCGCCAACGCGTTTGCATCGGCGTACCAGCAGGTCAGCGTGCAGCTGAAAGTCGCGCCGGCGCAAAAGGCGACCGAGTATTTCAACGCCCAGATCAAGCAGTTGCGCGACAATTTCGAGGCTGCGCAAAACAAGCTGTCCGCTTATCAGAAGCAGAACAACATCTTCAGCAGTAACGACCAGCTTGACGTCGAAACCGCACGCATGAATGAATTGTCGAGTCAGCTGGTGGTGGCGCAGGGACTGGCAGTGGAGGCCATGTCGCGTCAGCGCCAGGCAAGGGGCGGCGCCGCCAATTCGCCTGATGTGCTGAACAATCCGTTGATCCAGTCATTGAAGTCGCGTCTTGCCGAAGCAGAGGCCAAGTTTGCCGATGTATCGGCACGACTGGGCAGCAGCCATCCGCAATATATCGCCGCCAAATCGGAAGTCGATCAGGTGCGTTCCAGCCTGAACCAGCAGATCGGTCTTGCATCGCAAGGCCTCGCCAGCAACGCGCGCATTCAGCAGCAGCGCGAAGCGGAAATTCGCGCTGCGCTGGACGCACAGAAGGCCAAGGTCCTGCAGTTGAACAGCGCACGCGACGAGATGAGTGTGCTGACCAACGAAATGGAAAGTGCGAAGAAAGCGTATGAAACCGCGTCGCAGCGCCTGACGCAGACCAGCCTCGAAGGCCAGTCGACCCAGTCGGACATTTCCGTGCTGACGGCGGCAACTGCACCGCTCAATCCGGCAGCGCCGCGCCTGTTGCTGAACCTGCTGGTGGCCGCCGTGGTCGGCACCATTCTCGGCATCGGTGCAGCGATTGCAATGGAACTGCTCGACCATCGCGTGCGTTCGACCGAGGACCTGACTCGCCTGTTCGGCCTGCCGTTGATCGGCGTCATCGAAAAAACGAAAACCATCGGTACCAACCGTCGCGGCAACGAGCCGCGTCTCGGCGGTCCGCCGCCTGCTCCGGCCTGACGGCTATGCGCAGTCATGAAAATTGATTGCGATTGAAGAACAACCAGGATTGGAAAAGACATGATGAGAATTTCAAACCAGATTCAGGACGCGGCAAAGCTGCGTTACCAGGAAGCGCCGCGACTGACCAACGGCCAGATCGGCAGCATTCTTGTGGACAGCGGCCGGCTGACGCATGAAGAAACCGAGCGCATCCTGCACGAGCAGCGTATCGGCCGTCAGCGCTTCGGCGACGCCGGCATTGCGCTTGGCCTGCTGACCCCGGCGGATATTGAGTTCGCGTTGTCGAACCAGTTTTCGTATCCCTATCTGTTGCGCGGTCAAAGCGAGGTCAGCGAAGAGCTGATCGCTGCCTACGATCCGTTTACCAAGCAGGTCGAATCGCTGCGCGCGTTGCGCAGCCAGCTGGTAATGCGCTGGTTCAGTACCGGCGAACGACGCTCTGCACTGGCGATCACCAGCGCCGAACGTGGCGACGGGCGCAGTTACATTGCGGCGAATCTGGCGGTACTGTTTTCGCAGCTTGGCCAACGCACGTTGCTGATCGACGCCGATATGCGCAATCCGCGCCAGCACACGCTGTTCGGTATCGAAAATCGCAGCGGCCTGTCGGCCATCCTGTCCGGTCGCGCCGGCGTCGCCGATGTGCAACGCGTGTCGGCAATGATGGATCTGTCCGTTTTGCCGGCTGGTGCCATGCCGCCGAATCCGCAGGAACTGCTGGCCCGTTCGACCTTTCCGCAAATGCTGGCCGATTACACCAATGAATACGATGTGATCCTGATCGACACGCCGCCTGATCGCGACTATGCGGACGGCCATATTGCTGCCGCGCGTGCCGGTGCTGCGGTCGTCGTGGCGCGCAAGAATGCCAGCCATACCAAATCGGTCGGCAACCTGGTCGATTCGATGAAACATGCAGGTGTGATGGTGGTCGGTGCCGTCCTGAATGAGTACTAAGGCAGAATGCGGATGGAAATGACGATGGCCCTTCCTGTCGATCACGCAGAACTGAACGCTGCGCTGATGGCGCGACACGACGTGCTGGCGGATCTGATCGGCGACGCGCCGTTTCACTACGTCGATATTCCGACGCACGGCAATATCGGCGACCTGCTGATCATGCATGGCACGCTGGAATTCTTTCGCAAGAAGGGTCTGAAGCCGAAAACGATCTCGCCGCACGACGCCTTCGATTCGCGCTGGATTGCGCCAGGCGACGTAATCGTGTTTCACGGTGGCGGCAATTTCGGCGACCTGTATCCGTGCTTTCAGCAATTGCGTGAGCGCATCGTCTATGCGCATGGCGGCAACCGCATCATTGTGCTACCGCAGTCCCTGCATTTTTCTTCCGAAGAAAAACTGGAGAGTTCCGCCCGCATCTTCCGCACGCATACCGATGTACATCTGTGCGTGCGCGACCGCGCATCGTTGCAGATGGCAACGCAATTCAGCGATCGCGTCTATCTGCTGCCGGACATGGCGCATCAGTTGTATCCACTTGCCGCGCATCATCTGGACGGCAACGGAACGCTGCGTATCAGTCGTGTCGATGACGAAGCCGGTGACGAACAGGATGTTGACAGTGCACTGCGCATCGACACACTGACCGACTGGCCGCAATTCGTCGGCGAGCGCGAACGTCGCATCGAACTTTTTCGCCGTGCCTATGGCGGCTTCTTCCGGCGCGGCATGGGCCGCGTGACCAATCGCCTGCTTGCGCGCATGTGGATTGCCTATTCGGGCCGTCTGGTGGCGGATGCCGCACAACTGTTTGCACGTCACAAAACGATCGTGACCGATCGCCTGCATGGCCACATCCTGGCTTGCCTGTTGAATCGCAAGAACGTCGTGCTCGACAACAGTTACGGCAAGAACTCGCGTTACGTGCAGGCGTGGACGCAGCCGAGCGAACTGGTCGTGCTGCAGGAAAGAAGGGTCGATACATCCGCAGAAGACCTGCCGGATTTTGTCATGCCCTCGCATGCCACAGAACG
This sequence comes from Oxalicibacterium sp., assembly GCF_035565035.1. Taxonomy (GTDB): domain Bacteria; phylum Pseudomonadota; class Gammaproteobacteria; order Burkholderiales; family Burkholderiaceae_D; genus Oxalicibacterium. Next base: position 27,257 of record NZ_DATMTD010000034.1, on the reverse strand, counting down.
CACATCGATGAACAGACAGCATGCAGAGATTGCATCGGCCGTCGTATAAATCTGAAACAAGGAGCAGCTCTTGGCAACGATAGATGTATTACTGCCGGTAAAGAACGGCATCGATTTTCTGGCGCCTTCGCTCGACAGCATTTGCGCGCAGACCTTCAAGGACTGGCGCCTGCTGATTCTCGATCACGGTTCGACCGACGGCAGCCTGGAAATGGCCGAGGATTATTGCCGTCGCGACCCGCGGATCGAATTGCACAGTTTTCCGCAGGCACAGGGGCTGGCAGGACTGCTGAACTGCGGCCTCGATATTGCCGACTGCAAGTACGTGATGCGTCACGACGCGGACGACGTCTGCTTTGTCGATCGCATGGAACTGGTGCTGGCAGCATTTCGGCGTCAACCGGATTGCATCGCCATCAGCGGCCAGTCGGAAGTGATCGATGGCACCGGCAAGATCACCGGCTCGATCAAGATGCCGATCGGACGTCATCGCGTCGCTGCTGCCGCCTTTTTCCGCAATCCGATCACGCATCCGGCATCGATGATGGACTTCAATGCAGTGCAAAAACTGGGCGTGCGTTACGGCGCCGATTTTTTGAATGTGCTGCCGCCGGAAAAACGCATGCGCGTCGATAGCCTGGCCGAGGACTACTTCATGTTCGGCCAGCTCGCCGTGCTTGGCAAATGCACGAACGTGCCGTCGCAACTGATCCAGTATCGCTGGCACGGCAGCAATGTCAGCGCAACTCGTTTTCAGGATCAGGTTGAAGTGTCGCTGGCGATCTCGCGTTACCTGACGCGCTCGTTCTGCACGATGCACAACCTGCCGTACTTCGATCCGGCACCGTTCTGCAATCACGGCGGCATTCTTTTTGATGTCAACGGCCAGACCGATTTTGACGACGCGTTCGAGCAGATGGCGCAGACATTGCGTCGCGGGTTCGGCCCGTCGGATGAACTGGAACGCGAATTGATGTTTCGCAAGACGGCATCGACGCGTCGTCATGCGAATCTGCTGTGGCGCTATTTCCGGTTTCAGGCACGCAATGCGCCGGAAACCGGTGAATGGAATGCGATCCGCTCCTGGCTGATCCGCCACATTCCAGGCAAGCCGCGCATGAGCGTCAGCGGCGAACTGGCGGTATAAGAATGAGGGAAGACGTGGACAATATCTCGCATGCCATCCTGTTTTTCATGCACGCAAGCATGACGGAGATGGCGCATGTTCGGTAATCGCATCGGCAGCGGCGGCGCGGCTTTGTCCGGCAGTCGCTGGGCCGATCAACGGACCGATTCGCACGGCACATCCTACGCGTTGCTCGGCGTGATCGTCGTTGCATTGCTGGCCGGTGTGGTCGTGCCGTTCTATGCCGGTGCAATGGATTACAAATTCGCACGATTGCTGGTGTTGCCGGCACTGCTGCTGTTCGGTTTCCTGCTGATGTTCAATCGGTTGCTGCTGCTGACGCTGATCATCGTGTTCCGTTCGGCCGGCGACATCGTGCTGGAGACGACACGCTTCTCGATCGGCGGTTACGAAACCGGCGTCGGCGGCGTCATCAATCTGTGTGTGATCATGCTGGCCTGCATGCTCGTGGTCGAAAATCCCCATCGCCTGCCGAAAAAGGTGGTGATGGCATGGTTGCCGTTTATTTTGGTGGCCACGGCCGGTGTTGCAGTGTCGCCGGAGAAGGGCGACGCGATTCGCACCTGGCTGACGATGCTGTCGTACTTCGCGATCTTTGCCAGCGCGTTCTACTTCGTGCGGGTACCGGTCGATTTTCGTCGTTGCGTCAAGCTGGTGTTGTGGTCATCCGCAATCCCGGCGCTGTACGCGCCGGTCGACATCCTGCTGAACGCCGGTGCGGGCGGGCCGGAAGGATTCCGCCTGCAATCGACGTTTACGCATCCGAACATCATGGCGTTCTACCTGATGCTGATCATTCCGCTGACGTTGTTCATGCTGAAGGATCGCGCGACGCGTCTCAGTAGTGCCGGTCGCATCGGCCTGATGCTGTACATGGTTTATCTGCTGGGCCTGTTGATATTGACGCAGACGCGCAGCGCGTGGATCGCCTGCCTCGTCATGTTCATCTCCTATGCACTGCTGTTCGAACGACGTTATCTGATTTATCTGATGCTGCTGCCGGTTGTGGCATTGCTCGTGCCGGAAGTGCGTGACCGTCTGGTCGATCTGGGCAGCGGCAATGAAGCGGTCGGTTACGCGAAGCTGAATTCGTTTGCGTGGCGATTGTCGATCTGGGAGAGCGGCCTGCAATGGATGCAGCCGAGCCACTATCTGTTCGGCTACGGCGTCGATGCATTCCGCCATTATTCGCAAACCTTCTTTCCTGCCGCCGGCAAGATCAGCTGGGGCGCGCACAACGTCTACGTGCAATGGTTCTTCGATGCCGGCGTGATCGGCCTGCTGACCTATCTGTGGCTGTATGGACGTGTGACCTTTTTCATCAAGACGCTGGTGCGACGTGACAAGCTGGCAGCCTTCATTGCGATTGCGATCGTGATCATGTATCTGGTGTCGTCGGCGTCGGACAACATGTTCGGTTATCTGGTCTTCAACTGGTATTTCTGGTTCACCGTTGGCGCGGCCTGTGCGCTGGCGGCACGAGCGCAGGCACGGTCGGCGCGAGCCGATGCAGACGCCGGCCAAAATGCCGGCGGCAACGTCGGTGCCAACGCCGCTACCAATGCCGCCGCCAACGCACGCCGTCGTCGTTCATCTGAAGCGGGGCGCGCATGAGCAGCGCACTGCCACGGCTGGAAGTTCTCGACGGCTGGCGCGGCGTCAGCATTCTATGCGTGCTGGCAGCACATCTGTTACCGATGGGACCGAAGTCGTGGGAAGGCAATGCGATGTTCGGCCTGTTGGGGATGTCGCTGTTTTTCACGCTGTCCGGTTTTCTGATCATGTCGTTCCTGCTGAAAAATCCGCCGGTGATGGATTTCATCGTGCGGCGCTTTTTCCGCATCATTCCGCTGGCCTGGCTTTACCTGGCGATTGCGTTGACGATGGCCGGCGCGACGCCGGACAGCTGGATGGCACATTACTTTTTCTATGCCAACCTGCCTCCGAAGCAACTGGTGCTGCTGACCGATCACATCTGGAGCCTGTGTCTGGAGATGCAGTTCTACGTCGGCATTGCGCTGATGTTTGCACTGTTCGGTGTGCGCAGCCTGCTGCTGGTTCCGCTGATCGGTATCGCCTTCACGCTGTTTCGCGTGGCGGACGGCGTGTATGCGTCGAGCATCAGCTACTACCGCATCGATGAAATTCTCGCGGGCTGCACGCTGGCGCTGATCTATCACAAGCGTCTCGATCCGCGGTTGCTGGAATGGATGAAGAAGGTACCGCAGTGGTTGCTGCTGGTGCTGTTGCTGGTGTCCTGTCACGAGCAGGGGGGCGCGTTCAATTATCTGCGTCCTTATTTTGCCGCCTTGCTGGTCGGGGCGACCGTCGTCAATCCCGATCATCGGCTGGCGCGCCTGCTCGACAATCGTGTGCTGGTCTATCTGGCGACGGTGTCGTATGCGCTGTATGTCATTCATCCGATGCTGGCATATGGAACGTGGCTCGGCAGCGGCGACACCATCGTCAAGTACCTGAAGCGGCCGTTGCTGTTCATTGTGCTGTTCATCCTGGCGCACCTGTCCACTTTCTATTACGAGCAGTGGTGGAACAACAGCGGTAGAACGCTTGCAAAAAAACTGAGATTCCGGGCGGCCTGATCACCATGAGGAGAATCGACATGTCTTGCAACGAACATCGAACCGTGCGCAACCACGCGTCGCGCGCCGGCAGCATCCTCGCTCTCATGTTGTCGGTATTTTCGCTGTCGGTCACTACACTGCAGCCCGCGCATGCGCAGACCTTGCCTGCGCAATGGGGGACTTACCAGAAGCCGTTTGCGCCGACTTCGCCGTGGAACACCCGACCGGTGAATCCGTCGTTCGGCAATTTTGTGATTCCGAAATCGACCTATGCGCCCGGCGTCGCCGGCGGTCAATGGTCGACCGGTGTGTTTCTCGCAAAGCAGGGCGATCCGTCCGTGACCGTGAACGGCTTGCCGAATACGCCGGGTGTGTGGGATCCGGATGCCGGCATCAACCGTGTCGTCACGATTCCGCGCTGGCCGGCCGATGTGCAGGCCGCCACGGCCAGCGATGGTCATGCGGACATCGTAGATCCGGTGACAGGCATCCTTCATTCGTTCTGGCAGCTACGAAATGTCGGCGGCAAATGGATGGCGGCGCAATATGCGTGGTCGCCGATTGCCGGGCGGGGCTGGGGCGATCCGGCGCATTTCTTTCAGGGATCGCGCGCGGCGGGCGTGCCGACTTCCGGCGGCCTGATTCGCAAACATGAAGTCAACGACGGCGACACCATGTACCGCCATGCGCTGGCGATGTCGCTGACCTTTACCGGACTGGCGTCGAACCCGACATACATTTTTCCGGCGACGTCTGCCGACACCAGTGCGGCGACAGCCAATACCGGAGGGATTCCGGAAGGAGCATTGATGATGCTGCCACCAGGCTACGACACGCAGAAAATCAGCAGCCCGGCCCTGCGCAAGGTGGCCGAAACATTGAAGACCTACGGCGCCTACGTGGTTGATCGCAACGGTGGCACGCCGTTTTTCATCTATGTGGAAAACGGTGCGAAGTATGACCTGCATAACGGCGGCTGGAATACCGCAGTCGCCGACGATCTGGATCGCATGCGTGCAGCATTGCGACAGGTTGTTTCCACACAAGGCTGGCTAGACGGCAATGGCCAGCCGTTCACGCCGCCAATGAAGTTCAATCTGCTGTCGATGCGCGGACCATGGCAATTGCAGGCGGGCTCGCTGCTCGGCAATTTCGACACCTGGCAGCAAGCCGTGGTCTTTCCTGCGAGCGCGACGCGTGTAACGCAAGTCAACTATACGTCGCGCGGTTTGCATCCGGTCGTTTGGGCGTTGCCGCAGGTCGGCAAGACCTATCGCCTCTCCGCGATCACGACCGGCGGTGCAAAGCTGCGACTGCAGGTGCGTGACAAATCGGGCTTGCCTTTGCATTTCGACAGCGGTGAGCTGGCCAACGGCGAGACGAAAACGTTTGCGTGGCCGGCGCCGAACAGCGTCGTCACCCTGTATGCGATCAGTGGCGTCAACACGCCGTCCAGCGTGCGTGGCGAGTTGATACAGCAGGACTAGAAAGGGAAGGGTGCGGGCGTGACTCGAGACAGCGACTGGGCTGCGGATCTGCAGCGTTACGGACTGAAGCGCCCGTTCCTGAAAGAGCAATCGATCTGGGCGGTATGGGTGTACCGCTTCGGTCGTCGCGTCGATCGCAGGCCGCATGGCATGTCGCGACGCGTATTGACGATCTTGTACTGGCTGCTGTTTCGCCTGGTTGAAACCGCCACCGGTATCAGCCTGCCGAAGTCCGCGTTGATCGGGCCTGGTTTGCGCATCTGGCACTTCGGCGGAATTTTCCTGCATCCGGCAACGGTGATCGGTGTCAATTGCACATTGCGTCAGGGCGTGACGATCGGCAACCGCGAGGAAGGCGGTGCGGTGCCGGTGATCGGTGACGACGTCGAGTTCGGCGCGTATGCGCAGGTGCTGGGTGAGGTGCGTATCGGCAATGGCTGCCGCATCGGCGCGATGTCGGTCGTGCTGTGCGATGTTCCCGATGGCGCCACTGCGGTCGGCGTGCCGGCAAAAATCGTTGTGAAGAAAAATGGGTTCGAGAAGGAATTCGAAAATGTTGAAAACGAATTCGAACAGGAATTGCGCAACTGCGCGTAGGCAGTTGCCATGAAAGGAAGTGGTCGAAACATGCATATTGCGTATCTGATCAATCAGTATCCGAAAGTCAGTCACAGCTTTATCCGGCGCGAAATCCTTGCGCTCGAACGGCAGGGCATCGATGTACAACGCATTGCGTTGCGCGGCTGGGAAGGCGATCTGGTCGACAACGAGGATTTCATCGAACGCACGCGCACGCGCTACATCCTGCAGGACGGCATGCGCGGCCTGTTGCGTTCGACGATCGCGATGGCGACGTCGGCGCCCGGCCGTTTCTTCGCCGGTCTGCGACTTGCGCTGAAGATGAGCCGGCGTGCCGATCGGCCGTTGCCGTATCACCTGATCTATCTGGCGGAAGCCTGCCGTATTGCCGAATGGCTGCGCGAGACGGATGTCACGCATCTGCATGCACACTTTGGTACCAATTCGGCGGAAGTGGCGATGCTGGCAGCAACCGTCGGCGGCTTTCGCTACAGCCTGACGATCCACGGATCGGAAGAGTTCGACAAGCCGGAATTCATCGGTCTCGGTGAAAAGATCCGTCGCGCTTCCTTTGTCGCAGCCGTCACCTCGTACTGCCGCAGCCAGTTGTATCGCGCTGTCGAACATGCGCACTGGGGCAAGATTCACGTGGTGCATTGCGGCGTGGAGCCGGCGTTTCACAACGTCGCATCCGAAGCAGTCGTGTCAATCCCGCGCTTCGTCTGCGTCGGACGCCTGTGCGAACAGAAGGGGCAGCAACTGCTGGTCGAGGCTGTTGCCTTGCTGGCGAAAAAAGGCATTCGCGTGGAGCTTGTGCTGGCCGGCGACGGCGAGATGCGCAGCGAAGTGACGGCAATGATCGCGCGTCACGGCCTGCACGATCAGGTGCGCATCACCGGCTGGATCAGCGGCGACCAGGTACGGACGGAATTGCTGCAGTCACGCGCAATGGTAATGGCGAGTTTTGCCGAAGGTTTGCCTGTTGTGATCATGGAGGCGATGTCGCTGCGTCGGCCGATCCTGAGCACATGGATCACCGGCATTCCGGAACTGGTGCGCGAAGGCGAAAGCGGGTGGCTGTATGCGCCCGGTTCGATCGAGGAACTGGCGAACGCAATGGAAAAATGTATTGCCACGCCGGATGCGGAAATCGCGGCAATGGGCGAACGCGCGCACGCACGTGTACTGGAACGGCATGACAGCGACCGCGAAGCATCCAAGCTGGTTACGCTGTTCTGGCAGGCCGAACAGGACAGCATCGTCGAACGCACCGCGCAGCAGATGGCGGAGGCCTATCGATGATGACGATGGAAATCATCCTGCTGGCGCTGCTCGCCGTTCTCGCGATTCCAGTGTTGGTCCTGCTGGTGCAGGCACTGGTGGCGGTTTCCACATCACGGCAGCCGGTGACACTGATCGGCCGTCGACCGAAGATTGCCGTACTGGTGCCGGCGCATAACGAGGCAAAAGGCATCGCTGCGACCGTCACCCTGATTCGCAGTCAGTTGATGGAAGAGCAGGGCGATTGCATCGTGGTGGTGGCCGACAATTGCAGCGACGCGACGGCATCCAGCGCGGTTGCTGCCGGGGCCATCGTGCTCGAGCGGCGCGATGAAGTGCGACGCGGAAAAGGCTATGCACTGGATTACGGTGTGCGCTATCTGGCCGACAGTGCCAACGGGCATGCGCCCGACGCCGTCATCTTCATCGATGCAGATTGCATCGTGCTGCCCGGCTCCATCGATCTGCTTGCCCGCATGGCGATCGCATCGCAGCGTCCGGTACAGGCGCTTGATCTGATGCGTGCCCCGCGCGGATCCAGCCTGAAGTTGCGCATCGCGGAATTCGCGTGGGTCGTGAAGAATCGCGTCCGCCCGCTGGGCTTTCATTTGCTCGGCCTGCCATGCCAGTTGATGGGGACCGGCATGGCGTTTCCGTGGTCGCTGATTGCCGGCGCCGAACTGGCGACAGGTCATATTGCGGAAGACATGAAGCTCGGTATCGGCATGGCGAAGGCAGGCGTCGCGCCGCTGTTCTGTCCCGACGCCTGCGTCATCAGTTATTTCCCTGTCGGTGATGAGGCTGCCCGCGCACAAAGAACGCGCTGGGAGCACGGTCATCTGAGCATGATCGTCAGCGAAGGATGGCCGTTGCTGCGCCACGGTATTGCACGTCGCGACCGCACGTTGATTGCGATGGCGCTCGACATGTGTGTGCCGCCGGTGGCGCTGTTGACGCTGCTTGTACTCGGCGCATTCGCAGTCATGCTGGGTGTCCGCATTGCCACCGGCGTTCATGCGCCATTGGCGATGGCGGCCGCCATTTTCGGCGCACTGTTCGCGGCGGTATTTCTCTCATGGATGCGCTTCGGCCGCAGCATCGTCAGTTTTGGCGATCTGCTGGCTGCGCTCGGTTACGCGTTCTGGAAAGTGCCGCTGTATCTGAAGTTTCTTGTCAGCCGCCAGGTTGAGTGGGTGAGGGCAAAACGCGATGCAGACTGATATTGAAAAACAAGTGACGTACCCGATCCATACCGATTTCCGCCGTCGGGTGGTGTGCATCCTCGGCCTGCCGTTCGATGTCGTGACACTCGATCAGGCGGTGGAGAAAGTGGCGACCGCCGCAGAAAAAAAATCACGCTGTTTTCTGTCCACGCCGAACCTGAACTTTGCCGTTGCCAGCATGGAAGGCGGTGCATTTCGTGATTCCGTGATTCGCAGCGATCTGTCGGTCGCCGACGGCATGCCGCTGGTGTGGATTGCACGTCTGCTTGGATTGCCGATACGGGAACGCGTTGCCGGTTCGACGCTGTTCGAGATTCTGCGTGACGGCAGTGCGAGAAAGACGAATGCCGGTTTGCTGTCTGTCTATTTTTTCGGCGGCCCGGATGGCGTGGCGGAACGTGCGGCTGAAAAACTGAATGCGTCGTCGTCATGGCTGCGCTGTGCCGGTTCTTACTCGCCCGGTTTCGAGAGTGTGGAAAACATGAGCAGCGCCGATGTCATCGATCGCATCAATTCAAGTGGTGCTGATTTTGTCGTGGTGGCGCTCGGTGCAAAAAAGGGGCAGGCGTGGATAGAACGCAACCTGTCGCGACTGCGCGCGCCGGTGATCAGTCATCTCGGGGCGGTCGTCAACTTCGTTGCCGGCACCGTGAGTCGTGCCCCGGTCTGGGTGCGTCAGCTTGGTTGCGAATGGTTGTGGCGCATCAAGGAAGAACCCGCGTTATGGCGACGTTACTGGAATGACGGCCTGATGCTGTTGAGGCTGGCGGTGACTCGCGTGCTGCCCTGTGCGGTTGCGACCCGCATGAAGGGACGCGATCTTGACGCGATGGCTCGCGCCCGGGTGTCGGTACGCATGCACGAGCGGCGCAGCCGTATCGTTGCCAGTGGCGCGTGGGGAGAGGGCAATCTGTCGGCGTTGCGCGACGCATGCGAACGCATCACGGCGACGCCATGCAACGTCCATGTCGATTTCGCTCGTGTGACGCAGATCGACAGTGCCTGCATCGGCCTGCTGCTCCTGCTGTATGGACATCAGACGAAAATCGGCCGCGATTTCGAAATGCACAATGTACGACCGTCCGTGATGCGCACGATGCGCCTGCACTGTGCAGATTATCTGGTGGCACGCCCTGATCGTGTGCAGGGCTTTCCGCAGGAAGCCGTGGTGAACTAGTTCTTGCTTCGGAAGTTTACGTGCACACAGCGTCGTCTCACCGTGTAATTTTTACGTGCAACATTTCCGCAGGTGAAAGAATGGGGGTAAAAAATTTCTTCTCAAGAATTATTTGTTCGCGTCACTGAAATGTCATTGAATCTTCGATGACAAAAATGAACTTTTGACCTGCTGGAACAATCTTTATGGGGTGACCACAAACGGATTTGCAGGATGAAAAAATCATGAAGATATTGGTAACCGGAGGAGCAGGCTACATTGGTTCGCATACATGCATCGAATTGATCAAGGCCGGCTACCAGATCGTTGTGATCGACAATCTGTGCAACAGCAAGGAATCCGTTCTCGAACGCGTGGCAACCATTTCCGGCACTGCCATTCCCTTTGTCAAAGCTGATTTACTTGATCGTGCCGCACTGGACAAAGTGTTTGCGTCCGGCAACTTCGATGCGGTCATGCATTTCGCCGGGTTGAAGGCAGTGGGCGAATCCGTCGCACAGCCGATGCGCTATTACGAAAACAATGTCGAAGGCAGCCTTGCCCTGTTCCAGGCAATGGCGAAGCACGATGTGAAGACGCTGGTCTTCAGTTCGTCGGCCACAGTATACGGTGATCCGGAAACGGTTCCGATCGTTGAAAATTCCCCGTTGTCTGCCACCAATCCCTATGGCCGCAGCAAGCTGATGATCGAGGAAATGCTGCGCGACATTGCGAAGTCCGATCCGTCGTGGCGCATCGCATTGCTGCGCTACTTCAATCCCGCCGGCGCACACGAGAGTGGTCTGATTGGCGAAGACCCGAACGATATCCCGAACAATCTTTTCCCTTACGTGGCGCAGGTCGCCGCCGGTACGCGCCCGATGCTGTCCGTGTTCGGCGACGATTATCCGACTGAAGATGGCACCGGTGTGCGCGATTACATCCACGTTGTCGATCTGGCGATCGGCCATGTGCGCACGATGGACAAGCTCGCAGGCGGCGAGTCTGGCGTACTGACGTTTAATCTCGGTACCGGCTGCGGCAGCAGCGTGCTGGAAATGGTCAAGGCCTTCGAGCGCGCCAGCGGTCGCAGCATTCCCTACAAGATCGTGGCGCGCCGTCCGGGCGACATTGCAGTCTGCTATGCCGACACCTCGCTGGCGGAAAGAGAACTCGGCTGGCGCGCCGAACGCAGCATCGAGCAGATGTGCGAGGACGCATGGCGCTGGCAGGCAATGGCTGTCGAGTCGTTCGCGTACGCATAAGCGTTCAACCGGATTTTTTCACCCCGATTTTTCCATTCTAATAATCAAATCAACTCAAACCAACGCATCGAAGGTCGAAACATGAAAGCAATGATTCTCGCAGCAGGTAAAGGAACCCGCGTACAGCCGTTGACGTACGAACTGCCTAAACCGATGATCCCGATCCTTGGCAAGCCGGTGATGGAATATCTGGTCGAGCATCTCGTCAAGTACGGTGTGCGCGACATCATGGTCAACGTCAGCTACCTGCACCAGAAGATCGAGGATTATTTCGGCGAAGGCCAGCGCTTCGGTGCACAGATCGGATATTCGTTCGAAGGCTACATGAATGAAGAGGGCGAAGTGATGCCGCATCCGATCGGTTCTGCTGGCGGCATGAAGAAGATCCAGGAATTCGGCGGCTTCTTCGATGAAACCACGCTCGTCATCTGCGGCGATGCGCTGATCGATCTGGACATCAAGTCTGCACTGTTCGAGCATCGCAAGAAGGGCGCGATGGTCAGCATCATCACAAAGGAAGTGCCGCGCGAGAAGGCATCCGATTACGGCATGGTCGTGACCGACGACGATGGACGTGTGCTGTCCTTCCAGGAAAAACCGAAACCGGAAGAGGCGCTGTCGACTTTCGCCAGTACCGGCATTTACATCTTCGAACCGGAAGTGCTCGACCTGATCCCGTCCGGCGAGCAGTTCGACATCGGTTCACAACTGTTCCCGCTGCTGGTCGAGAAAAAGGTCCCGTTCTTTGCGCAGAAGCGCTTCTTCAACTGGATCGACATCGGCAACGTGCGCGATTACTGGGCGGTGTCGCAAAGCGTCATGGACGGCGAAATTGCGCACATGACGATGCCGGGCACGCAGATTGCCGATGGCCTTTGGGTCGGCCTGAATACCAGCATCGAGTGGGAAGGAACGACGATCGAAGGTCCGGTCTATATCGGCTCCGGCAGCAGGATCGAAGCCGGCAGCACGATCATCGGGCCGACCTGGATCGGTCACGGCAGCCAGATCTGCAGCGGTTCCAAGGTGGAACGCAGCGTGCTGTTCGAATACACGCGCGTGTCGCCGGATTCGCATATTGAAGAGCAGGTCGTCTGCAAGGATTACTGCGTCAGTCGCGAAGGAAAGATGAAGCATGTTTCCGAATGCGTGCAGGATGTCTGGCGTGATGCGCGCGATCGTCGCAGTACCACTCGGAGTAAAACAGACAGTCGTGCCGACGATGCCGATGGTTCCGACAGTCCGGTTGTTTCCCTGAACGAGCGCAAGCGCGCGGTCGGTGCCGTGTGAAGATTCATCCCGTCATTCTTTCGGGCGGGTCCGGCACCCGTTTGTGGCCGCTGTCGCGCGCCGCATTGCCGAAACAGTTGCTGCCGCTGGTATCCGGTCAGACCATGTTGCAGGAAACCGTGTTACGCATGGCTGGCCGTGCCGACGTCGAGGCGCCGCTGATTGTTTGCGGTGAAGATCATCGCTTTCTGGTTGCCGAACAGATGCGGCAGATTGACGTGACACCCGCCGCCATCATGCTCGAACCGCAAGGTCGCAATACGGCACCGGCCATCGGCGTCGCTGCCTATCGCCTGGCAAACACCGTGGGTCGCGATGCATTGATGCTGGTACTGCCGGCGGACCACGTGATTCGCGATGTCGACGCTTTCCATGATGGCGTGATGCGCGCGGCGCAGGCTGTCGGTGAACCTGGTTTGGCGACATTCGGCATCGTGCCGTCTTCCCCTGAAACAGGGTATGGCTATATTCGTCGCGGCATGGCCGTCAAAGGCGTTGCCGGTTGCTATGCAGTCGAGCAGTTCGTCGAAAAGCCGGATCTGGAAAAAGCACAGCAATTCCTGAAAAACGATCGCTACTCGTGGAACAGCGGCATGTTCCTGTTTCGTGCCGGCGCCTATCTGAACGAGCTGGAGCGCCTGCAGCCGAAAATGGCCGAGTGCTGCCGCAATGCGGTACGCGACGCCTACAGCGATTTGTCGTTTTGCCGACTCGATGAAGCTGCCTACGCGGCGTGTCCATCGGAGTCGATCGACTTTGCCGTGATGGAACATACGCAACAAGCCATCGTGGTGCCGGTCGGTATCGGCTGGAACGACGTCGGCTCATGGTCTGCATTGTCCGACGTGCAGGAAGACGACGATCTGGATCGCAACGTGCTGCATGGCGACGTCTATACGGATCAGGTCAGCGATTCCTTCATTCGCGCGGAGAACCGTTTTGTCGCGGTCATCGGTCTCGACAATGTGGTCGTGGTCGAAACGAAGGATGCGGTGCTGATCGCCGACAAGAAGGACGTGCAGCGCGTCAAGCAGGTGGTGGATTATCTGAAGAACGAAAAACGCAGCGAACATCTGACGCACCCGAAGGTGTACCGCCCGTGGGGCGCGTACGAATCGATCGATGCCGGCGACCGTTTTCAGGTCAAGCGCATCACCGTCGATCCCGGCGAAAAACTGTCGTTGCAGATGCATCATCATCGCGCCGAACACTGGGTCGTCGTCACCGGCACCGCACGCGTGACCTGCGGTGAAAAAGTGCAACTGCTGACGGAAAACGAATCGATCTATATCCCGATCGGTACCACGCATCGACTGGAAAATCCCGGCAAGATGCCGCTGCATCTGATCGAGGTGCAATCCGGTGCCTACCTCGGCGAGGACGACATCGTGCGAATCGAAGACGTTTATCAACGTGCCTGACGATCGCCTTTCCCATCCCTCTTCCGGTGCAAACATGGATCACATTGCAAACAGGCTGGTTGTTCGCCTGAGCGAAACCCGCGGCGAAGGTCGCATCACCCGCACGGCGACCTTTGGCGATCGCCAGGTATGGTGGGAGATCACCGGCCACAACGCCAGCCTGCCGGCACCGTTGCGCGTGCATGACGTCGCAGCTACCGCGCTGGTGTTCTTCGCGATGAACCGGCGTGTCGACCTGCACATCGACGGCCCGGTCACGTTTTCCCTGTTGAAGAACATGGAAGATCTGATCGCGTGCTGGCATGCATGGCGGCCCGATCTGTACAGCAAGATCAACATTACCGCCGCGCAGGAAGTGGCAGATCCGGCATTGCCGGCGGAAGCGTCCGGTCGTGCAGTTGCGGCATTTTCCGGCGGACTCGATGCATCGTTTACCGTGTGGCGTCATGTGACGCATGGGGCGGGACGACGCAGTTATGGGTTGCTGGCCGGCGTGTTGATTCAGGGATTCGATATCGGCCTGGAGGCGAACGCTGCGTTTGCGACGACGGTATCGACGGCAGCCGATTCCCTGCGTTCCATCGGCGTGCCGATGGTGACGATGCGTACCAACTGGCGCGAGGTGGCCTGCGTCAACTGGGAAATGGAATTCGGCAACGGCGTCGCAAGCTGCCTGCGCAACTGGCAGGGCAGCGCCTGTGCCGGACTGGTCGGTTCCGACGAAGACTACGCGCGTCTGGTGCTGCCGTGGGGCGGCAATCCGATCACCTACACGATGCTGTCCAGCCGCGACTTCCAGATCGTCTATGACGGCGGCGAATTCACGCGCACCGAAAAGGCGGAACAGATTCTCGACTGGCCGGCAGGGCTGCGCAATCTGCGCGTCTGCTGGGAAGGTCCGCTGACTGGCAGAAACTGCGGTCATTGCGAGAAATGCCTGCGTACCAAACTCAACTTCATGGCGCTTGGCGCACCGTTGCCGGAATCGCTGGCCGGTCGTCCGAGCGATGCAGACATCCAGAACCTGCGCGCCGGCAATCACGCGCAACTGGTGCTGCTGGATGAGATCGTCGAGATCGCCGAGAAGCGCGGCGTCCATGAAACATGGGTACGTGCGCTGAAGATCGCAATTGCGAAGAACCGCATGCGCAATGCATTGCCGGTGAAGGAAACGATCAAGCGCGTGTTGCGTCCTGTCCTCGGCCCGTTGAAGAGAAAGCTGATGCCGCAATGAAGAACATGCGAAGCGTCGTGCCGTGGGCTGTTGTCGATAGCGTCGGCGTCGGGCTGCTCGGCTTTCTGACGCTTGGCATCATGACGCGCGTGCTGACGCCCACCGATTTCGGTAGCGTTGCTTTCGCGCAGGCCATCGTGTTGATGACGCAACTGGTTATCGCGCTGGGTATCAACGAGGCGTTGATCCAGCGCCGGCCGATCGACATGCTGCATCTGGACAGTGCGTTCTGGATGTCGGTCTGTCTCGGCATAGCCGGATTTCTGTTCTGTGCGAGCGTCGGCCTGTACTTCATCTACGTCATGGATCAATCGCTGGTCGGCACGATCCTGATCATCGAGGGGACAGCGTGCATGTTCACCGGCCTGAACCTGCTGCCGTCGGCGATGCTCGACCGAAAAATGCGGACAAAAGCCATCGCGCGACGCACGGTACTAGGTCGCTTGAGTTACTGCCTGGTGGCGATCGGACTTGCGGTCGCGCACTTTGGTGTGTGGAGTATTGTCGTCGCCGGTGTCGTGCAGAACCTGATCCTGACGACGATCTTCTGGCGCGGCCAGAAGCGCTGGCCGAAGCGCCGTTTCTCGCTGCCGCATGCGAAGCAGCTGATTTCCTTCGGTGTGCCGGTCATGCTGGAAGGCGCGCTATGGGCTTTCCTCACGCGCGGATTCAATCTGCTGATCGGTGCCATTCATGGCCTGAACGTGCTGGGTCTGGTCAGCGTTGCATTCAAGGCGACGGATGCGCTGTCGAATATCATCGGCAGCGTTGCGGGACGTATCGGTCTGCCGTTCTTCTCATCGATGCAGGAGGATCGCGAGCGTCTGCAACGCGCCTTCCTGAAAATCTCGCAGATCATGTCGTTCGTATCGACGCCGATTTTTGTCGGCCTGGCGCTGACGGCTCAGCAATGGGTGCCGCTGCTGCTCGGCGACAAATGGCCGGATGCGATTCCGATGATTGTGGTGCTGTGCCTGATCTGGACCACGAGCTTTACGCGCATATTCGTCAGTCCGTACCTGCGCGCACTCGGTCGTCCGCGCGCCTTGCTGTTGCCGGGACTGTGTGCCAGTGCCTGCACGATCGCCGCCGTTTTTCTGACCGCGAACCATGCGCCGATCTACGTCATTCTTGCATGGGCATGTCGCGTCGCCGTCACCTATCCGCTCGGTCTGCATCTGCTGCGCAAGTACGCGGGTATTTCCATCGGTGCGCAATTGAAGCCGTTGCTTGCTCCGGTTTCGAGCGCGGCAGTCATGGCGGTATGCGTGCTGGGAGCGCAGGCGGTAGTGGAAAGTCGCGGTCTTTCATTGCTTGTGGAGCTGTTGGTGTCGATGGCCGTTGGTGCGCTCAGTTATGCGTCGATGGTGTTGTTCACGCATCGACGTGCATTGCCGGAAATACTGGCCAGCTGGCGTGGCGATGGCGGGTTGCGCAGTGCGAAAACGCGGTAACTGTTTTCTCCAGTCCAGGACCACTAGCAGAACTGCGTCAGGAACGACGGGCGATTCTCAGAGGTCGTGCATGCGTTGCCGGATTTCCGGCGCCTGATCGGCCCCGGCCAGTGCAATGGCAACGCGCGCGATCCAGCTTTCGGTCGGAGCGGGCTTCATTGCCAGAGAGGGCAGTAACAGCAGTATCGCCACCAGCAGCAAGCCGCGATGAGAGGTAATGATCGCCTGCTTCCTGCAGAAGTGGATGAACAGGAAGGAGATTGCGAATCCCAGCGGCAATCCGGTCACGACTTCCGACACCGAATGCACGCCAAGCACGAGACGCGAAATGCCGATGCCGACCGCAAAGGCGACGCCGAACCAGATGCCCGCCGATTGCATCTCGCGCTTCTGTTTTTGAAACAGTAAATACATCATTGCCGGCATGATGGCAGCCGCGCGCATTGCGTGCCCGCTGAAACCCTTGAAATCGACCGATGCGATGCCGATGCCCCATCCGGCATAAGCCACCTTGGTTGCGGCAACGAGGAACAATCCGATGCCGAACAGCAAGCACCAATTGATGCAGGCGCGCCATGCACCGCTGCCAAGCAACCATAGTGCGATGATTGCAGCAGCGGGAACGGTGAGATTGGTGTCGGCGAGTTTGGTAAATAAGTGCCAGAAATCCATGCGCGGTTATTTCACTTTCGATGCCGTTGCGTTGACGGCAGGCGCGCGATCGGGTGGAAACACCGGCTTGCGATAGGCAAAGATCAGCATGACGATGCCGAGTGCGATCAGCGGCAGCGACAGCATCTGGCCGGCAGAAATCGTGATGTTCGCAAGGTGCACATCGTAGTCCGGCACGCGGAAATATTCGGTGATGAAACGGCCCAGGCCCGACAGCAGGCAGAACATGCCGCCGACTGCCATGCGCGGCACTTCTCTGCGCGAGAACATCCACAACAGCACGAATTCGATCACGCCTTCCAGTGCCTGATACAGCGGCGACGGATGGCGCGGCAGGTTATCCACGTTCGGCCAGATCATCGCCCACGGCAGCGTTGCGTCCGCGATACGTCCCGGCAATTCGGCGTTGATGAAGTTGCCGATGCGGCCGAATGCATAACCCAGCGGCACCATCGGCGCGATGAAATCCAGCACGTCCCATGCATTACGTTTCTGACGATGTGCCCACACGCTCATTGCCAGCAGCACGCCGAGAAAGCCGCCGTGGAATGACATGCCGCCGTTCCACACCTTGAATATCTCAAGCGGATTGGCGAAATAGAACGCCGGGTGATAGAACAACACCTCGCCGAGTCGGCCGCCGATCACCACGCCGAGCACGCCGTAAAACAGCATGTCGTCGATATCCTCGCGTACCCAGCCCGCACGGGCGATATGCGGCTGCCGGATACGCATCCGTGCCAGTGCGACGAACTGGACGAAGGCAGCCAGATACATCAGGCCGTACCAGCGAATGTGCAAGGGACCGATCGAGAGGGCGACCGGATCGGGCATAGGATGAACCCACATGTTTTATTTCTTTCGCAGTAATTCGAGAAAGGCGCGCAATACCGGTGAGGCATTGTCGCGCCGCCATGCCAATCCGGTTTCGACCAGCGGCGTCTTGTTTGCCAGCGGCCGGTAATCGACGCCGGGCCGCTTCAGGTTCGACACGGATTGTGGCACAAGCGCGATGCCCATGCCCGCCGAGACGAGCCCGATGATGGTCTGCATCTGGATCGCTTCCTGCCCGATGCGCGGCGTCAGTCCCGCTTCGTGATAACAGGCGAGGATCGCATCGTGCAGCGATGGTGCAATCCGTCGCGGGAAGATGATCAGCGGTTGCTCGGCCAGCGTCTGCAATGCCGCTTTCGGCTTGCCGCGCAACGCAGACAGTCCTTTGGGTGCGGCGAGGATCAAAGGTTCCGACAGCACCGGCAAATAGTCGAGCTGCAGTTTTATCTTGTCCGGCAATGGCGGGATCAACAGGCCGACATCAATGCGACCCTGGACCAGGTCGTCGAGCTGCACGTCGGTGGTTGCTTCACGCAGATCGATTTCCACATCGGGATACGCTTCGCGGAATTCCCGCAGGAAAGGGGGCAGCACGCTGTAGTCGGCGGTGGAGACGAACGCCAGCGACAGGCGGCCGGAAGTGCCGGATGCCGCACGCCGTACCATGTCCGGCAGCCCGGCGATTTGCTGCAGGATGCGTTGCGCTTCCGGCAGCAGTGCGGCGCCGGCCGGCGTCAATGCGACGCTGCGGCTGGTGCGACGGAACAGCGGCATGCCGAGCAATGCTTCCAGCGACTGGATCGATTGCGACAGTGGAGGTTGCGTCATGTGCAGGCGCTGTGCAGCGCGGCCGAAGTGCATTTCCTCGGCGACGGTGACGAAATAGCGCAATTGTCGGAGTTCGATATTCATGTCGTCACCCTGTCAGGCGTTCGGTTGATTGATATGTATTTTATATTAATCGTCATTGAATCATATATTTGACACGCGGCTTCGCGGAGTGCATTCTGGCGACTCTTTTCAGGGATTTGCCCTGTTACCGGGCAGGCAACCGCTGCAGCCTCTGTATCGTTTTCAAATTGCAGCGCATTACCGATTTGTATTTTCTGGAGTCATCATGGCATTCAATCGTCGTTCCAAGAACATCACGCAGGGCGTGTCGCGCAGCCCGAACCGTTCCATGTATTACGCAATGGGTTACGAGAAGGAAGACTTCGACAAGCCGATGGTCGGTATCGCCAACGGCCATTCGACGATCACGCCGTGCAACTCCGGTCTGCAGAAGCTGGCCGACATCGCGATCAAGACCGTCAAGGACGCGGGCGGCAATCCGCAAGTGTTCGGTACGCCGACCATTTCCGACGGTATGTCGATGGGCACGGAAGGCATGAAGTACTCGCTGATCTCGCGCGAAGTCATTGCGGACTGTATCGAAACCGCCGTCAACGGCCAGTGGATGGATGGCTGCGTCGTCATCGGCGGCTGCGACAAGAACATGCCAGGCGGCATGATCGCCATGCTGCGCACCAACGTGCCGAGCATCTATGTATACGGCGGCACTATCAAGCCGGGCAACTGGAAGGGCAAGGACCTGACCATCGTTTCCGCATTCGAAGCCGTGGGTGAATTCACCGCCGGTCGCATGTCGCAGGAAGATTTCGACGGCATCGAGCGCAACGCTTGCCCGTCGTCCGGTTCGTGTGGCGGCATGTACACCGCCAACACGATGTCGTCGGCATTCGAAGCGCTGGGTCTGTCGCTTCCTTATTCGTCGACGATGGCGAACCCGGACGATGAAAAAACCGGCTCCGCAGCGGAATCCGCACGCGTACTGATCGAAGCGATCAAGAACGACCTGAAGCCGCGCGATATCGTCACGCGCAAGGCGATTGAAAATGCCGTCGCCGTCATCATGGCAACCGGCGGCTCGACCAATGCCGTTCTCCATTTCCTCGCGATCGCACACGCGGCAGAGGTGGAATGGACCATCGACGATTTCGAACGCATGCGCCAGAAAGTGCCTGTCATCTGCGATCTGAAACCGTCGGGCAAATATGTGGCGACCGACCTGCACAAGGCCGGCGGCATTCCACAAGTCATGAAGGTGTTGCTGGATGCAGGCCTGCTGCACGGCGACTGCATGACGATTACCGGCAAGACCGTTGCCGAAATGCTGGCGGATGTGCCGTCGGTACCGCGCGCCGATCAGGATGTGATCCATCCGATCAAGGACGCACTGTACGAACAAGGCCATCTCGCGATCCTGAAAGGCAATCTGTCGCCTGAGGGTTGCGTCGCCAAAATCACCGGCCTGAAAAATCCGGTCATCACCGGTCCTGCACGTGTGTTCGACGACGAGTACACGGCAATGGACGCGATCATGGCCAAGCAGATCAAGGCGGGCGACGTCGTGATCTTGCGTTATCTCGGTCCTAAAGGTGGTCCTGGCATGCCGGAAATGCTGGCGCCGACTTCGGCACTGGTCGGCCAGGGCCTGGGCGAGTCGGTCGGCCTGATCACCGACGGCCGCTTCTCCGGCGGCACTTGGGGAATGGTGGTCGGCCACGTGTCGCCCGAAGCATTCGTCGGCGGTCTGATCGGTCTGGTGGAAGAGGGCGATTCGGTCACGATCGATGCGCATCAACTGCTGATTCAACTGAACGTGCCGGAAGAGGAAATTGCACGCCGTCGCGCCAACTGGAAACAACCGGCACCGCGTTACACGCGTGGCGTACTGTCGAAATTTGCAGCGCTGGCGTCGACCGCAAGCAAGGGCGCAGTCACCGGTTGATCGGGGGCGTGCTTCAAAAAAAAGCCGGGCAACTGCCCGGCTTTTTTTCGCGATACCTTGGAGACAGCCAGCTCAAGTCGGGCTTCATCTGCGATTGGTGCCGGCAATCGATACGACCGGCAAATGTTTAGCCGTCGCGTTTCTTGGCGATGCATTCAGGTGACTTGTCGAACACACAAATTAATCAATATTTGACAATCTACATACTAGTAGGTATAGTTCGCGCATGAGATCCAGCAATACATCCGAAGAAATCATGAGCTGTGCCCGTTCACTGATCATTTCAGGCGGGTATAACGGCTTCAGTTACGCTGACATTGCCAAAGTGGTTGGCGTGCGCAACGCGACCATTCATCATCATTTTCCAACCAAATCCGACCTGGTTCGATCGCTGGTGGTCAACTACCGATCGGAAGTTCAACTCGGTATGGCTGAATTGGAGCGCAATGTCCCGGAGCCGGCCGGGCAGCTTCGCGCATACATTCATTATTGGGAATCATGCCTGGCTGACGATACGGCCGCGTTTTGTGTATGTGCCTTGCTCGCAACGCAATTGCCGGTACTTCCGGAAGAGATTGCGATCGAGGTGCGAGCCCAATTCCGGACCCTGTCGGATTGGCTGGTTTCTGTGCTTGAACGCGGCGTGGCGCAAGGCACCATACGACTTGCTGCTCCGGTCAAGGCCGAAGCGGAAGGTTTCATGGCGACGGTCCATGGGGCGATGCTTTCGGCGCGTGCCTACAACGACACCAAAATATTCGGCGTCATCACCCATCCGCTGCTGAAACGTCTTTTGGAAACCTGAAACATTTATCGCATACGGAAACATTTCGCCCAATAATCTACCAACTAGTAGGTAGTTATTGGATATGAAAGCAAGTTTGTAACGCCATTTGATCAAAAACACGAAAGGAAACGCCATGTTCGGAATAACGCCTTTGGGCTGGTTACACACACTGGGCAGCCTGCCTGCCATTCCACTCGCCGCATACATGTTCGCGCGATACGGTCGGATCACGCCACGTACCAAACCGGGTATTGCGTACTTTATTTCAATGCTGATTGGCGCGACGACGGTCTTCCTTGTCGCGCATCAGACGATCAGTTACGGCATTGCCATCGCGACCATTGCATTACTGTTGATAGGTTACGGAATCGCGCATGTCAATTTTGTCGGTCGTGCAGCCATTTATATCGAAACGATTTCTCTCAGCCTCACGGCATTCCTGTTGATGATCCCGACCGTGAGCGAAACGCTGCGCCGCGTGCCGGACGGGCACCCGTTCGTGACCGATCTGAAGTCGCCCCTTCTGCTGGGTGTGCAGGGTGCGATCCTTGTCATTCTTGTGGTCGGCGTAACGGCACAGATAATTTTCCTGCGCAGGAAAAACAGTGCAGCTGTAATTGAATTGCGCGGTTGAGGCGCGCAGTTTGAACTTGAAGGCGCCCCCGCGCTCGGCCACGGGCACGAGTGCGCCATGTCGCATTATCTAAACGACCTTGCGGGCAGCCTTTGCAGACGATGAAGAAAAAGCCCCGGGAATGCTATTTCTTCATTTTTTGAAGATCGCTCGCCAGTGTCGCTTCCGACAATCCACCCACGTGTGTCGCCAGCAACTCACCATTCTTTGAGTAATACAATGTCGTCGGCAGCACGCGTGCGCCGAACATTTGCATCAATCCGAAGTCGTAATCGGCGACGATGCTTTTGGTTGCCAGCTTCATCTGATTTGCAAAGAACAGTGCCTCATCCGGATCGTTGTCCTCGTTGACGAAGACGAAGGTGAGATCCTTGTTTCTCTTCTGTGCATCCACCAACAATGGCATTTCGCGACGGCACGGCGGGCACCAGCTCGCCCACAGGTTGACGACGAGCGGTTTGCCGTGGGCGAGTTCCTTGAAAGTGGTGAGCTTGCCGTCGAACGTCTTGACGGTCACTGCAGGCAATGCGACTTCACCCGCAATCGAATCGGCAGCCGGCACGGCGATGCTCCACGCCAGCAGGAAGGTCAGTGTGCCTGCAGTCAGCGGCGCACGCAGTGCCGGCTGTTGCCAGCCACGCCATGCGACAAGTGCGCAGCCGGCGACGATACCGGCAATCACATTAAAGCCACCATCGCGAATATCGAGAATCGACAATGGTGTTTTCCAGTATTGCTCGAACCATACAGCCACGAAGAACATGCGCGCCGCAACGACCGAGATCAGTACGATCTGCATTGTTGTATCGGTCACCTTGATCTTTTTTCTCCAGGAAACGACCAGCGCGATGGCGAGCGCGGCGAGAAGACAAATGGCGAGAAGCAGTTGTGAAATCTTGATCGAGAAGATTCCGAGGGACAGGCTGGACATGGTGGATATCAGGTCGATGAGTTATGAACACTTGAGTATTCGTTTGATTCGGGTGTTTAGTTACATCGGTTGGAGAAATGATTGGTTAACAAAGTAGTTGATCAGTTGTTTCCTGAAGATGAGGTGAAACAGGTCTTTGTCTGCGGTGATCGTTTGCCAGCACGTCTAGATCTTGAATTACTTTAGTGGGGCTGGTTCAAGGCCACGCGCAGGTGCCTTCCGTTTCTATCGCCTTAATACAAGAAAGACGGCACACACGATCGCATTAAAAAGATGATTGTCTGCAGATGATCATGTATTACAATGAGAATAATTCGTATTATCAATTGTAGTGGCGATCGGCAAAGGGGGCTTTTCGTGTCCGCGACTGAGATTCACGTAAATCAGCAAATCGGCTCGCTTTATAGCGAGCACCATGGCTGGCTTGTCGGCTGGTTAGGTCAACGGTTGAATTGCAAAAGCCTGGGAGCCGATCTGGCACAAGATACGTTTACAAGAATACTGGGCGCAGGCAAACCTCTGGATTTGCAGGAGCCTCGTGCCTATCTGACGACGATTGCCAAGGGGTTGGTCAGTAACTATCTCCAACGGAAAAAGCTTGAGCAGGCGTATCTGGATGTGCTGGCATTGGTTCCTGAAGACAGTTATCCGTCTCCTGAAGAGCGCATGCTCGTTCTGGAAGTGTTGATGGAAATTGATCGCGTACTCGACGGTCTGCCTGACAAGGTCAGGCAGACGTTCCTCCTCTCGCAGCTCGATGGCCTGGCTTACGCAGAAATTTGCGATTTACTCGGTCTTTCGCTAAGCACGGTTAAACGACATATGGTTCTTGCTTTCCGCCATTGCATTGCTGCTGCCTGATATGAGTGCCAGTGCAAATCGCTTGTTTAAAGATGAAGCAATCCCGGATGTCATCCTGGACGAGGCAGCGCTTTGGCTGATGGAATTGCACGGCAGTCAATTCGATCCGCAACAACGTCAGAAACTGAAAGAATGGCGCGCACGCAGTACAGCCCATGAACGTGCATGGCAACGTGCATCGATGTTTGCAGAAAAAATTCAGAGTTTGCCGCCGGAAGGTGCAAGGGCACTGAAGAAACTTGCCGGAGCGGATCGGCGCAAGGCCGTCAAGACGCTGGCGGCGCTTCTGGTCGCAGCGCCTGCAGGATGGCTGGCCTGTCGTTATGCGTTGCAGAGCGATGGCGTGCGATACAACACGGCAGTGGGACAGCAGCGTGATGTGATTCTGGATGATGGCACGCGTCTCGTGTTGAATACGGATACCGAAGTCGACGCCGTTTTTAATGAATATGAACGTCGACTGGTTTTGCATCGCGGCGAAATTCTGGTAACGACGGCGAAGGATCGTACTTCTCATCCACGGCCGTTCTCCGTGCAGGTTCATCAGGGCAATATTCG
This sequence comes from Oxalicibacterium sp., assembly GCF_035565035.1. Lineage (GTDB taxonomy): Bacteria > Pseudomonadota > Gammaproteobacteria > Burkholderiales > Burkholderiaceae_D > Oxalicibacterium. Next base: position 3,070 of record NZ_DATMTD010000034.1, on the reverse strand, counting down.
CGCGTTGGGAACGCGATTCATCGCGCGACAGGAAGAAGAAAAAAGCCACGTCGCTGTCATGGAGGGCGCAGTGGAAATCAGTCCTGCCGATAATGCATCCGCCAAGGTCGTCGTACCGGCCAACGAACAATCCTCCTTTACCAGCAGGCAGGCCGATCTTCCCGTTGCGCTGGAAGCCGGTGCCGATAGCTGGGCGGACGGAATGCTCATCGCCCATAAAATGCCGATGGCCGCATTTATCGCCCAACTTAATCGTTATCGGCCGGGAAAATTGCGATACGACACACGGATCGCCGGTTTATCTGTCTCTGGCGCATTTTCGTTAAGGGATACGGACCAGACGCTGGCCACTCTGGAGCAAACGATGCCGGTGCGCGTGCAATACCTGACGCGTTATTGGGCAACGGTTGTGCCACGCTAAAAATATTTCTCAAAAATGATGACCCTTTTTTGAATTTCGTTGGGCATATCAGATAAGAGGCAACGCTATCTGATCATCGAAAGGCAGGAAATGGCATCACCGCAGAAGACCCCAAACAAAAAAGAAGCACGTCGTTTTGTATTTGCGCGCCGATCGGCGCTCTCCCTCGCTATTCAATCTGCATCCTGGATGCTGGTTGCCGGCACGTCCGGTTTTGCGAGCCACGCTCATGCAGCGGAAGCTGCCGAGAACGTCCAGACTTACGCAATTCCTGCCGGCCCGCTAGGTCAGACACTGTCGGCTTTTGCCGCCAGAGCCGGTGTTTCCTTCTCTTTCGATGCGGGTTTGACGGAAGCCAGGTCGAGCAAAGGCATCAACGGCAGGTATTCCGTTTCCGGCGGTTTTGCACATCTGCTGGAAGGGAGCGGCCTGCAGGTGCAACGGCTGACGAACGGCGGCTTTACATTGCAGGCATTGCCGGTCGTTGCAAAGCCGGTTGCAGCAACCGTGCCGGTAAAGCAGCAGGAGTCGGTTCCGCAGGATCTGCCTGCCATCGATGTCGTTGCACAGCGGATGGATAGCAATCTGATCAGGCCGACACGACAAGTCACTGTCATCGAACGCGAAGAGCTGAACGAACTGCGTCAGGCATCGACCAGTGTTGCCACACTGTTGAGCAAGGTCGTGCCGGGGATGGCGGATTCGAGCCGTACCATTACCGACTTCGGTCAAACGCTCCGCGGACGCAATATGCTGGTGCTGGTCGACGGTATTCCCATCAACACCAACCGCGATTCTTCGCGCAATCTGGCAACCATCAATCTCGGCAGCATTCAACGCGTTGAAGTTTTGCGCGGCAGCAGCGCCATCTACGGTGCTGGTGCAACCGGCGGTATCGTGGCGATCACGACACGTCCGGCCGGTGGCGAACCTTATGCTGAAACGACTGTATCGCTCAACTCGTCGCTGTCCAAATTGCGCGCGGACGGCGTAGGTGGAGAGATCAACCATTTCATGTCTGGCTCTAATGGTGTCGTGGACTATGCATTCAATATCGGCCTGCAACACATCGGCGGATCGTATGACGGCCACGGCGACCGGATTGCACCGGAGCCAAGCCAGGGTGATCTGTTCGACAGCAACAATTATGCGATCGGCGGCAAGCTCGGCTTCCGCATAGACCGCGATCAACGCTTGCAGTTGTCGATCAGTCGTTATGTTGCCGATCAAGACACCGACTACGCTTCGGATCCATCGGTGGCGAAATTGCCTTTGGGATCGGCAGTCGCCAAGCCGATCAAGGGCTTGAAGCTGGATGACCAGAATCAGATCCGGAACACGCTGGTTTCCGGCGATTATCAAAACACGGATTTCTTTGGCAGTGAATTGTCAGCGCAACTGTATTACCGCGATTATTTCACCCGGTTCACGCCGTTCGATGCGCGTGCATTGGCCAACCGCGGCAAAAACATCGATCAGGTCATGCAGAACTCGAACATCTTCGGCGGCCGCCTGACGTTAACCACGCCGATCGTCGAAAGTACGAAGCTCGTCTGGGGACTGGATTTCAACCAGGAACGCAGCGATATGCCGGACGACGTGTTCAACAAAGCTGTGTACGACAGCAGCGGTGGAACGGTATTTCAGAAAACCGGAAGGGTGACGTACATGCCGGAGCTGACCACGCGCACCATCGGCGCCTTCGGTCAGTTGCAGCACAAGTTGAATGAGCAATGGTCGTTTGAAGGCGGTGTGCGGTACGAACGTTCAAGAGCGGAATTCGATGACTTTGTCTCCTTGCTGGAAAGTACAAAACCGACGCCGGGTACGGTGGAGGGTGGGACCATCAAGTACGACGCATGGTTGTACAACCTTGGTACCGTATTCAAGCCGATCAAGAATCATGAGATGTATGCGGCATTCAGCCAGGGGTTCCAGCTACCGGATGTCGGTTTGGTGATTCGCAATGCGCAAGCGAATTTCGATATCGGCTCGGTTAAACCGGTAAAAACGGATAACTATGAATTGGGATGGCGTGGAACATTCGGTGATGTACTAGGTACATTGGCAATTTTTCAGACCACATCAAAATTAGGTGATGTTCAGAGCATCAATAATGGTCTGATTCTGTTGCGAACAAGGGAAAAAATTCAGGGTATCGAAGGCAGTCTGGATTACCTGCCTGCCGGAAATTGGGGTGGCGGAGCGACCCTAACTTACATCGAGGGCAGGGAAACGCCAAGTGGCAAGCCTGATCAGGACATGACCGGGTATCGCATTCCGCCACTCAAAGTTACCGCATATGTGCAATACAAACCAAATGAGCAGTGGAGTAATCGTCTGCAGGCAACCTACTTCGGTTCGCGGGATTACCGTTTGAAAGGCGTGGAGAGTTTTGGCCGACGCGAAGTCGACAGCTACACCACCGTTGACCTGATCAGTCGTTATGCATTTACGAAGAAGGATTCTGTGACGGTAGGTGTCGAGAATTTGTTCGATCGTTACTATCTGCCGGCTTACAGTCAACTGATGCGCAATAGTAATAACACCAGCCGCCTGCCTGCAACGGGCGCCGTGTTGAGCGTGATGTACAACCACGTTTGGTAAGTCTCTTGCCGAGTCCCATTGAGGAGGCGTTCGCCTCCTCAT
>NZ_DATMTD010000033.1:0-13228 GCF_035565035.1 Oxalicibacterium sp. | reverse complement strand
GATCTGTGCAGGGCGCCCCCCGACTGCCGCAGGTGCCCCCCCCGCTGCGCCATATCGGCATCTATGGGTATCGCGCCGGCTTCCTGCGCGAATTCCCCACGCTCACGCCCGCGCCCATGGAAGAAGCCGAGGCGCTGGAGCAACTGCGCGCGCTCTGGCATGGCCACAGGATCGCCGTGCATGTCACCCCGCATGCTCCCGGGCCCGGCGTCGACACCCTGCAGGACCTGGAGCGCGTGCGCCGGATGTTCGTCTCCTGAAGACGGCGTGGCGCGCACGTCGCCACCCGAGCCGGCCACGCTTTGGTGCGTGCTATTCTTGGCGCCAACGAAGCGTCGCGGGACCGTAGGCAAGCCCTGTCCCAGTGACGCCACGAGGGATTACCAAATGCGAGGAGATTCATGAGACTGATTTTGTTGGGTGCCCCGGGCGCAGGCAAGGGAACGCAGGCCACATTCATTTGCCAGAAATACGGCATTCCGCAAATCTCCACGGGCGACATGCTGCGCGCTGCCGTCAAGGCAGGCACGCCACTTGGTCTGGCCGCGAAGAAAATCATGGACGAAGGCGGTTTGGTGTCGGACGACATCATCATCGGCCTGGTCAAGGATCGGTTGAAGGAACCGGATTGCGCCAAGGGATATCTGTTCGACGGTTTTCCACGCACGATTCCGCAAGCCGATGCAATGAAGGATGCGGGCGTCGCGATCGACTACGTGCTTGAAATCGATGTGCCGGATGAGGCCATCATTGAACGCATGAGCGGTCGTCGCGTGCATCCGACTTCCGGTCGTACCTACCACGTCAAGTTCAATCCGCCGAAAGCGGAAGGACGCGACGACGTCACTGGTGAAGAACTGATTCAGCGTGACGACGACAAGGAAGAAACGGTCAAGAAGCGTCTTTCCGTTTATCACGATCAAACGGAAGTGCTGGTCGATTACTACAACAAGTGGGCAGAATCCGGAAAACCCGGCGCACCGAAATACCGGAAGATCGCCGGTGTCGGACCGGTCGACCAGATTCGTGACAATGCCTTTGCGGCGTTGAAGGACTGAAGAAAAGAAGCGGACCATGTGTCCGCTTTTTTGTTGGCGGCTTGGAGCGTCTTGAGTCCGTCTTGTTTAAGCCGTCGTATCGCTATAGCATTAAACCAGCATCAAGCTCAGCCAGCCCTGGCACGCATAATAAAAAGGGCGACGGAAAGTTTTGCAGTACGCAGCACGGTGGACAACCCTTTAATGTCTGCCCGAATGTCGTAGTGGTCAATTCTTTGTCGTGATAACAAGAGGAGTCGATATGTCAATCAGCATATGGATCGTCATTGCGTGCGGTATTGTTGCAGTGGTTTACGGGCTGGCATCACGCAGCTGGATTCTCGAACAGGATGCCGGCAACGAGCGAATGCAGGACATTGCTGCCGCCATTCAGCAAGGTGCTGCCGCCTATCTCGCCAGGCAATACAGGACGATTGGCATCGTCGGCGTGGTTCTCTTTATCATTATCGCGTTCGTACTTGGATGGATCACGGCGATCGGCTTTCTGATCGGTGCGGTACTGTCCGGCGCGTGCGGTTTCATTGGCATGAATGTCTCGGTACGCGCGAACGTGCGCACCGCACAGGCAGCGACGAGGGGAATGAATGCGGCGCTTGATGTCGCATTCAAGGGGGGCGCGATTACCGGCATGCTGGTGGTCGGCCTCGGCTTGCTCGGCGTCGCACTCTTTTATCTCGCGCTGACGCTTTTTGCGAAACACAACGGTTATGTCGGCACCTTGCATGACGTGATTACGCCGTTGATCGGGCTGGCGTTCGGTGCTTCGCTGATCTCGATTTTTGCGCGACTCGGTGGCGGCATCTTTACCAAGGGTGCGGACGTTGGTGCCGATCTGGTCGGCAAGGTGGAGGCGGGAATTCCTGAAGACGACCCGCGCAATCCGGCCGTGATTGCAGATAACGTTGGCGACAACGTCGGCGACTGCGCAGGCATGGCCGCCGATCTGTTCGAAACCTATGTCGTCACCCTGATCGCCACGATGCTGCTCGGTACCCTGATGATGCGCGGCATCGAATTCGAGGCGGCCATCTATCCATTGCTCCTCGGCGCTGTTTCGATTCTTGCTTCCATTGTCGGTTGCGCTTTGGTGAAAGCGAAGGAAGGCAAGAAGATCATGTCGGCACTGTATGTCGGGCTGTGGTGGGCAGCCGGATTGTCGCTGGTCGGTTTTGCCATCGTCACCTGGTTCGTGATGCCGCGGGAATTGTTTGTCGCGATGTTCGGTTCCACTGTCGTCGGTATCGTGCTGACCGGATTGATGGTCTACATCACCGAGTACTACACCGGCACCGACTTCAAACCGGTGAAACACATCGCACAGGCATCGACGACCGGTCACGGTACCAACATCATCGCGGGCCTTGGCGTATCGATGCGCTCCACGTCCTATCCGGTTCTCGCCGTGTGTGCGGCCATCCTGGCTTCGTACTGGCTGGGAGGTTTGTATGGCATCGCAATTGCGGCGACAGCCATGCTGTCGATGGCAGGCATTATCGTTGCGCTCGATGCCTACGGTCCGATCACCGACAACGCCGGCGGTATCGCGGAGATGTCGGGCATGCCGGAATCGGTGCGGGCAATTACCGACCCGCTGGATGCGGTCGGCAATACGACGAAAGCCGTCACCAAGGGCTATGCAATCGGCTCTGCCGGACTCGCTGCGCTGGTTTTGTTCGCGGATTACACGCATGCGCTCGATTCGGTCGGCAAGGGCACGTTCTTCGACTTGTCGAATCCGCTTGTCATCATCGGCCTTTTCATCGGCGGCCTGATTCCCTATCTGTTCGGCGCAATGGCGATGGAGGCGGTCGGTCGTGCAGCCGGCGCCGTCGTGGTGGAAGTGCGTCGCCAGTTCCGCGACATCAAGGGCATCATGGATGGCAGCGGCAAGCCGGAATACGACAAGGCGGTCGACATGTTGACGACCGCCGCGATCAAGGAAATGGTGATTCCATCCTTGCTGCCGGTGGTGATCCCGATTCTGGTTGGCATGATTCTCGGCCCGGCGGCACTTGGCGGCTTGTTGATGGGCGCGATCGTCACCGGCATCTTCGTCGCGATTTCGATGACGACCGGCGGTGGCGCGTGGGACAACGCCAAGAAATACATCGAGGACGGCAATCACGGTGGCAAGGGTTCCGAGGCCCACAAGGCGGCAGTGACTGGCGATACGGTCGGTGATCCGTACAAGGACACGGCGGGCCCGGCAGTCAATCCTCTGATCAAGATCATCAACATCGTTGCGTTGCTGATTGTGCCGTTGCTGCCATCGGCCGGCATGGAAACTGCAGTCGGTCACGAAGAAGCCGCAGTGGTGATCGTTGCACCGGACAGCATGCGCGAACAGCAAAATACGGCGCCGATACAGGATGGCAGATGACAAGGTGATCAATCCAAAAAGATCGACACAAAGATAGATGGAAAAAAGGCAGCTTCGGCTGCCTTTTTAATTGGCATTACCGTCATCGTCGAGACGACTACAATTTTTCCGGCACGCTCGTCGATGTTCATCGCCACATGATCGACGTGCGCCATGCCGACATCGCGTTTACACTGCAGTGCGCCGCATCGTTACCGAGTTCTGCCTCCGGAGTCATCGCATGTTCAAGTCGACTGTCACGTTTTTTCTGTCTGCCATATTGCTTGGCGGCTTCGGCAATGTCATGGCAGATGCGCACGACGCTGCGTTGCTGGCACCGGAGCGCGGCAGTGGCTACAGCGCAAAGCCGGGCTGGACTGCAAAGAAGTTCATGGTGGTCGCAGCCAATCCACTTGCGGTCGACGCCGGCTATCAAATGTTGAAAAAGGGCGGTTCCGCGATCGACGCTGCGATTGCGACGCAAATGGTGTTGACGCTGGTCGAGCCGCAATCCTCGGGAATTGGCGGCGGCGCCTTTCTGCTGCATTTCGACGGCAAGACAGTCAAGGCCTTCGATGGACGCGAGACCGCACCAGCCGCTGCAACCGAAACATTGTTCCTGAATGCAGACGGCAAGCCGATGCCGTTCTTTGATGCCGTCGTCGGTGGCCGTTCGGTCGGCGTGCCGGGCGTGCTGCGCATGCTGGAGCTGGCGCATCTTCGGTACGGGAAATTGCCGTGGTCAACCTTGTTCGTGCCGGCGATACGTTTGGCGACCAACGGCTTTGCAGTCAGTCCGCGTCTCGCCATGCTGTTGCAGGACGAGCCGTATCTGAAGAAAGATCCGGCTGCCGCTGCGTATTTCTACGATCGCGAAGGACGCCCGCGCCCGACGGGGTATTTGCTGAAGAATCCGGCGTTGGCAAAGACCTTGAAGAATATTGCAGACAACGGAGCCGACGCTTTCTACAAAGGACAGATCGCACGCGATATCGTGAACAAGGTCGCGCATCATTCGACCAATCCGGGCAGCCTGAGCGTTGCCGACCTTGCGGGCTATCGCGCCAAGGTCCGTGAACCGGTATGCAGCGATTATCGTGTGTGGACGGTTTGCGGCATGCCGCCGCCATCGTCGGGTGGCATCGCAGTGGCACAAATGCTGGGTATTCTTGAAAATCGCAATATGCGTGCGCTGGTACCGACTGCAGACGGGTTGAGTGCAGAGGCCGTGCATCTTTTCGTGGAAGCAGGCCGGCTCGCTTATGCGGATCGCAATCGATATATCGCCGATACCGATTTTGTGCCGTTGCCCGGTAACAGCTTCGCGCCGCTGCTGGACAAGCCGTATCTTGCGCAGCGTGCCGCCTTGATTGGCGAACGGTCGATGAAGCATGCTCAGGCAGGCATACCACGGGACTGGCAAATCGCATGGGGCACGGATGCTTCGCCTGAGTTGCCTTCAACGTCGCATATGTCCATCGTGGATAAGAAGGGCAATGCGGTCGCCATGACCACCACCATCGAAAACGCCTTCGGCTCGCGGCAGATGGTGGACGGCTTTTTACTGAATAACGAACTGACCGATTTTTCCGCGATTGCTGTCGACGAGAATGGACCGGTTGCCAATCGCGTACAGCCCGGCAAGCGACCGCGCAGTTCGATGGCGCCGACTTTCGTTTTCGACAAGCGGGCAGATAAATTGTTATTGGTAATCGGCTCGCCGGGCGGTTCGTCGATCATCAACTATGTGGCAAAGGTATTGGTCGGCACGCTGGATTGGGGACTTGACATGCAGCAGGCGATCGATCTGCCGAATATCGGCAGTCGCAATGGACCGACCGAACTCGAACAGGGCCGTGTATCGTCGACGCTGGTCGATGCCTTGAAGGCACGCGGTCACGATGTCGTACTGGACGAACAGACGTCGGGTTTGCACGGCGTCATGCGGTCTCGAATGAATGGCGGGGACGTCTGGTTCGGCGGCGCCGATCCGCGTCGTGAAGGTATCGCCAAAGGCGATTGACGTCGTCGCAAGTGCAGAAAAACGTCCAGTGCGTAAAGGGCGGGGGCGAGGCTTGCCCGAAAAGGCAAACGCCTTAATAATGGACTGCATGCAAAATCGAAAAAAAATCGGGCTGATACTGACAGGTGGCGGCGCGCGGGCGGCGTACCAGGTCGGTGTCCTGCAAACGGTTTCCGCCATTCTGTGTGAAGCAGGATGGGCACCAGAGCGTAATCCGTACGACATCATCTGCGGCACATCTGCCGGCGCGATCAACGCCACGGCACTGGCCTGCAGTGCCGACGATTTCGGCAAAGGCCTCGGCAAGGTGGCGCACGTATGGGAAAACTTTACTGCCGAGCAGGTGTATCGCGCCGATTCACTCGGTGTGTTGCGGTCCGGCGCTCGCTGGCTGTCGTTGCTCTCATTTGGCTGGTTGATGCGCAAGTGGCACGCGCATCCGCCGGCTTCGCTGCTCGACAATACGCCGCTGGTCAGTCTGCTGAATCGCATGCTGAACCTGCCGCGACTGGATGCGGCGCTGATGGATGGCAAGCTGCACGCGCTGGCGGTGACCGCATCGTCGTATACAGCCGGTCAGCACATCACGTTCTATCAAAGTGAAGCCGATATCGAACCGTGGATACGTACGCAGCGCAGTGCCGTGCGCAGCCAGATCGGTATCGAACACTTGCTGGCATCGTCGGCGATTCCGTTGATTTTTCCTGCGACCCCGGTTTTCTGTGCCGGGCGGCGCGAATATTTCGGCGACGGTTCAATGCGGCAGTTGGCTCCAATTTCGCCGGCCATTCATCTCGGTGCAGACAAGGTACTGGTGATCGGTGCCGGCCGTTTGCTGGAACCGGCAATCGATTCGTCGGCTCATGCGCAATATCCCAGTCTGGCGCAGATCGCCGGTCATGCCATGTCCAGCATCTTCCTCGACAGCATCGCAGGCGATGTCGAACGCCTCAACCGCATCAACCAGACGCTGTCATTCCTGACACCGGAACAATTGGCTCGCACACCGTTGCGGCCGATCGAGATGCTGTCCATTTCTCCGTCGGAACGATTGGACACAATCGCCAGCCGTCATATCGGAAGTCTGCCGCGGCCGGTTCGCATGTTGCTGGCCGGAATCGGCGCGACCGAGGTACGCGGGGCGGCACTGGCGTCCTATCTATTGTTTGAAAAAAGCTATACATCAGAATTGATCGAACTCGGCCGCAAGGACGCGCTGGCGCACAAAACAGAAATACTTGCGTTTTTTGCACAGGGAGAAGAAAACGCTGCAGCGCCGGTATTGCGTGCAGCAGGTTGACCAGCGATAGCAGCATATTGCTTCGTGGGGAACAACACGTTACGCTCGCCAAGTGTGGCTGGATCGGCAAAAAATAGCCTATTTGCCAAGATATTCAAGAGGAATCCCGGTGAGAGCTAAATTTATCCCACGTTTTTTCCTGTTTTTCGCTACATTATTACTTTCTTATAACGTTTTTGCCTTCGATTCAGGTCATCTGGGCGTCATACAGGCGACGGAATTGCCGCCCGAGGCGCAGCAGACGATCAGGTTGATCCGCCAGGGCGGGCCGTTTCCTTATGAAAAGGACGGCGCGGTGTTCGGAAACTACGAAAAGGTTTTGCCGCAGCAAAAGCGCGGGTATTATCGCGAATTCACCGTGAAAACGCCGCGGGCGCGCAATCGTGGCGCCAGACGCATCGTGACAGGTGGCGAAAAGGGCAGGGCGAGCGAATACTATTACACCGCCGATCACTATAGAAGTTTCAAACGTGTCATAGAGTGAGCCATGGCTTTTTTGCCGATAAAAAATTGCCTGGAGGTAGAGGAATCAATGAGTTTGTTTAAAACCGTGCCGCCGAATGTAGTGCAATCGATCCGGGCTTTCCGTGTCGCCGATTTGCAGGCAGAGGCCGCGCAACTTGGACAGCATTTTTTGTATGCGCACTGTGCGCATGCAACGACCAAGCAGCAGGTTCTTGCCACCATCGCCGAAGCATTTCAGTTTCCCCGGCATTTCGGCAAGAATTTCGATGCGCTGTCCGACTGCCTGACCAGCCTGCCGCACAAGGCGGGGGTGCAGCCGGGATTTCTGGTGGTGCTGGAACAATTGCCGAACACGCCGAAATTCGACAAGGAAGCGCGCGAAACACTGCTCGACGTTTTCCGCGATGCAGCCGATTTTTGGGCCGAAAAGAAAATCGCCTTCCGCGTTTTTTACTCCTTCCAGTAATTCTTCCCAAGGCCGTCGATTACAGGCGGCTACTCTTTTTCGAACAATCCCTTTTGTGTGACTTGCCGGTTTTTTGCCGTCAGTTTGCAGATGTTCGCGCTATTTTGTGCGCCTCTACGCGTTTGCTGAATCCGTCCATGTGCCCGGTGCGGTACAATGCGCGCCATGAGAAAAATCGTCATTCTGATTTCCGGCCGCGGCAGCAATATGGAAGCCATCATCCGCGCCGCGCAGAATGAAAAATGGCCTGCCCGGATTGTCGCCGTTATCAGCAACAAGACGGATGCGCCGGGGCTGATCTTCGCGGCACAGCAGGGAATTCCTGCGGTCGTGGTTGCCAGCGGCGATTACGCCACGCGGGAAGCCTTCGATGCAGAACTGCAGCGTACGATCGATGGATTTTCGCCGGATTTGGTGGTTTTAGCTGGATTTATGCGAATTTTGACGACCGGTTTCGTTGCGCATTATGCGGGACGCATGCTGAACATTCATCCGTCGCTTTTGCCGAGCTTTGTCGGTTTGTCGACGCACCGGCAAGCGCTTGCCGCAGGCGTCAGGATTCACGGTGCCACCGTCCATTTTGTGACAGCCGAACTGGATCACGGGCCAATCGTGGCGCAGGCTGCCGTGCCGGTCATGCCGGACGATACAGAACAGATACTTGCCGCGCGCGTGCTAGAGCAGGAACACATTATTTATCCACGTGCGATTCGCTGGTTCATCGAAGACAGGTTATCGGTGAATGACGGAATTGTACGTATTGCAGCCGGTCAGGCTTGAACCTAGCCTGAACAAGAATACAGAAGAGAAGGAATTTCATGAGATTGCCTCCCGCGATCATTGGCAGCACCGAAGAAGTATTGCGCGAGATCCTGCGTTTTACCGCGCCTGCCGACGGCACATTGTCACGTTATTTCCGCGAACATCCAAGACTGGGTTCGCGCGAGCGCGGCGTGATTGCCGAAGCGATTTATGCCTTGTTGCGCAACAAGGCGGTCTATACCAATTTTTCCGAATCGGGCAGCGGTGCCGCGATGCGCCGCATGGCCTTGCTCGGTCTGGCCGACGCGGTCGGTGTGGAGTCACTGGGCGGCTTGACCGAAGAAGAAACGGCGTGGCTGGAGCGTGTGATGCAGATCGATCGATCGGTATTGCCGGCTGCATTGCGTGCCAATTTGCCGGAATGGCTGTTCGACAAACTGGTGGCGCGCGATGGCGAAGCGGCGACGCTAGAATTGGCGCACAGCATGAATCAACAGGCGCCCCTCGACTTGCGCGTGAATGCCGTCAAGGCTGCGCGTGATGATGTGATGACCGAACTGGCACAGGCACCGATCCTGTGTGAACCGACGCCGTTCGCGCCGCTCGGGATTCGCATCATCAAGAAGCCGGCGCTGCAGAATTTGCCATTGTTCAAGAATGGTTTGATTGAAGTGCAGGACGAAGGCAGCCAGTTGCTGTCGCAAATCGTCGGTGCGAAACGCGGCGAGATGGTGGTCGATTTTTGCGCGGGAGCGGGTGGCAAGACCTTGTCGCTCGGTGCGACCATGCGTAACACCGGCCGCTTGTATGCATTCGACATTTCCGACAAGCGGCTGGCGAAACTGAAACCGCGCTTGGCGCGCAGTGGTTTGTCGAATGTGCATCCGGTTCTGATCGCGCATGAAAACGATGCCAAGGTCAAACGTCTGGCAGGCAAGATCGATCGCGTGCTGGTCGATGCGCCGTGCAGCGGCTTGGGCACATTGCGTCGCAATCCGGACGTCAAATGGCGGCAGACGCCGCAGGGTTTGAGCGAGCTGAACGAAAAGCAGGCGTCGATCCTGACCGGCGCAGCGCGACTGGTGAAACCAGGCGGGCGGCTGGTCTACGCGACCTGCAGTATTCTGGACGAGGAAAACGAGGCCATCGTCGAGCAGTTTCTGGCGTCGCGTGATGACTTCGTTCTGGTGCCGATGAAAGACGTGCTGGCCGAGCAGAAGATTGAACTGGATATGGATGCGTATCTGAAGCTGTCGCCGCATCGCCACCACACTGACGGCTTTTTTGCTGCCGTACTGGAACGCAAAGCCAAAACGTAAAACAGAACGTCATCATGCGCGCGAATCTGCTTTCCACTCTCTGGACTGATCTGTCGACCGATCTTGGCAATCCCGGATTGCGCTGGCAGATCGTCGTACTGATCTTGAGCATCGCTCTTGGCTGGGCATTGTCGCGCATGGCGCGTGGCGTCCTCGCTTCGCAGGATGTGCAGGCAAATCGCATGCGGCGTCTGGGTGTGGAGAGTTTTACGCGTGTGTTGTGGCCGTTGTTGACATTGATGCTGATCGCGATTGCCAAACCTGTCTTGTCGCAATGGATTCCCAACGTCGACTTGCTGCGTATTGCGATGCCGCTGGTCGGTTCATTCGCGCTGATCCGCCTGGCTTTTTATGTAATGCGTCGCATCTTTGCGCGCAGCGGCAGAGTCGGCGGCTTCGTCGTGTTGTTCGAGAAGAGTTTCGCGTTGCTGGTGTGGATAGTGGTTGCCATGCACATCACGGGAGTGTTACCGGACCTGGTGGCATTTCTTGACGCGACCACGGTTCCCCTCGGCAAGAATCACGTGTCGGTGATGACGATATTGCAGGCAGCGATTTCCGTCGGCGTAACACTGATCGTCGCACTGTGGGTATCGGCGTTGCTGGAAGAGCGCCTGATGCGGCTGGACAACATGCATTCATCGATGCGGGTTGTCATGTCACGCATGGCACGAGCGGCACTGATACTGATTGCGTTGCTGGTCAGCTTGTCGATGGTCGGTATCGATCTGACCGTGCTGTCGGTATTCGGCGGCGCGCTTGGGGTTGGGTTGGGCCTGGGTTTGCAAAAGATTGCGAGCAGTTACGTATCCGGATTCATCATCCTGCTGGAGCGCAGTCTGTCAATCGGCGACATGGTATCGGTCGATCGCTTTTCCGGTCGGGTCGCACAGATCAATACGCGCTATACCGTCTTGCGTACCGGCGATGGTTCCAGCGCTGTCGTGCCGAATGAACTATTCGTTTCCGGATCCGTGCAGAATTTCTCGTTGATGGACAGCATCGTGCAGATGAATGCGACGATCACCGTCGATTACCGTACCGATATCGACCTTGCATTGCGTCTGCTGGAACAGGCGACGCAAAATCATCCGCGTATTCGCCGTGACAACGATCGAATACCGACAGCGTTGATGATGGGCTTCGGCGCGGACGGCATTAATCTGCAACTGAATTTCTGGGTTGGTGAAAACGAGCGCGGCGGCGTGCTTTCCGATGTCAATCGTGCAATCTGGAATCTGTTTCAAGAGCATAAAATCAACGTTCCTTTCCCGCAACGCGAAATCAGGTTGGCGGACGAACAATATGGCGCAATAAAACAGCATCTAAATACGCAACAGCCTGATTTAAAAGCCGATTTAAGGCCCTGAAGAGGTACAATTCGTCTCGGGTTTTTCGATGTTTTTTCTCGATATGCCCTCGTATTCAGTCAATGCACCCCCATTTAAGCGCCATGCCAATTGGCGCTTGCAACGGAGACATAATGATAGACGCAGTACTCGATTTTCTTTCTAACGGCCTGACCGGCGCGACTGGTTGGGAAGTGTTCTTTTACACGCTCGCCGTGACGCACGTCACGATCGCGGCTGTCACGATTTATCTGCATCGTTCGCAGGCTCATCGCGGACTGGACTTGCATCCGATTGCAAGCCACTTCTTCCGCTTCTGGCTGTGGATGACGACCGGCATGGTCACCAAGGAATGGGTCGCGATCCATCGCAAGCATCACGCCAAATGCGAAACCGAGGAAGATCCGCACAGCCCGGTGACGCGCGGTATCAAGAAAGTGTTCTTCGAAGGCGCCGAACTCTATCGTGCCGAAGCGAAGAACAAGGAAACGATGGAGAAATACGGTTACGGCACGCCGGACGACTGGATCGAGCGCACCGTGTATACGCCGTTCAGTGCACGCGGCATCGTTCTCATGCTGTTCATTAACGTCATGTTGTTCGGTGTGGTCGGCGTATCGGTGTGGGCGGTACAGATGGCATGGATTCCAATCACCGCTGCGGGCATCATCAACGGCATCGGCCACTATTGGGGATATCGCAATTACGAATGCAATGATGCAGCGACCAACATCTTCCCGATCGGCATCATCATCGGCGGTGAGGAACTGCACAATAACCATCACACCTACGGCACGTCCGCCAAGCTGTCGTCGAAATGGTATGAGTTCGACATCGGCTGGATGTATATCCGCATGATGGAATTCGTCGGTCTCGCAAAGGTCAAGAAAGTTGCGCCGGAGCCGAAGTTCGAACACGGTAAGTTGCACCTGGATTTCAACACGTTGCAATCGGTCATCGCCAATCGCTACGACGTGACGGCCAAATATGCCAAATCGCTGAAGAAGATCTGGCGTGAAGAACGCGAGCATCTGAAGGAAAAAGCAAAGCTGGAATCCGGCTATCTGCGTTCGGCACGCAAGTTGTTGCATCGTGAGCCGACCCAATTGCAAGAGCCGCACAAGGAGCAATTGACGACGCTGTTTGCGCACAGCAAGCCGCTGCAGACGATGCACGAAATGCGTGTCGAACTCGGCGCGATCTGGGAGCGTTCGCATGCGACACGCGACCAGTTGCTGCACCAGTTGCAGGATTGGTGCGCACGTGCGGAAGCATCCGGTATTACAGCGCTGCGCGAGTTTTCACTGCGACTGCGCAGCTATGCCTGATTCGGATGCATGATTGAGAAAAGCCCGGCTTGCCGGGCTTTTTTATTGCAGCTGCGATTGTTCCGGTATCTGATTGGCGACGTCAGGCATCAATCTGTTGCAATCATTTTCGGGAATTCGGCTGGCGGACCATCAATTGTGCGACGGCTTTTTCATCAGCATTGCCCGTGTTGAGACCGGCGATGACGCTACGCCGATCGGCTTCGCTCCGGTTTTGATTCAGCTTCCATTTGCCGGCGAGGTGCGAAATCCGTATTTCCAGCCCCACGATGTGCGACAGCCTTTCGTCGATATACGAAGCGGGTGCATCGCCCATCTTCCACGGGACCTCTCTTTGCTTCTCGAATTTGCCGGTCAGGCGGGAAACCAGTCCGCGCACCCAGCGGACGTCATCGTGGACAGTTACTTGCCCCGAAACATGGACGGCGGCGTAGTTGTAGGTAGGTACAACCATGTGCGTTTCCTGCTTCGAGGCGTACAGGCTTGGTGAAATATAAGCGCTGGGCCCTTGGAAAATAACCAGGCTATCCGTCGTCAATGACGGCGCGTGCTGCCAGACGGGATTGGATCGTGCGACATGGCAAAGCAGGCTGCCATGTGTGCCTTGACTTCGATCCAGTTCAAATGGAAGGTGATTCGCTTCGATACCGTCGGGCGAGGCCGTAACAAGAATACCGAATGGCGAATGTTCGATGAGCGCGTAGAGCGCTTCAAGATCGGTTTGCTCGAAGTGTTTGGGTAGGTACATGGTCGTGTTTTGCAAATAATTCCATGCATCATATAAGGCAACACACCCGAT
>NZ_DATMTD010000032.1:0-12961 GCF_035565035.1 Oxalicibacterium sp. | reverse complement strand
CCGGCGGTCAGAACGATAAAAAAGATGGGCAGATGCCCATTTTTTTTTGTTAAACGGTTTGTGTTGTTGTGCCAGGTCTCGTGCTCATGGCGGCGTGATCGACGTTTTCGGAGAATCCCCTTGCAGTTGTCGGTACTGATTGAGAAAACCCTGATGGGCATGGGGTATGAACTTGTCAATTTCGAGCAAGCTGCTCGCGGTGTGCTCCGTGTATACATCGACTTCACACCTGAAGATGCCGACAAGGGAAACATTACCGTCGAGGATTGTGAAAAGGTCACGCACCAGTTGCTGCATGTGCTGACGGTCGAAAATGCCAATTACGAACGGCTCGAAGTATCGTCGCCGGGACTTGATCGTCCGCTGAAGAAGTTATCGGACTATGTGCGGTTTGCCGGTGCAGAAGCGCTGGTGAAATTACGCCTGCCGATGCCGAATGCGGCAAACCGCAAGTCCTTCCAGGGTATTTTGCTGGAACCAACGGGCGAAACGCTGGCGCTCGAATTTGAAGGAAAAGATGGGCCGGCAAAGCTGGAATTTACGCTAGCCGATGTAGACAAGGCGCATTTGGTGCCGAAAGTGGATTTTAGGAGTCGCAAAGCATGAGTCGCGAAATTTTGCAGTTGGTTGATGCGCTGGCGCGCGAAAAAAACGTCGAAACAGACATCGTATTCGGAGCGTTGGAACATGCGCTCGCCCAGGCGACCAAAAAACGCTATGAAGGCGATGTTGATATTCGCGTTTCGATCGATCGCGAAAGCGGCGAATTCGAATCGTTCCGTCGCTGGCATGTTGTGCCCGATGACGCTGGCCTGCAATTGCCGGATCAGGAAATCCTGCATTTCGAAGCCAAGGAACAGATCGGCGATATCGAAGTCGACGACTACATCGAAGAGCCGATCGAATCGGTCGAGTTCGGTCGCCGTTTCGCACAGGACACCAAGCAGGTCGTATTGCAGCGTATCCGCGACGCCGAGCGTGAACAGATTCTGGCCGACTTCCTGGAGCGTGGCGATTCGCTGGTGACGGGCACCATCAAGCGCATGGAACGCGGCGATGCAATCGTCGAGTCCGGTCGTATCGAAGCGCGTCTGCCGCGCGACCAGATGATCCCGAAAGAGAATCTGCGTATCGGTGATCGCGTTCGTGCCTTCATTCTGCGTATTGATCGCAATGCGCGCGGCCCGCAGGTGATCCTGTCGCGTACCGCGCCTGAATTCATCATGAAATTGTTCGAACTCGAAGTGCCGGAAATCGAACAAGGCATGCTGGAAATCAAATCGGCGGCACGTGATGCTGGCATACGCGCAAAGATCGCTGTCTTTACCAGTGACAAGCGTATCGATCCGATCGGTACCTGTGTCGGCATGCGCGGCTCGCGCGTGCAGGCGGTGACCGGCGAGTTGGGCGGCGAACGTGTCGATATCGTGCTGTGGTCGGAAGATCCGGCGCAATTCGTGATCGGTGCGCTTGCACCTGCCAACGTTTCGTCGATCGTTGTTGATGAGGAAAAGCATGCGATGGACGTGGTGGTCGACGAGGAAAATCTCGCGATCGCGATTGGTCGTGGCGGTCAGAACGTGCGTCTCGCATCGGAACTGACTGGCTGGCAGATCAACATCATGACGGCCGAGGAATCGGCGGACAAGTCGTTGATGGAAACGGCTGCGATTCGCATCTTGTTCATGGAAAAACTCGATGTCGATCAGGAAGTCGCTGACATTCTGGTGGAAGAGGGTTTTGCGACGCTGGAAGAAATCGCCTACGTGCCGATCAGCGAAATGCTGGATATCGAGGCGTTCGATGAAGATACCGTCAATGAATTGCGCAATCGTGCACGCGATGCACTATTGACCGAAGCCATTGCCTCCGAAGAAGGCATGGAAGGCATGGACGATGCGCTGGCGAACCTGGAAGGCATGGATCGCATCATCGCAGGCAAGCTGGGGCTGGCGGGCGTCAAGACGCTCGACGCCTTTGCAGCGCTGGCGTATGACGAATTCGGTGCGATTCTCGCGCTGTCTGCGGACCGTGCGCGTCAACTGATTGAAAATGAATTTGAAGATGTGACCGACGAAGAGATGAAGCTCATCGACGCGAAATACGACGATCATGCCAAGGCGCTGCAAGCCAAGGTATGGAGCCTCGTGGAAACGAAGTAATTCGCGCAGTTGATTGCATCCAACGTGTCACATAGAAAAGAGGACTGAATGGCGAGTAACAACGTAGCCCAATTTGCCACCGAGCTAAAAATGCCGGCAGATGTACTGCTGACGCAACTGCGCGATGCCGGCGTGGAGAAGAGCTCGGCGTCCGATGAATTATCGAAAGCCGACAAGGACAAGCTCCTTGATCATTTGCGCCGTGCGCACGGTGTTGCGCCTGATGGCGAGAAGAAGAAAATCACGCTGACGCGCAAGGAAACAACCGAGATCAAGCAGGCAGATGCCACCGGCAAGTCGCGCACGATTCAGGTTGAAGTGCGCAAGAAGCGCACGTTCGTCAAGCGAGACGATGTCGCGGAAGAACCAGCAAAACCTGCGGCGCCGGTCATCGACGAAGCAGAACTTGCACGCCGTGCCGATGAAGCACGCCGTCAGGCCGAGCTAATCGCACGTCAGGAAGCGGATCTGCGCGAGAAGCAGGAGCGTCTTGCCAAGCTGGAAGCCGAGAAGGAAGCGCAGGCTCAGGCGTTGCTGAAAGCGGAAGAAGCAGAAAAAGCGGCCGAGGAAAAACCAGCTACCGCAAAAACCGACGAAACGGCTGCAGAAGAAAAGAAACGCATCGCCGTCGAAGAAGCGAACAAGAAAGCCGCACAGCTGGCGAAAGACGCGGCGAAGGAAGCATCCGAAAAAGCGGCTGCAACAGAAATTGCCCGCAAGGCAGTAGCTGACGAAGTCGCCCAGATCAAGGCGATGATGAACGCGCCGCGTCGTGCCATCAAGGCGCCGGAACCTGCGCCTGCAGCGAAGCCTGCGGAAGGTACGTTGCATAAGCCGGCTGACAAGAAGCCTGGCGAGAAGAAAGACGACAAGAAAGCCGTTGCCACTCCCGACAAGAAATCGATCAAGTCGGCAAATGTTTCGTCGACCTGGCAGGATGACGCGAAAAAACGCGGCACCGGCGGTCTCAAGACGCGCGGCAATACCGGCGGTGGCCGCGATGGCTGGCGTGCGGGGCCGAAAGGCCGTCGTCCGTCGCATCACGAAGATCGGGAAACCAATTTCCAGGCACCGACCGAAGCGGTGGTCAAGGATGTGCACGTGCCTGAGACGATTACCGTCGCCGAACTCGCGCACAAGATGTCGGTCAAGGCATCCGAAGTCATCAAGCAATTGATGAAGCTCGGCCAGATGGTCACGATCAACCAGGTTCTCGATCAGGAAACAGCAATGATCCTGGTAGAGGAAATGGGCCACCTCGCTCATGCAGCCAAGCTGGATGATCCGGAGGCGCTGCTTACCGAAGGCACAGAACATGCGGACGCCGAACTGATGCCGCGTGCACCGGTCGTCACCGTCATGGGTCACGTCGATCACGGCAAAACCTCGCTGCTGGATTACATCCGTCGCGCGAAGGTTGCATCCGGCGAAGCCGGTGGCATTACGCAGCACATCGGCGCTTACCACGTCGAAACGCCGCGCGGCATGATCACCTTCCTTGATACGCCGGGCCACGAAGCATTTACCGCGATGCGTGCGCGTGGTGCGAAGGCCACGGATATTGTCATTCTGGTGGTCGCAGCCGACGACGGTGTGATGCCGCAAACGAAAGAAGCAATTGCTCACGCAAAGGCTGCAGGCGTACCGCTCGTTGTGGCGATCAACAAGATCGACAAACCGGGTGCCAACATGGATCGCGTCAAGCAGGAACTGATTGCGGAACAAGTCGTGCCGGAAGAATACGGTGGTGATTCGCCGTTCGTGCCGGTGTCGGCAAAAACCGGTGAAGGTATTGACGCATTGCTCGAACAGGTTCTGCTGCAAGCCGAAGTGCTGGAATTGAAAGCACCGGTCGATGCGCCTGCTCGAGGCCTGGTTGTCGAAGCCAAACTCGACAAAGGTCGCGGTCCGGTTGCCACGATTCTGGTTCAATCCGGTACGTTGAAGCGCGGCGATGTCGTGCTGGCAGGTTCTGCCTATGGCCGTGTACGTGCAATGCTGGATGAAAACGGCAAGAATATTTCGGAAGCCGGTCCATCGATTCCAGTCGAGATCCAAGGTTTGACCGAAGTGCCGAATGCCGGCGAGGAAGTCATGGTCATGGCGGATGAACGCAAGGCGCGGGAAATCGGCCTGTTCCGTCAAGGCAAGTTCCGCGACGTCAAACTGGCGAAACAGCAGGCGGCAAAACTGGAAAACATGTTCGAGAACATGGGCGAAGGCGAAGTCAAGAATCTGCCGATGATCATCAAGACCGACGTGCAAGGTTCGCAGGAGGCGCTGGTTGGTTCGCTGCAGAAATTGTCCACCAGTGAAGTGCGAGTGCAGGTTGTGCATGCTGCCGTCGGTGGTATTACCGAATCCGACGTTAATCTTGCGGTTGCTTCTAAAGCGGTCATCATCGGCTTCAACACGCGTGCAGATGCGTCGGCACGCAAGCTGGCCGAAGCCAATGGCGTCGACATCCGTTACTACAACATCATTTACGATGCGGTGGACGAAATCAAGGCGGCGATGTCGGGCATGCTGGCACCGGAGAAGCGCGAACAGGCATTGGGTCTGGTCGAGATTCGTCAGGTTATTCTGGTCAGCAAGGTCGGTGCGATTGCCGGTTGCTACGTGCTCGAAGGCCTGGTGCGTCGCGGCGCGTCGGTTCGCCTGCTGCGCAATAACGTGGTGGTCTGGACCGGCGAACTCGATTCGCTGAAACGCTTCAAGGACGATGTGAAGGAAGTTAAATCCGGCTTCGAATGCGGTTTGACGCTGAAGAACTTCAACGAAATCCAGGAAGGCGATCAACTCGAAGTCTTCGAGGTCCAGGAAGTTGCCCGCACGCTGTAAGTTGTTATACACACGGGGAGCAGATTGCTCCCCGATGTTTTTCTGCGGCAGTATTGTATAAGCCGTATTGTTACATTACCTTCGGTAGCGCATGTATGGACGTCAGGTCATTCAATCGCACTATCGTTTCATATTCAGTCCATGGCCAAGCACAGTAAATCCATTCCCGGACGCGGTTTGCGCGTCGCAGATCAGATCCAGCGCGATCTGTCTGAAATCATTGCGTTCGAGTTGAAAGACCCGCGCGTCGGGATGATCACACTTACCGAAGTGCAGGTCACGCCGGATTATGCACACGCGAAGATTTTTTTCACGACGCTTGTGGATGATCAGGAAAAGATACGCAACACGATCGCCGGACTTGCTGCGGCATCCGGTTATCTGCGC
The DNA here is from genome assembly GCF_035565035.1 of Oxalicibacterium sp. GTDB lineage: Bacteria > Pseudomonadota > Gammaproteobacteria > Burkholderiales > Burkholderiaceae_D > Oxalicibacterium. The sequence goes on along the minus strand of NZ_DATMTD010000032.1, from coordinate 7,571 downwards.
GGCCAGCTCGGACGTCGCCTTACCATTCATACCTTGCCGGAACTGCATTTTGTGCACGATACATCGACCGTACGCGGCATTGAAATGTCGAAGCTGATCGACGAAGCAAATGCTTCACGCGCCAGCGATGCGGAAGACTGATCGGCGCGTTGCGCTTCGCCTTTCTGCAATGTCATATGCGGCCGATTAAACGGCATTAATTCTGTATTTCTCCTCATGGCATCCCCCCAAACTAAACGCAAACGTGTACCGGTTCACGGTGTGTTGCTGCTGGATAAACCTGTCGGTCTGTCCAGCAACGATGCATTGATCAAGGCGAAACGTTTGCTGAACGCGGAAAAAGCCGGGCACACCGGCACGCTCGATCCGTTTGCTACCGGTTTGCTGCCACTGTGTTTTGGCGAGGCAACCAAGTTCGCACAGGATTTACTGGATGCGGACAAGACATACGAAACGGTCGTGCATCTCGGCGTGACCACCACGACCGGTGATACGGAAGGCGAGATTCTGGACACGCGCGAGATCGATGTCAGTCGTTTGCAAATCGAAGAGGCCCTTTCGCAATTTACCGGTGATATTCAGCAGATCCCGCCGATGTATTCTGCATTGAAACGGGATGGCAAGCCGTTGTACGAATATGCGCGTGCCGGTGTAACGCTCGAACGTGAGGCGCGCGCAGTCCGCATTCATCAACTGACATTGATCGACTTTCAGTCGCCGTATCTGACCTTGCGCGTTTGTTGCAGTAAAGGCACATACATCCGTGTGCTGGGCGAAGACATCGGCGCAGCACTCTGTTGCGGAGCGCATCTGAATGCGTTGCGACGTGTGCAGGTTGGCGATCTGACCATTGGCGGCGCAGTGACGCTGGAAGGCTTTGCCGAACTGGACGAGGCGTCACGGCAATCGGCGCTGGCACCGGTTGATGCATTGCTGACATCGTTTCCCAAAATACAGTTATCGGAAGATCTGGCGAAACGTTTCCTGCACGGCCAACGTCTTGCGCTGGGTAAGGAAGATGTCTCCTTGCCGGATGGCGAAGGACGCGTACGCGTTTATCGCCAGCTTGACGATGCATTGCTTGGCACCGGGCGGATGCAGGCTTACGGCGTATTGGCTCCCGAACGCTTGATTGCAACGGCGAACAAGATTGATTGCTGATCGGAATGTTGGCGTTAATGCAAAACGCCGATTTTCCGGCTTTGCTCGATTCCGACACATTAAACCGACTGTCTTTGTCTGCGACAAATGCAGCGCGTCACTGGAATGTTACAGAAGGCGCGGCAACCCATTGAAATTTCAAGGGTTTTCACGATTCTGAAATCGGGTGCGTGCTATAATCTACGGTTTCCTGAATTCAGGCCTCCACGCTTTACCTACGAACATGTCAAATTCCAAACGCGCCATTCGCAACATCGCCATCATCGCTCACGTTGATCACGGCAAAACCACGCTGGTTGACCAACTGCTGCGTCAGTCCGGTACCTTCCGCGACAACCAGCAGGTTGACGCCCGTGTGATGGATTCCAACGATATCGAAAAAGAACGTGGCATCACGATTCTGTCGAAGAACTGTGCCGTGGAATACAAAGGCACGCACATCAACATCGTCGATACCCCGGGCCATGCTGACTTTGGGGGCGAAGTGGAGCGTGTATTGTCGATGGTCGACAGTGTGCTGCTGCTGGTCGACGCGCAGGAAGGCCCGATGCCGCAAACGCGTTTTGTCACGCGCAAGGCGCTGGCACTGGGCTTGAAGCCGATCGTGGTCGTCAACAAGATCGACCGTGAAAACGCCGATCCGCAAAAAGCGGTCAACGCCACTTTCGAACTGTTTGACAAGCTGGGCGCGACCGACGAACAACTGGACTTCCCGATCGTTTATGCATCGGGCTTCAAAGGTTACGCTGGTCTGGAAGACACCGTGCGTGAAGGCAGCATGGAACCGCTGTTCGACGCGATCCTGGAACACGTTCCTGCGCGTGAAGATGATCCGGACGGTCCTCTGCAATTGCAAATCACTTCGCTGGAATACTCGTCGTACGTCGGCAAGATCGGCGTTGGTCGTATCCTGCGTGGCCGCATCAAGGCGCTGCAAGACGTGGTCTGGATGAATGGTCCGGAAGACAAGCCGACCAGGGCGCGTATCAATCAGGTTCTGACGTTCAAAGGCCTGGATCGCGTTCTCGTTGACGAAGCGCAGGCTGGCGACATCGTGTTGATCAACGGTATCGAAGAAATCGGCATCGGCTCCACCATCTGCGCACCGGATACCCCGGAAGGCTTGCCGATGTTGAAGATCGATGAACCGACGCTGACGATGAACTTCATGGTCAACAGCTCGCCGCTGGCTGGTCGCGAAGGTAAATTTGTCACGACGCGCCAGATCCGCGATCGTCTGGAAAAAGAACTGAAGTCGAACATGGCATTGCGCGTCCTGCAATCGCCGGACGACGATTCGACCTATGAAGTGTCGGGCCGCGGTGAATTGCACCTGACCATCCTGATCGAGAACATGCGTCGCGAAGGTTTCGAGATGGCTGTGTCGCGTCCACGCGTGGTGTTCAAGATGGTAGACGGCGTTCGTCATGAGCCGTACGAGAACCTGACCGTTGACGTCGAAGAAGCCAATCAAGGCGGCGTGATGGAAGAATTGGGCCGTCGTCGTGGCGATCTGCAAAACATGGAATCGGACGGCAAAGGCCGCGTCCGTCTGGAGTACCGTATTCCTGCACGTGGCCTGATCGGCTTCCAGGGCGAATTCATGACGTTGACGCGCGGCACCGGCTTGATGAGCCATGTGTTCGATACCTACGCACCTGTCGACAACACCAAGGGTGAACTTGGCGGTCGTCGCAATGGCGTGTTGATTTCGCAGGATGACGGTACCGCCGTTGCCTATGCAATCTGGAAACTGCAGGACCGCGGCCGCATGTTCGTCAACCACAACGATCCGGTCTATGAAGGCATGATCATCGGCATTCACTCGCGTGAAAACGATCTGGTCGTCAATCCGATCAAAGGCAAGCAACTGACTAACGTGCGCGCATCGGGTACCGATGAAGCCGTGCGTCTGGTTCCGCCGATCGAATTGTCGCTGGAATACGCGGTCGAATTCATCGACGACGACGAACTGGTCGAAGTCACGCCGAAGAGCATTCGTCTGCGCAAGCGCTTCCTGAAGGAACATGAGCGCAAGAAGGCAAGCCGCGACGCTGCGTAATTCTGGTTGAATGCAGCGTACTGTCGCTGCTACGAAAAAGCCCGCACTCTCGACCCTAGGGTCACTGGAGTCAGCGGGCTTTTTTACAGGTGCGGTTACAAGTGCGGTAATTGCAAACGCCGCGAGAAGGAATCATTTCATCGACTTGAGAATGTCGGCAATGCTGCCGAAGATTTCGTCGACTTGCGCCTTGTTGATGATCAGCGGGGGCGACAGCGCAACGACATCGGCCACGGTGCGTAGGAGTATTCCCTTGTCCCAGAATGCTTTTGTAAAAATGTCATAGGCGCGCGTCCCGGGTTTGCCGGCGATTCCTTCGAGCTCGATGCCGCAAACGAGTCCGAGATTGCGGATGTCCTTGACGAATGGCAGGCCTTTCAGACTGTGAGCAGCATCCTCAAAGTAGGGCGCCATGTCCGTGGCTCGCTGGAATAATTGTTCCTCTTCGTAGACGGCGAGTGTAGCGATTGCCGCTGCAGCGGCAATCGGGTGACCGGAGTAGGTGTAGCCGTGGAAAAACTCGATGGTATCTGTCGGCGCAGCGTCCATGAAGGTATCGTGGATGTCCTGGCGCACGATGACGGCGCCCATCGGTACTGCCGCATTGGTCAGACCTTTTGCGCACACGATCATGTCCGGTTTGATATTGAAGAAGTCTGCACCGAACGGTGCGCCAAGACGGCCGAAGCCGGTGATGACCTCATCGAAAATCAGCAGGATGCCGTACTTGTCGCAGATGGCGCGAATTTTCTCCAGGTAGCCTTGCGGCGGCAGGATCGCACCGGTCGACCCTTGGACAGGTTCGACAATGACGGCGGCAACCGTCGACGGGTCGTGGAGTGCGAGCAGGCGCTGTTCGAGTTCGTCGGCCATTTCGGCACCGTGCTTCGGCAGGCCGCGCGAAAAAGCATTCTTTTCGATGTTGAGCGGATGACGCAGATGATCCGCAGCAGCGAGGCTGGGGCCGAACTGCTTGCGGTTGCCGGCCATGCCGCCGACCGCGATGCCGCCGAAGCCGACGCCGTGATAGGCGCGTTCCCGTCCAATCAGTCGGGTACGACCAGCATCGCCGCGCATGCGGTGATAGGCAAGCGCAATTTTCAGTGCAGTATCGACGGCTTCGGAGCCGTCATTACAAAAAAATACGCGGTTCATGCCTTCGGGCGCGATCGCAGCTAACGCACTGGCGGCTTCGAACGCTTTTGGATGGCCCATCTGGAAAAGAGGGGCAAAATCCATCACCGCTGTCTGTTTCTGTACCGCCTCGATGATCTTCGGGTGGCAATGACCGGCATTGACGCACCACAGACCGGCCGTGCCATCGAGAAGCCTGCGGCCGTCATCCGTTGTGTAATACATGCCGGATGCCGCTGTCAGCAGGCGCGGTCTGGCCTTGAACTGGCGATTGGCGGTAAATGGCATCCACAGATGCGTGGTATCGAGAGGCGATGACATTGCGCGGTGCTTTCCGGTGGGAGGATGCAACAATGTTATTACGTTTTTGTAATCGCAGGATAAACGATTACCGCAGTTTGTTTAATCAAGAACAAGACATGAGTGCAACACGAACGCCGCTACTTTGCAGCGCCGCGCCGTCATCTTGCGTATACTTCGTATCCGGCATGTGCCGTCATGGAAAGAAAGCGATCAATCACGATTGATTGCGGGAAGTCAGTTCGAATGAAACAAGAAAAATACCTGCCGCGTCGCGTTTCTGTCGCTCCGATGATGGATTGGACAGACAGGCATTGCCGCATGTTTCATCGGCAGATCACACGCCACACCTGGTTGTATACCGAGATGGTGACGACCGGGGCATTGCTGCATGGCGACGTACCCCGGCATTTGAATTTCAACGATGAAGAACATCCTGTCGCGTTGCAGCTCGGCGGAAGCGAGCCTGCCGATCTGGCGAGGAGTGCGCGACTTGGTGAGCAATGGGGCTATGACGAAATCAACCTGAATTGCGGATGCCCTTCAGAGCGTGTGCAAAAGGGGGCGTTCGGTGCGTGTCTGATGAACGAGGCGCCATTGGTTGCCGACTGTGTCAAAGCGATGCGCGATGCCGTACAGATCGATGTCACGGTCAAGCATCGCATTGGCATCGACGACGTTACTTCCTACGATTTCGTGCGCGACTTTGTCGGTACAGTGGCGGACGCCGGATGCAATACGTTTATCGTTCACGCACGCAATGCGATTCTGCAGGGCTTGAGTCCAAAGGAAAATCGCGAAATTCCGCCGTTGCGTTACGAGTTCGCCTATCAATTGAAAAAGGATTTTCCTGCGCTGGAAATTCTCATCAACGGCGGGGTCAAGACGGTAGAGGAAATCGATGCGCATTTGCAGCACGTCGATGGCGTGATGCTCGGTCGCGAGGCATATCACAATCCGTATCTGATGGCTTCTTTCGACGCCCGTTATTACGGTGATGCAGCATCGCCAAAATCGCGTGCAGAAATATTGCAGGCGATGATTCCCTACATTCGCGAGCAGTTGGCGCAATACGGAAAAAGCGAGAAAGGTGGCGGCCTGAAGCTCAACAGCATCACACGTCACATGCTCGGCCTGATGGCAGGCCTGCCGAACGCGCGCGGTTTCCGCCAGACGCTTTCCGATTCGAAAAAGCTCGCACTGGGCGATCCGGATTTATTGCTGCAGGCATTGCAGCGCATGCAGCCGCTCGCGGCATGATTCATTAGCCCGGTTTGTCCGGACATTTCTCCGCTGGTTTTTGTTTGCGTATTGTTTGCGCGTAACTTTAGCTTCGGCATGTAAATTTTACCGGGAGCAAGTTCGGGGATAGATCGTTCCTGTTTTCTCTTCGAACCTTCTGGAAAAAGTGTGGTCAAGAAGATAACCGATTTGATTTGGCGCATGTTGCACCAAGGAAAATCGGGCGGGAAATCCGTCTTGCGAGTTCGTTTGCTTCCGATTCAGGCATTAACAAAGATCTAATGGAGGCACGTGGATTCCTTATTTTCACGAAAGGAAAATCATGATGAAAACATTGCCGAATAATTCGAAAGCAGTCATTGGTGCCGCGATGCTGGCCGTCCTGTTCGTTGCAGGTTGCGAGCGTCGTGCCGCAGAAACACCTGCATCGACCGATTCGACGACCACCAGTCCGGCGCCGACAACGCCACCGGAAAACACGGCGCCTGCTGCACCTTCGGCAACCGTGCCGGAGAATCCGGTGCCGCCTTCGGAGGCTGGTAAATCCGCCGGTGCAGTCATTGACGATACGGTTGTCACAACCAAGGTGAAAACCGCTTTGCTGGCTGATTCCGATATCAAGGGGCTGGATGTAAATGTCGATACAGCCCAGGGTGTTGTTACGTTGAACGGTGCGGTGAATAATCAGACCCAGATTGACCGTGCAGCAAAGATCGCCGGTGAAGTCGAGGGTGTGAAGTCCGTCGTCAACAACCTGTCGATCAAGAAGTAACGGTTTTCAGGCGGTATTGCATCGGCCATCTTCATGATGGTCGTTGCAATTAATACTGCAATACATGCCGCAATTTGAACGCCAACCGTGAACCATCATGGATCTATTCGCCGGTATAGATGTGGCGGGACTGTTCAGCAACGATGTTCCCATCCTGGAAATATTCGTTCGTGGAACAGCCATCTATTGGCTGCTTTTTCTTATCTTCCGTTTCGTCATCCCGCGTGAGGTCGGTTCTATCGGCATCGCCGATATTCTTATCCTCGTCATCATTGCAGACGCATCACAGAACGCCATGTCGGGGGAATACAAGACCCTGACAGACGGTATTGTCCTCATTGTTGTACTTGTGGGCTGGAACGTGATTATTGATCGTCTTGGCTATTATTCGCCGACTTTCCGACGCTTTACCACGCCATCTGCGCTATGCCTCGTGAAAAACGGGCGGCTGTTGAGACGTAACATGCGTCGCGAGTTTATTACCGAAGAAGAGTTGAAAAGCCATTTGAGGCTGGAAGGCGTCGAGTCATTCGACGAAGTGGCACACGTTTATCTGGAATCGGACGGGGGCTTCAGTGTCGTGAAAAAAGAAGCGAATAAATGATGCCTTGCGAACGTAAAAAAAGAGCGTGAAGATTCACGCTCTTTTCATTTGTCAGGACGGGAACAAGCCAAATGCTACTTGTTTGCGGCATCCTGGACTTTTTCGCCGCCGCGTTCTACGTCCTGACCAAAGCCGTGGACAGTATTACAGGCAGTCAGGCCGATACCCATTGCGAGGATGCACAGGACGGAAATGATTTTTTTCATGGTGTTTCCTTTCTGATTTAGCGAAGCGTGCGGAGCCTCTTTTGCGAACGATACTGTGATGCCTCATTGATCGGCAACAGTGTTCATTAG
>NZ_DATMTD010000031.1:0-11950 GCF_035565035.1 Oxalicibacterium sp. | reverse complement strand
CTATTTGACTTTTTCTCCCATGAATATGGGATTTGAGATGTATATGACTTCCAGATTTATATATCTGCTAATGCCGGTATATGTAATCTGCAAATGGAACTTTCACGGCGCAATATCCCAATGCTCCGCCCAATCACTCTCATCCTTGACGATGTCGCGCAGAATATCGAACGCCTTGTGCAGCGGTTCCGACTTGTTTTCGCGTGAGTAGATCAGGAAGACCGGATACGAAAATTCCGGTGCGCTTTTTACCTGTGTGACCAATCCTCTTTCAATCGCACGACGTGCAACGCGTGTGCGGAAGTAGCCGCTGCCGCCGTTCTTCAGCAGATACTGAAACGCGAGCGGGCCGAGGCTGAAGGACATGGCGTTGCGCGCTTTTTCCGGCAGTGCGGCGTCGTGCGCTTTGCGGAATGCTTCGCCCCAGTCGATGTAGATGTACGGCTCGGGGTTGTGCGTCGAGGCGACTTGAATCAGTTTTTCTTCCAGCAGTTGTTCGACCTGCATGCCGGTCCAGTATTCGGGCCGGTGCACGAGCGCGGCATCGAGCAGGCCGTGTTCCAGTTTGTTCTGCAGCGTCGGGCCTTCTCCGACTTCAATGCGCACGGCTTGCGTCGGCAGTTCGTCATGCAGGCGCGTCGTCCATTGCAGCACGAGCGGATTGCAGAGGCTGACTTCGCAGCCGAGCGCGATGGAGTTGCCGATGCCGTCCGGTAGCGGCAAGTCGCGTCGGGCGGCATCCCATGTTTGTACCAACTGGCTGGCGTAGCCGGCGAAGGTTTCGCCGGCATCGGTGAGGCGCGCGCCGGAGCGATTGCGCACGAACAGCGAGCAGCCGAGTTGCGATTCCAGATTCTGTACGCGTGCGGTGACGGTGGTTTGCGTGACGTGCAGGCGGTTCGCGGCGGAGATGAAGCTGCCGGAGCGGACGATGCAGAGAAAGGTGCGGGCGAGTTCAATGTCCATCGGTGTATGCAGTCCTTCGTTGCCACTTCGTGGTCGCCATTTTTAATAGCAACCTTTTTGATAATAAATGCATGTTTTATTCATTATTCATGCATTTTTAAATATGCATAATATATACATGTTTTGAGAAAACAGCGCAGCAAGAGGGAAAAGCGGCGAGACACGCGGAGAAAAACGCGGACAAGAAGTCGAGAGGCGGCCGCAAGAATCCATCACTGAATCTGTTGTCGTCCAACCATGTTTTGCAGGTGTTTCTTCCATTCAACCGGTCCGAAAGGAGAGCGAATTCATGTCATCACAGCCATCTTCGTTGAACGCTTCACCTCACGCCGTCATCGCGGCGCCGCCATCGATTACCGGCAATGAGCGCCTGCATCGTGCGACGGTCGAGTTGCTGGACAAGGCTGCCATTCGCGTCAACGGATCGAACCCGTGGGACATGCAGATCAGGGCGGCCGGTGTGCCGGAACGCGCCTTTTCGCAAGGCAACCTGGGTTTGGGCGAGGCGTACATGGATGGCGCGTGGGATGCGGAAGAACTGGACGAGTTCTTCTCCCGCTTGCTGGGCACGCGGCTGACCGATGGCATCCGGCCATTGCGCCTGCTGGGTTATGCACTGACCGCGAAGCTGTTGAATCGCCAGGGCAAGAAGCGCGCGAAGAAGGTCGGCGAAGTGCATTACGACCTGGGCAACGATTTCTATGCGGCGATGCTGGATTCGCGCATGACGTACACCTGCGGTTACTGGGCGACGGCAACCGATCTGGAGCAGGCGCAGCGCGACAAGCTGGATCTGATCTGCCGCAAGTTGAAACTGCAACCCGGCATGCGTGTGCTGGATATCGGTTGCGGCTGGGGCAGCTTCATGGCGTACGCGGCGCAGCACTACGGCGTCGAATGCGTGGGCGTGACGATTTCAAAAGAGCAGGTGGCGTGGGCGCAGGAACATTACGGCGACAACCTGCCGCTGGAATTCCGCCTGCAGGATTACCGCGACGTGAACGAGAAGTTCGATGCGATTGCGAGCGTCGGCATGTTCGAGCATGTGGGCCGCAAAAACTATCGTACTTATATGGAAGTGGCGCATCGCTGTCTGCACGACGACGGCCTGTTCCTGCTGCACACGATCGGCAAGAACATGCGCAAGTCGGCACCCGATCCGTGGATCGACAAATACATTTTTCCGAATGGCGACCTGCCATCGGTCGGCCAGATCGGCGATGCGGTGGACAACCTGTTCGTGGTGGAAGACGTGCACAACTTCGGCGCGGATTACGACAAGACGCTGATGGCGTGGTTCCGGAATTTCGAGAAGGCGTGGCCGCGGTTTGAGCACCTGCTGGGCGAACGTTTCTATCGCATGTGGCGCTATTACCTGTTGTCGTGCGCAGGTGCCTTCCGCGCACGCGACATTCAGTTGTGGCAGTGGGTGCTGTCGAAGGAAGGCGTCAGGGACGGCTATCGACGGGAAGCCATCTAGTCGATGGAAGCGGAATTGAAAGAAAGCGGCGCGAATGAAAACCGTGTCGTGCAGTACCAGGGAGCAGTGGGTTCGGCTGCGGTTTGATAAGTGAACGCAGTCGGAGTTTGTAGTTTTCTACACAGGAGGTTATATGCAAGTCATCGACGAAATCAAAGTGAAAAACGCGGCCGGCAAAGTCGTGATCCTGCAAAACATCGGGAAAGGCATCAGCTATCTCGACTTCGGCATGACGCACCTGCCGCGCGATTTTCAAGGGTATCGCGTGAAGTACACCGATCGCGTCGCCCAACCGCAGCCTGACGGGTCGTTCAAGATCAGCGACAACGGCGACGTGTTCAAGCCATTGTAATAGTCAGTAAGCCACGCTGATCCGTGGCGGATTTGTCTGATGCATTCGCCTTCCGGAGTTCGTTCGCCGGGAGGCGAATTTCATTCCGGGCGTAAAGGTTTTGTTAAAAAAATTGGAAATGGGAATAATTACCATTTAGAATGGCGGTTCTAGTAGATGGGCATGTTTCGCATGACATCTCTTTTGCAGCCAGCCAGTGGACGTGTCCGTTAGCCAGCCATTGAAGTCTCCCTCAATGTTTTGACTCAAGGACAAGCATGACACGTCGTCTCACTCCGCTCGCGGCCGCACTGGCCGCTGTTTTCGGTACGTCCGTACTTCTTCATGCGCAGGCGTTTGCGCAGACTTCCCTTGATACCTCTGTCTCACAAGCGACGCAGTTGCCGACTGTGACGGTGACGGCGACAGGCGACTCTCCACAACATCTGAACGCCAAAACGGACGCTGGTGCATTGGGTTCGCGGTCGCAATTGGACACGCCGTTCTCCAGCACTGTAGTGAAAAGCGAAGATCTGGCCGAGCGGCAGGTGAACAAGCTTGGCGACGTGTTCGCGCTGGATGCATCGGTTTCGGACAATAGCGGCGGCTATACCAGTTGGGCGACCTACATCACCGTGCGTGGCTTGCCTCTGGATTGGCAAAACTCCTACCGCATCGACGGCATGCCGTTCATGAGCTATTCGATCACGCCTCCGTATGAACATTTCGAGCAGGTTGAACTGCTGAAGGGATTGTCCGGTTTCATGTACGGATTTGCCGCTCCGGGTGGGATGGTCAATTACGTGACGAAGAAGCCGACGGATACGCCTGTGCGTAGTGTCGATGTAGGTTACTTGTCCAACAATGTCTGGCGTGAACATATCGATCTGGGCGGTCGGGTCGGTCAGGATGGCCGCTTTGGTTATCGTTTGAATGCAACGCATGAAGATGGCGAAACCTTTAACAAGGGTTCGATCAAGCGCGATTCATTGTCGTTGGCGCTCGATGCAAAACTGACGCGCGATCTGACATGGACGTTCGATGCACTCTATCAAAAGCGCAAGCTGAAAGACCAGACGCAATCCATCTCTGCGGGACGTGCGGCAATGACCGGATACACGTCCGGCTACACAGGAAGTGGACTGCCGTCGGTGGTTCGCGACGATGACCAGACGCTGGTGGGTGGCGGACAATTCCTGGATACCGATTTGCAGATGTACACGACCGGTTTGAAATATCAGTTGGCACCGAACTGGGCGTTGAGCGCAGCGATCAGCCATAGCGAGTCCAAGCGGCGACGCAATGAAGGCACGGCTTATCTGCTCAACTCCGCCGGCGATTACAACGACGTCCGCTCGGATTCGAATGAAACAGGTACGTTCGACTATGCATCGCTCATGGTGGAAGGAGAAGCGATGACGGGCTCGATCAAGCATCAACTGGTGTTTGGGGCGTCGTCGCAAAAGCAGAAAAACGATTACAGCGCGAACAGTCAGTATGTACTCATAGGTACCGGCAATCTCAACACACAGAATCCGAACAACTATGAAAGCGTGACCGACTTCGACATGGTTCGCGATAGCGAAATAACGCAGAAGGCAATTTTCGCCAGTGACACGGTACAGCTGTCCGATCGCTGGTCCGTGATTGGCGGTCTGCGTTATACGGATTACAAACAAACCAGTCGCTTTGCAGTGGACGCGCCGTACAAAGAGAATGTCGTCTCGCCGACGGCGGCGGTGATGTACAAACTTGAACCGGGCACGACGTTGTATGCGAGCTATGTCGAATCGCTGGAACAGGGTGCGCGTGCCGGCGTCGGCTTGGCGAACGATGGAACATTGCTTGATCCGCTGGAGAGCAAGCAATACGAATTCGGCATCAAGACTGAGCGAGAAAAATGGAGTGCCACCGCTGCGTTATTCCGTATCGAGCGTGGAGCGGAATATACCAATGCAGCCAATGAACTGGTTCAGGATGGCGAAACCATTTATCAAGGTTTGGAACTGGCGGCATCGGCACGGCTCGGATCGCAATGGGATGTGCTCGGTAGTCTGATGTTCCTCGACAGCGAATACAAAAAGGGTGCGGTCAATATCGGCAATCGCGTTGCGGGTGCGCCGGAATTCATCGCAGCTGCCCAGCTCGGTTATCGCGTCGCTCAACTTCCCGGCCTGAGACTGTTGGCAGATGCCAAATACACCGGCAACACGATGTTGAATGGCGCAAACGACTTGAAGGTGCCGGGTTATACCTTGCTGAATGTCGGTGCAAGTTACACCACACGCATCGGTGGCAAGGACACCACTTTCCGCGCCGCGATCAACAATGTTGCGGACAAGAAGTACTGGGAATATCAATATGAAAACTGGATCAAGCCGGCCGATCCGCGCACCCTCAGCGTGAGCGTCAAGGTCGACTTCTAAGTCATCAACTTTCATTACTCACATGCGTTCATCTCTCGTTCTCGTTCACCGCTGGTTCGGCCTGTTTATCGCGCTGTTTTTGCTCGTTTCCGGCCTGACCGGCGCGATCATTTCGTGGGATCACGAACTGGACGAGTGGATGAATCCGCATCTGTTCGACGCACGCGCCAAGGGTGAACCATTACCGCCGCTGGCGCTTGTGGATATCGTGGAGAAGGCTGATCCGCGTGCGCGCGTCAGTCTTTTTCCATTGCAATACGAAGACGGTCACACTGCGCAGATCTGGGTGGATTCGCGCCGCAATCCGGAAACCGGACAACGTTACGATCTTGGTTACGATCATGTGTTCGTCGATCCGGTTAGCGGTGAAATTCTCGGAAAACGCTTGTGGGGAAAGATTTCGCTGAGTCCCGAGCACTTGATGTCGTTTCTGTACAAGCTGCACTTCACGCTGCACTTTCCGGAGTGGCAGGGTACGGATCGCTGGGGCGTGTGGTTGATGGGCATCGTGGCGCTGATATGGCTGATCGATAATTTCGTCGGATTTATCCTGACGCTGCCACCGAAGACACGCAATGGGAGCGCCGCCGCAAAGAGCAAAGGGTGGTGGTTGCGGTGGCGGCCGTCATGGCTGATCCGGTTCGGTTCGGGTGGCTACAAATTGAATTTCGATCTGCATCGTGCCGGTGCGTTGTGGGTATGGGGCGTTCTGCTGATCATTGCATTCACCTCGTTCTCCCTGAATCTGTATCGCGAGGTGTTTTATCCGGCAATGTCGCTTGTATCGAAGACCACGCCGGGGCCATTCGAAACGCGCACGCCGACGCCATTGCATCAACCGGTGGAACCACAGGTGAGCTGGAAGGAACTGCTGGAGAGAGGCAAGGCGGAGGCGATGCGCCGCGGCTGGGCGGAACCGGTCGGTAGTGTGTTCTACAGCGATAATTTTGTTGTACACGGCATCAGTTTCTTCGAGCCAGGAATGGATCACGAAGGCGGCGGCATGCAGGTGAAGAATCTGTTTTATGACGGCCGTGACGGACGCCTTTTAGGCGATCGTGTTCCGTGGGAAGGAACGGCTGCAGATATCTTCGTGCAATTGCAGTTCCCGCTGCATTCGGGACGCATCCTCGGCATGCCAGGCCGTATCCTGATGTCAATCATGGGTTTGCTGGTGGCGATGCTTTCCGTCACCGGTATTTATATCTGGTGGAAAAAACGGAGTGCACGAAGAAAGTACTCATCAATCAGTAATGCATCGGGTCGATGGTGACTTACTTCTGCATTCTTAGTGCCCGATCGCCTTGAAATCCGCCAGCGTCGCCGGATTGGACAGCGCTTCGACGATGTGGTCGTACACCAGCCGGATGCGCGCCGGCACCGGTCCTCGTTGCGGACGGTATACATAGAGATCCCACGGCGCAGGCTGGAAATCGTCGAGTACGCTGACCAGTCGGCCGGAGCGTAAATGCGGGCCGGCCATGAACATGGGCAACTGTCCGTATCCGAGGCCGGCGAGCATCGCGCTGAATTCCGCCTCCGGATCGTCGGTAATGAAGGACGGCGCGGCCGGCACGATGACCTGGTTGCCGGCGAAGAACCACGGCCAGATGCGGCCCGTGTTGTGATCGGTCAATGCGGTGGTCGGCAATCGCAACAGGTCTTGCGGCGTCGTCGGTCTGCCTTTGTTCGCCGCCAGTTTTGGTGTGCCGACCACGACCAGCGCGATCTTGGCAACGGAGCGTGCGACAAAACGATTGTCGCGCAGCGGACCGATACGCACGCCGATATCGATTTTGTCATCGACCACATCCGCCACAACGTTCGATAACTGCACTTCCAGCCGGATGCCGGGATAGCGGCTGGCAAGCGGCATCAACGCCTGCATCAGATAATGACGACCGATGGTACCGGCCGCCGTGATGCGCACGACGCCGGTCAGTCCTGCGTCCGGCAACCGCGCGTTGCGATGAAACAGATTGTCGATGTGGGAGACGCCGTCGCGTGCATGGACGGCAAGCTGCGCGCCGAACTCGGTGATGTGCACGCCGCGCGTATTGCGGTGGAACAGCAGTTCGCCGACCGCTTCTTCCAGTTCCTTGACGGCGCGCGTGATGGCTTGCGGCGATGTGCCGAGACGCGCTGCGGCTTCCTTGAAGCTGCTGGCTTCTGCCGCCGCACAGAAAAGACGCAGCATTTCCAGCCGATTCAGCATAACTCTCCGTTTTTCAGGTCGATTGTCCCGCCGGATTGCACAACGGAGAAAAAGCCCCGTTCAGTTCGCGTTCCAGATTTTGGAATTCTCAAATCTTAACATTTTCATTTATTGCCAGTTTGCATCCGCTCAATACTTGGCTTCCGAAGTTTCCGGTTTTTCAATCCTTTCTCCCTTCTCAAAAATCATGGCGACTCTCACTATCAACGGCAAACAACATCAGATCGATCTGCCTGACGACACTCCGCTGCTGTGGGCGTTGCGCGATCAACTCGGCATGACAGGTACGAAATTCGGCTGCGGCATGGCGCTGTGCGGCGCGTGCACCGTGCATCTCGACGGGCAGCCGATCCGCTCGTGCGTGACGCCGATTTCGGCCGCGGCCGGCAAGCCGATCGCGACCATCGAGTCGATGGCGGACGACAGCATCGGCAAGCGCGTGCAGAAGGCGTGGATGGACCTCGGCGTGCCGCAATGCGGTTACTGCCAGTCGGGTCAGATCATGTCTGCCACCGCATTGCTGAAAACGACGCCGCATCCGACCGATGAACAGATCGACGCCGCGATGAGCGGCAACATTTGCCGTTGCGGCACCTACACGCGCATTCGTGCCGCGATCAAGCAAGCCTCTGCGGCGAAGGGTTGAACAACATGAAGATTACATTCCATAAAGAACAGAACCACGCCGACGCAGACAATGCGGCAGAAGGATTCTCGCCATCGCGTCGCACGCTATTGAAAGGCATGGGCGCGCTGACGTTCGCCTTGACGGTCGGCGCCAACGGCATCGTGCGTACCGCGACCGCGGAAGAAATCAAGAAATACGGCGGCGACGCGATGCCGGGCGGCCTGGTCGACAATCCGCTGGTGTTCGTATCGGTCGGCAGCGACGGCATCGTCTCGATCGTCGTGCACCGTTCGGAAATGGGGCAGGGTGTGCGCACCGGCCTGCCGCTGGTGGTTGCGGACGAACTGGAAGCAGACTGGAGCAAGGTGCGCGTCGTGCAGGCGAATGCAGACGAGAAGAAATACGGCAGTCAGGACACCGACGGTTCGCGCAGCATGCGGCATCACTTCAAGACGATGCGTCACATGGGTGCATCCATGCGCACGATGCTGGAGACTGCCGCCGCGACGCAATGGAATGTGCCGGTAGGAGAAGTGAAGGCGCGCAATCATGAAGTGGTACATGCGAAGAGCGGCCGTCGCATCGGTTACGGTGCATTGGCTGAAGCGGCAGCGAAACTGTCGCCGCCGGATGTGTCCACCTTGCGCATGAAGAAGCCGAACGAATTCCGCTACATCGGCAAGCAGGATGTGCGCGGCATCGATTTCTCCGACATCGTGACCGGCAATACGCATTACGGCATCGACACGCATTTGCCCGGCATGCTGTACGCCGTCATCGCGCGTCCGCAAGTGTTGGGCGGCAAGGTCGCCAGCTACGATGCGTCGGCCGCGATGAAAGTGCCGGGTGTGGTGAAGGTCGTGCAACTGGCGGGATCGCCGCCGCCGACTTACTTCAATCCGCTTGGCGGCATCGCTGTCATCGCGTCCAACACGTGGGCGGCGATGAAGGGACGCGAGGCGTTGAAGATCACATGGGACGATGGCCCGAATGCGCGTTACGACTCGGTCGAATTCAAGAAGACTTTGGAAGAAGCGGCACGCAAACCGGCGAAAGCGGTGCGCAACGACGGCGATGCGGTGAAGGCGATTGCCGATGCAACGCGTCGCATCGATGCCGAATATTATCTGCCGCACATTGCACATGCGACGATGGAACCGCCGGCTGCCGCCGCACGCATTGTCGATGGCAAGTGCGAAGTGTGGGCCTGCGTGCAGGCACCGCAAGCCACGCATGATCTGGTTTCCAAACATCTCGGCATCAAACCGGAAGATGTCACCGTGCATGTGACCTTGCTCGGTGGCGGCTTCGGTCGCAAATCAAAACCGGATTTTGCGGTGGAGGCAGCGCTGCTGTCGAAGGCGATGGACGGCAAGCCGGTCAAGGTGACGTGGACGCGCGAAGACGATATCCACAACGATTATTTCCACACGGTGTCGGTCGAGCATATGGAAGCCGCACTCGACAAATCCGGCAAGCCGACCGCGTGGCTGCACCGCACGGCGGCACCGACCATCGGCGCATTGTTCAGTCCCGGCGCGAAGATGCAGCTACCGTTCGAACTGGGCATGTCGGCGGTGAACATTCCGTTTGCGATTCCCGACTTCCGCGTCGAGGTGCCGGAGGTCGAAGCGATGACGCGCGTCGGCTGGTTCCGTTCGGTGTCGAATATTCCGCACGCTTTTGCCGTGCAGTCGTTCGTGGCTGAAATGGCCGCAGCGGCCAAGCGCGATCATCGCGACTATCTGCTCGAACTGATCGGGCCGTCGCGCAAGATCGATCCGCACAAGATGGCGGACGACTGGAACTACGGCGAATCGCCGCAGGTCTACCCGCTGGATACCGCACGCATGAAGAACGTCATCCAACTCGCCTGCCAAAAGGCGAAATGGGGACGCAAGCTGCCGAAAGGTCACGGCCTCGGACTCGCGGTGTCCTACAGTTTCGTCACGTATGTGGCGACGGTGATCGAAGTCGTGGTGGCGGACAACGGCGAAATTTCCATTCCGCAAGTCGACATCGCAGTCGATTGCGGACCGCAGGTGACGCCGGATCGAATCCGGTCGCAGGTGGAAGGTGCATGCATCATGGGATTGAGTCTGGCGATGACGGGCGAAATCACATTCAAGAACGGTCGTGCGGAGCAAAGCAATTTCCACGACTACGAAGTGATGCGTTCCTTCGCTGCGCCGCGTGATATTCGCGTGCACATCGTGCCGCACGATTTCGATGTGCCGCTTGGCGGTGTTGGCGAACCGGCCACGCCGCCGATTGCACCGGCGCTGTGCAACGCGATCTTTGCAGCAACCGGCAAGCGCATTCGCACGTTACCGATACGCGATCAATTGAAATCAACCTGATCGAAACGGAAGGTGATGCATGGATAGCATCGATCTGGAAGTACTGAAAGCGGCCGATGCGTGGATAGACGCCGGCCAGCCGTGCGAACTGGTCACGGTGATCCAGACCTGGGGTTCCAGTCCGCGGCCGGTCGGCGCGACGATGGCGATTCGTGCCGATGGTCGCGTGGTCGGTTCGGTTTCCGGCGGCTGCATCGAAGACGACCTGATCGACCGTGTACGAACTGTCGGCATCCTGCGCACCGCGCCGGAACTGGTGACCTACGGTATCAGCGCGGAAGAAGCATTCCGTTTCGGCCTGCCGTGCGGCGGCACGATCCGGCTCGCGATCGAACCGCTGACGCAAAAAAGTCGCATCAAGGAATTGTTGCAACGCCTGGCACAGCATGAACTGGTTGCACGCCAGCTTGATCTGGAAAGCGGCAACGTGAAACTCGTCGCAGCGGCACCGACCGATGCACTTGCCATCGATTGCGGCATGCTGACAACCGTGCATGGTCCGCGCTGGCGATTGCTGATCGTCGGCGCCGGACAGTTGTCGCAGTTCCTGGCACAGATCGCCACCGCACTCGACTACCACGTCACGATTTGCGATCCGCGCGAAGAATATCGCAGCGGCTGGCAGATCGATGGCGTCGATGTCGTGCACACGATGCCGGACGATCTGGTGCTGCAGATGCAACCGGACAGCCGTACTGCCGTCGTCGCACTGACGCACGATCCCAAGCTCGACGATCTCGCATTGATGGAAGCGTTGAAGTCGGATGCGTTCTACGTTGGCGCAATCGGTTCGCGTGTCAACAACGCACGCCGTCGCGAACGTTTGAAAGAGTTCGACGTCAGCGATGTGCAACTGCAGCGTCTGCACGGCCCGATCGGCATCTACATCGGCAGCAAGACGCCGGCGGAAATTGCCATCTCCATTCTTGCCGAACTGACTGCAGTGCGTAACGGCGTCGTCGTGCCGAAAGCCATGGACGTCGCACACGCCAAACAGGCAATCGAATCCACCGGCGCGCGTGAAGCGAACAGTGGCCCATCCTGCAAACTGACGGAGAGCATGTCATGGCAACTTTGAAAAATGCATTGATTCCAGCACTTGCATCCGCCGCATTGTTCGGTGCCATGCCGTCGGCACATGCACTCGACGCGGCGGCGGCATCGGCGCTGGCGGGCAAGGGTGCCTGTGTCGCCTGTCATGCTGCGGAACGCAAACTGGTCGGCCCGGCCTACAAGGACATCGCAAAGAAATACGCCGGCGATGCCAATGCCCAGGCTTATCTGGCGAAGAAAATCCGCAGCGGCGGTTCCGGCGTCTGGGGTTCCATGCCGATGCCGCCGCAAGCCACGCTGAGCGATGCGGAAATCGGCACGCTGGCTGAATGGGTGCTGGCAGGCGCTCCGCCCAAATAGGGAAATCGATCGCCTATACACACTCCCTTCGGCGTTTTTATTTTCCGCCAAAAAAAAGCCCGCATTTCTGCGGGCTTTTTCATTGCAATCCTGTGATCGCTGTCTGATGCCTGGTTACTGTCCCGGAGAAC
>NZ_DATMTD010000030.1:0-10091 GCF_035565035.1 Oxalicibacterium sp. | reverse complement strand
GATGATCAATCATTTCAGTAATTTCTCGTTCTATGACGAGAAAATGATTGGCGACCAGATTATTTTTCACGGCGCTTATTCCAGCCTTGCAAAAGGCGGATTGCGTGAATTTCTCAAGTTGATTACCAGTTCGCTTGCGAGCCAAAAGCCAACCATGCTGATCGTCGATGGCTTTCGATCTGTTCGCAATGCCAGTCCTTCAGATTTGGATTTATCCGAGTTCATGCATATGCTGAATGCGCTGGTTGGATCCATGGGCTGCACCGCGCTCTTGCTTTCGCCTGTCGAAGGCAATGCGCCTGAATCGGAAAACACGCTCGTTGACGGCTTGATCGAACTGAGCCAATACGAACACGATATGCGTCAAATCCGTGAAGTTAAAGTCTTCAAGATGCGTGGCGCGAATCATTTGCTCGGCAAGCATTCGTTTGAAGTGACGCCGAACGGCATCGAAATGTACCCGCGTCTGGAAACGGTCGCCGGCAACAAGAATGCTGCAGCATCGGCGTCTACCGAGTACCTGAGTTGCGGTGTGCCCAGCTGGGATCGGGTGATAGGGGGCGGCGTCATTCGCGCCTCCGTGACCAATCTTCTCGGCAGTCCGGGCGTAGGCAAGACCTCAATGGCGCTGCATTTTATTTATGAAGGATTGCGCAATCAGGAGAACTGCCTGATTGTCGGCTTTTATGAATCACCGGCGCGTCTGATCGAGAAGGCGAAAAAGCTTGGTCTTGATCTGCCACCTTACATTCAGAACAACCAACTGCAGATCATGTGGCACTTGCCGCTGGAAATTCTGGTCGATCGTTTAGCCAGCAATATTCTCGAAAACGTGAATCAGCGCGGTGTCACACGTTTGGTGATCGACGGTGTGGACAGTATGCGCAATATTGCGATGCATCCGGACAGGGCGCCTTCCTTCATGATCGCCCTGGTAAACGAGTTGCGGATTCGTGGCGTGACGACTTTCGTTACCGAACAGCTTCCGTATTTCAAGGAATCCATTCCAGTCGCCAGCTCATCTTCTTCGGCACTGTATGAAAACATCATGTTGCTGGAGTTTGTCGAACATGATGATGTTCATTACAGACAGTTGTCCGTCTTGAAGTTGCGCGAGAACGGCTATGACAACGCCAATCATCTGATGATTATTTCGGATAGCGGTGTCACGGTCGATGGACATATAGCCGACATCAAGAACAAGAACAAGCAAGTTTAAAACGATGAAACTTATCTTACTTGTTGATGATGAAGTTGATACTACGTCGGTATTAACTCTGTTACTTGAACATGCGGGCTATCAGGTCTTGTCGGCATCCAACGGTCTGGAAGCCCTGGACATCATGTCGGAACATTCCCCTGATCTCATCATTTCCGATTGCATGATGCCGTTAATGGACGGACCAAGCTTCTTGAAAGAAGTACGCGGCAATCCCGCGTACGAGGCGACACCGTTCCTGTTGATGAGCAGCGCGCCTGATCAGCACGATCTAAAGAATGCGAAGTTTGATTCTTTCATTCTGAAGCCATTCCAATTTGAAAAATTGATGGCAATCATCGAACCACTCATCAATGTAAAACCGTAATACCGTTCCTTGATTCAACTCAACGGAGCGCTCTGTACTCCGTACTGTTCCCAGTTCGTCAGTTCTTCTGCAAAACCATCAAACTTAATGTCGCATCCGGAATGTTCGCTTCTGGCCGGTAGTTGACTGTCTGGATTCGCCCCTCACGACGCGGCGAACAGCCCCAGGTTATTTCGGCTCCACCACTTTTACCGTGCGCCAGCGAAAGTTGTCGTTATCCGCCGGAATCCACTGCAGGCACCAGGGATTGATGCATTCCTGGCCTTCGGTTCCCGGCGCGACCGCCAGGAAACTTTCCTCGTCGTAGTGCTGCACCTCGGACCGCTGCCAAGTCTGGCAGAACTTGCAGCGAATTTCTCCAAAGCCTTTCTTCATCACATCGTCCACCTGTTATTTATACGGATAGAACTGTCTGATACGAAAGGCAAAAAGCCGAAACGCTCGCAAGCGCCATTTGTCCGGAAAACTGTATGGCTATTCATTCTGCCCGGTTTAATTCAAAAACATGACGTAAAAAATCCGTGAAGAACACCCGTTCAAGCCAGGCAATCTAGTCTAATAAGGCTTCAGAGAATTGTCTATGAAGCAAAAAAGTGAGGCTGGAAATCTCCGCCATTGGCCGATAGCAGACAACGGCGCGATTAGTCGTGATAAAAGAATGCTTCGCGCCTGAATGATTGAAGGCACATGCGGCGAGTCCGCTTGTTTCATAACAGTGAATGCATGCTCAATGAAAAAAATCCTGGCACTTCTTTTGTTGCTGGCTGGCGGTGTGGCGTTTGCTGATGAAAGCGTGGATGTTTGCTACAACTATGGCTGTAATCAGGAAGCCACGGTACGGTTTTCGGATCGGCAATTGCGAACGCTTGCAAAAAGACTGCGATCACTTCCTTCCCCCGCGGAAGAGCGCAAAACCCTGGCGGAGGTCATTGGCCAGATGTATTCCTGGGCCGGACAGCAATCGCCTGTGTACGCAGACAAGGGCGGCAACGCATTTGATGACGAGGTAAATGGCGCAATGGATTGCATCGACCATTCCACGACGACCACGCGGTTCCTCAAGATGCTGGAGCGCAGGGGACTGTTGAAGTATCACGTGGTCGCGGATGTCGAACGTCGTCGCCGGTTTTTCCTGTTCGATCATTTCTCTGCCGTCGTCCAGGAGTTTCCTCGTCCTGTCCGGGCATCGGCGGTTGACCACGGCACGGCGGAAAAATCCAAAACGCATCAATACGTGATCGATAGCTGGTTCGTCGACAATGGCGAGTCGGCGGTGGTTTTGCCACTGGAAGACTGGATGAATGGCGCCGGGCCCAAGGTCGAGCCCAATTACTGACGAACTTCAGCGCGAGGACGGGTTGATGCGCTGCGGCGTGGTTTTCTGCAGTTTCTGGATTGCGCCGCGTTCGATGTAGATCAGGTACAGCAGAATCGCGATCGGCAGAATCAGCGCAAAGAAGCCCACGTACAGGTAGCCGAAGGCGGCAACGATGGCGCCGATGCCGAACGCGACGACCGGCCACAGGACCTTGATGCAGCGTTGCTTGACGTTTTCGTCTGCTGCGCCGCGCAGCCAGTCGACGGCGTCGATGACGAGCTGGGTGACGTTGCCGGTCATCATGGCTGTCGGTGCCTGATGCGACAGCAGCAGGCGGCTGCAGGCACTGTGTGTGCCCATCGCCATGGCGCCGGTCATGCCGGCGAGTTCGGCCAGCAGCGTCGGCGTGTGGCCGATCGGGCTGGCGATTTCGCCCATCAGCATGAAGCCGGCGAGCAGGATGATCTGCAATACGTAGGCGGACACCAGTGCGTGGTGGCCGCGCTTGAGAATGGCGGCGATCTGCAGTCGCGCGACGGCGACGCCGAGGATGTAGGCGGGAAAAGCGAGAAACTTCATTAACAGCGGGCCGCCCTGCGGGTGCGCCATCTCTGCACCGATCAACACGAAGTTGCCGGTGACGTGTCCGGTGAACAGGCCGAACAGTGCGACGAAACCCAATGTATCGACATACCCTGCGAGAAAACCCAGACTGATGTTCTGGACCTTGTGACGTATCTCGCTGCGCTTCATCCAACCTCCGACATTAATGGCAATCAGGCGATGCTAAGGTACAAAAGTTACGAGCATACGAAAAAAACGCCGTTGCACGTGATTTTTCTTCAGCAAAATGCGTGCCGACATGTTGCCGCGAATGTCGTGGCAATGGTCGTTTGCCTTGCGTGATGTAACGCAAGGGAAGGAGAAGACGTTGACGGTGTCGGATGATTCCCCTGGGAGTGCAGGGCGGCCGCTCGGTTTTTGTCAGAAGCCGTCGCCTTCGCGCGCTTCAGTGACAAAGGTGTTCCTGACACGTTTCGATTGAAGAAAGTAAGGCATCCATATGGCGGCGCCGATGGCGGCTTTTGCCAGCTCCGCGAACGCATTTGCGTGGCTTTGAGCTGCAGCGGCCGGGATAAAGGAAGAAAAGACCATATCCGCGACCTGGAGCACGCAGTTGAGCAGCAGCCAGTAAATGTAAAGCTTCGGAACGGTTTTGCGCTTCTTGAAAAAGAGGAAGGCAAGCCAGACGGTGAAGGCGAAAAATGCGATGTTCGCGATGATTTCCCATGCGAGCAGCGCCGCCAGCGGTGGATTATGGAATTCCGTGCCGGGACGAAGAAGCAGGATCCAGACCGAGGGCTTGAAGACCGGGGCGAAGGTTTGATAAAAATCGTATGCGATCCTGATCGGGCTCACGATCATTGCCAGCGCGGGAAGCAGCAGCCAGCCGCCGATGCCGATCGGGGACGGTTGTGCTGCAGGCTCGGAGTCGGCTAATGTCGGCGATGCGGTGCTGATATCGTTCATGATGATTTTTGTCGAGGTGAAAACCGGCAGCTATTAAACCCGAAACGCACTCCGGCGAATACCACCATAAACATGGGATTGCATCATCAATAACCGACCGCCTGGCCGTCGCGTCGCGCATCGCTGGCGGCGATGTAGCCGTCTGCCGTTTTCCAGATGAACTGGCCGGAACCGAAATCCATGTAGCTGTCTGCGATGTTCTCGATCTTGTGCCCGCGCGCGATCAGGGAGGCTCGTACATCGTGCGGCAATGCTTCTTCAACATCGACCGACATGCCGACGTTGACCTTCCAGCGCGGAGCATCGCAGGCGGCTTGCGGCTGCTGGTGATAAGCCAGCATGCGCACGAGGGTTTGCACGTGGCCTTGCGGTTGCATGTTGCCGCCCATGACACCGAAGCTCATCTGCGGTTGCCCGTCTTTGGTGAGAAAGCCGGGAATGATGGTGTGGAAGGGCCGCTTGTTCGGTGCGACACAATTCGGGTGGGTCGGGCTGGTGTTGAAGCCGTGACCGCGATTCTGCAGGCTGATGCCGGTGCAGGGCACGACGACGCCGGAGCCGAAGCCCATGTAGTTGGACTGGATGAAGCTGACCATCATGCCGGATTCGTCCGCGGCGGACAGATAGATGGTGCCGCCCTTCGGCGTGCCGTAACTGAAGCGCGTGGCTTTCTGCTGATCGATCAGCCTGGCGCGTTCGCTCAGGTAACCATCGTCGAGCAGGTCGCCGACGGTGACTTTGGTCATGTACTTTTCGTCGGCAACCCATTTATAGGTATCGGCGAAGGCCAGTTTCATCGCTTCGATCTGCAGATGCTGGCTTTCGATCGAATCGACCGGGAAGCGCGTGATGTCGAGCTTGTCGAGAATGCCGAGCGCGATCAGCGCGGCGATGCCCTGGCCGTTCGGCGGAATCTCGTGCACGGTATGGCCGGCGTAATCCTTCTGGATCGGCGTGACCCATTCCGGCTTGAAGCCGGCGAGATCCGCGAGCGTCATTGCGCCGCCGTGCTCCTTCGCGTAATTGACGATGGCTTCAGCCAGTTCTCCGCGGTAGAAGGCTTCACCTTTGGTTTCCGCGATTTTGGTCAGCGATCTGGCGGCATCGGTGAAGACGAAGTTTTCGCCGACGTGCGGTGCGCGACCGTGCGGCATGAAGGTCTGTGCAAAGCCGGGCTGGTTTTGCAGGATGGGAATCGCGTTGTTC
Organism: Oxalicibacterium sp.; assembly: GCF_035565035.1. Classification (GTDB taxonomy): domain Bacteria; phylum Pseudomonadota; class Gammaproteobacteria; order Burkholderiales; family Burkholderiaceae_D; genus Oxalicibacterium. The sequence continues at coordinate 4,451 of NZ_DATMTD010000030.1, read as the reverse complement.
CATTTCTTCTGCACGACGGGTGCGACCATGTGACCGCGTGCGGCCAGTTCGATCGCCGGTTCCAGCAGATCGGCGAATGGCAACTTGCCGAACTTGTCCGACAGCGCGACCCAGCCGGCGATCGCACCCGGCACGGTGACGGAATCCCAGCCGCGTTCGGGAATCAGGTTGTTGTGCTTGTTCTTGAAGTAGTCCGGCGTCCATGCGGCAGGCGACGTGCCGGAGCTGTTCAAGCCGTGCAGCTTGCTGCCGTCCCACACCAGCGCGAAGGCGTCGCTGCCGAGTCCGCACGATACCGGTTCGACAATCGTGATGGCCGCAGCGGCAGCAATCGCGGCATCGACCGCATTGCCACCCTTGAGCAGCATGCGCAGACCGGCTTGCGCTGCCAGCGGTTGCGAGGTGGCGACGACGTTGCGTGCGAACAGCGGGCTGCGGATGGTCGGGTACGGATTGCTCCAGTCGAATGCGTGCATGTGCGGTCCTGATCGATATGGGAAGGCGGATGCGCGGGGTACCGCGAACATCCAGTGGCGCGGACATTCTATCGTCCCTCGCAGGGATATTGCATGCCGATCCGTTTTTGCCCGGCGTGCAGAATAAATTACACTGCAGGCGAGACTGATCAATGACCGATTCAGCGAGGAGCGAACATGTGGCCTTATCCGAAAATCGTGGCGCACCGCGGCGGCGGCAAACTGGCGCCGGAAAATACCATTGCGGCAATGCGTTGCGGATTGAATCACGGCTTTCGCGGTGTGGAATTCGACGTGATGCTGACGAAAGACGGCGTGCCGGTCGTGATGCACGATCCGCAACTGGGACGTACGGTCGCGGGCGAGGGCAGCATTGCCGATCTGACGGCGCAGGAGTTGACGGCGCGCGACGCAGGTGCGTGGTTCGGCGAGGCGTTTGAGGGCGAGCCGGTGCCGACGTTCGAGCAGGTGGCAGCGTTCTGCATGGCAAACGGTCTGTGGATGGATATCGAAATCAAGCCAGTGCCGGGTTTCGAAGATCAGACCGGCTGGGTGGTGGCACAGACGACGCGTCGCTTGTTCGAATCGATGCTTGACCACACTCCCACCGCCTTGCCGTTGTTGTCGTCGTTTTCGTTCGAGGCATTGCAGGCGGCCAAACTGGCAGCACCGGAAATCCCGCGCGGCTTCCTGATGCGCAAGATCACGCCGGATTGGCAGGAGCGCCTGCACGCGTTGAGCGCGATTGCGTTGATGACCAATCATGAGTTTCTGACGCCGCCGCTGGCGCGTGCGGTCAAGGAAGCCGGCTTCGGCCTGTTCTGTTACACCGTCAACGACCCCGTGCGCGCAACGGAAATCATGTCGTGGGGCGTCGATGGGTTCTGCACCGACCGTATCGATCTGATCGGCCCGCAGTTCAGCGGGATTGCGGCGACCGTCAAGTAACGTAAGAACGGGCGATTTTTCGATGGTTTTCCGTGGTTTTTTGCTCGTATCCGACCATGACGGGGAGAGGGCTATTGGACGCTTATCACGTATAATCGACGGTTTCCCCAGCTAACAGCCAATTCCGTCCACGAACATGAAATCGTCCGAAATCCGCGAAAAATTCCTGAAGTTCTTCGAGTCGAAAGGTCACACGATCGTCGCGTCCAGCCCCTTGGTGCCGGGCAACGATCCGACGCTGATGTTCACCAACTCGGGAATGGTGCAGTTCAAGGACGTGTTCCTCGGCACCGACAAGCGTCCGTATGTGCGCGCCACGTCAGTGCAGGCCTGCCTGCGCGCGGGCGGCAAGCATAACGATCTGGAAAACGTCGGTTACACCGCACGTCACCACACGTTTTTCGAAATGCTGGGCAACTGGAGCTTCGGCGACTACTTCAAGCGTGACGCGCTGAAATGGTCGTGGGAACTGCTGACCAAGGTGTACGGCCTGCCGGCCGAGAAACTGCTGGCCACGGTCTATTTCGAGGACCAGGAAGCCTTCGACATCTGGACCAAGGAAATCGGCCTGCCGCCGGAGCGCGTAATCCGCATCGGTGACAACAAGGGCGGCCGCTACAAGTCCGACAATTTCTGGATGATGGCCGACACCGGTCCATGCGGTCCATGCTCGGAGATCTTCTACGATCACGGTCCGCACATTGCCGGCGGTCCTCCGGGCAGCCCGGACGAAGACGGCGACCGCTTCATCGAAATCTGGAACAACGTGTTCATGCAGTTCGACATGGCGGAAGACGGCTCGGTCAAACCGCTGCCCGCACCATGCGTCGACACCGGCATGGGCATGGAACGTCTGGCGGCGATTCTGCAGGGCGTGCACAGCAACTACGAGATCGATATTTTCGACGCGCTGATCAAGGCTGCCGCGCGCGAAACCAATACGAGCGATCTGGCCAACAATTCTCTGAAGGTCATCGCCGATCACATCCGCGCAACGGCATTCCTCGTTGCCGACGGCGTGATTCCATCGAACGAAGGCCGCGGTTACGTACAGCGCCGCATCATCCGACGCGCAATTCGTCATGGTTACAAACTCGGCCAGAAGAAACCGTTCTTCCACAAGCTGGTGAAGGACCTGGTCGAACAGATGGGCGACGCATATCCGAAGCTGAAAGCCGATGCGCAACGCATTACCGACGTGCTGAAGGCGGAAGAAGAACGCTTCTTCGAAACGCTGGCAAACGGCATGGAAATTCTCGATGCGGCGTTGGCCGGCGGCGCGAAAGTCTTGCCGGGTGACGTCGCCTTCAAGCTGCACGATACGTTCGGTTTTCCGCTCGATCTGTCGGCGGACGTTTGCCGTGAACGCGATGTGAGCGTTGACGAAGACGGCTTCAAGGCCGCGATGGAAAAACAGAAAGCGGCCGGTCGTGCGGCAGGCAAGTTCAAGATGGAACGCGCGGTCGAATACACTGGCGCGGGCAACGTCTTCACCGGTTACGAGCATCTTGAAGCGCAAGCCACGGTCGTCGGTTTGTATTTCGAAGGCACTGCAGTGCAAGCGTTGAAAGAAGGCCAGTCCGGCATCGTCGTGCTGGACACGACACCGTTCTATTCGGAAAGCGGCGGCCAGGTCGGCGACCAGGGTGTCATCAGTGCGGAAGGCGTGCAGTTCGGCGTCGAGGATACACAGAAGATCAAGGCGGATGTCTTCGGCCATCACGGCGTGCAGACGCAGGGCACGTTGAAGGTCGGCGACAAGGTCAAGGCGTCGGTCGATGGCGAGCGCCGCGCGGCGACGATGCGCAATCACTCGGTCACGCACATTATGCACAAGGCCTTGCGCGAAGTGCTGGGCGATCACGTACAGCAGAAAGGCTCGCTGGTCGACGCCGACAAGACGCGCTTCGACTTTGCGCACAACGCACCGATCACGCACGACCAGATTCTGGAAATCGAGAAGCGTGTCAACGCAGAGATTCTCGCCAACTCCGATACGCAGGCACGCGTGATGGATATCGAATCGGCGCAAAAAACCGGCGCGATGATGCTGTTCGGCGAAAAGTACGGTGAAACCGTGCGCGTGCTCGACATCGGTTCCAGCCGCGAATTGTGCGGCGGTACGCATGTGCGACGCACCGGCGATATCGGACTGTTCAAGATTGTCGGTGAAAGCGGCGTGGCGGCAGGCGTGCGTCGCATCGAAGCGATCACCGGGGCCAACGCATTGAGCTATCTGCAGGATCTGGAATCGACCGTGCACAGCGCGGCTGCCACGTTGAAATCGCCACCGGCAGAATTACAGCCGCGTCTGACGCAGGTGCTGGATCAGGTCAAGGTGCTGGAACGCGAGATCAATGCGTTGAAAGGCAAGCTGGCGTCGTCGCAAGGCGATGAACTGGTGTCGCAGGCGGTCAATGTCAACGGCATCAAGGTGCTGGCGGCCAGGCTGGAAAATGCCGACGTCGCAACACTGCGCACGACGATGGACAAGCTGAAGGACAAGCTGAAAACTGCCGCCATCGTGCTGGCTGCAGTCAACGACGGCAAGGTCAGCCTGATCGCAGGTGTGACTGCGGACAGCGTCGGCAAGGTCAAGGCCGGTGAACTCGTCAACTTTGTCGCGCAGCAGGTTGGCGGCAAGGGCGGCGGCAAGCCCGACATGGCGATGGCTGGCGGCACGGATGCCAGCGGATTGCCGAAGGCATTGCAGGGTGTCGCTGCATGGGTGGGCGAACGCGCTTAAGGCTCGTTGTGGCACCGCGTTGCAAATAACGGCAGGCAGACTCCAGGGTTTGCCTGCCGTTTGTTCGCTTACTGTTCGCTGGCGTCGGGATGTCGGGATGTTGTTGCGACTGCAATCAATTGTTAAATCGGAAATTTCCCGACGCTACGCAATTTGATCGTCGTGCGATTAAGAGTAGAATCGCCCCTTCGATAGTACTGAGGTGACGCACGACTATGGAATTTATCAAGGACCTCGATGCACGGGGTTTGAATTGCCCGCTGCCGATTTTGAAAACAAAA